>CAISHQ010000022.1 GCA_903885195.1 uncultured Pseudomonadota bacterium | reverse complement strand
GCTCGCGTAGGCTTTTTTCAAACGCTCAAGTAACGCTTCGCGGATGCTTCGATGCACGATGAGACGGCGCAAGGTCGTGCACCGCTGCCCTGCCGTTCCCACAGCCGAGAAGACAATGGCACGAGTCGCCATGTCGAGATCGGCGCTCGGTGCGACGATCATCGCGTTATTGCCGCCGAGCTCGAGGATGCTGCGGCCAAAGCGAGCCGCCACCCGAGGTGCCACCAATGCACCCATGCGCGTTGAACCCGTGGCCGACACCAGTGGGATCTGCAATGAATCGACGAGTTGCTCACCATGGGCCGCACCGCCGATCACGCATTGCACGAGTCCCTCGGGCGCACCGGAACCGAAACGCTCAAGTGCCCGCTGGAAGATCCGCATCGTCGCCAGCGCCGTCAGCGGGGTTTTTTCCGATGGTTTCCAAATCACCGAGTTGCCACAGACCAGCGCAAGCGCCGCATTCCACGCCCACACGGCCACGGGAAAATTGAACGCGGAGATGACGAGACAGGGCCCGAGTGGATGCCATGTCTCCATCATGCGATGACCCGGTCGCTCCGATACGATGGTCAGCCCGTACAACTGACGCGACAACCCTACGGCGAAGTCGCAGATGTCGATCATCTCCTGAACTTCGCCCTGCCCCTCACTCGTGATCTTGCCCGCCTCCTGCGTGACGAGTAAGGCGAGACTCTCCTTGGCCGCGCGCAACTCCTCGCCAAACAGACGCACAAGCTCCCCTCGGCGCGGCGCGGGCACCTCTCGCCACGACTCGAACGCACGCTGCGATCGCTCGATGACGCCCGGGAGCGACTCGAGGGGGGTCACTGACGCAGAACCGATCTCGCTGCCATCGATCGGGGAGCGAATCAGCAAACTGTGGGCTGGGTGCAGACTCATGGGGTACTCCGTCGGCAACGATCCGAGCAGTATTTGACGCTATCCCAATTACGCGCCCAGGCCTTGCGCCAACTCATCGGGCGCCCGCAACTGACACAGGGCTTGCTCGGCAGCGAAGCCTTGTTGCCCTTGAAGCCGGTGCGTTTCATTCATGCACGTCCTGCCTGGGCGACCGAGGCCAGCAACCGCTCCGCCTGCAGCACGTGCGGCCTGTCGATCAATTTACCGTCGACCTTGACGGCCCCTGCGGCAGGCGCCGCGGCCACCGCCTCCAGCACGCGACGAGCCCACTCGAGCTCGGCCGCCGCGGGCGTGAACGCGGCGTGGATCGCCGGGATCTGCGCGGGATGGATCGCGAGCTTGCCGAGGTACCCGGCGCGTCGCGACGATCGCGCGCGCTGCTCGACCGCTGCGATATCGCGAATTTCGGTATCGACGGTGTCGATCGCGAGGACGCCGGCCGCCGCTGCGGTGATGAGACAGAGCGAGCGCGCAAGTTCGAACGCCGGTTCGTACTCGCCGGTCGAGGTGCGGTTGCCGAGCGCGCCAAGTTCGGTCGCAAGGTCCTCCGCGCCCCAGGTCATGGCCACCACCCGCGGGGGCGACGGCGTGAAGCTTGGGAGCGAGAGCAGCGCACCGGCCGTCTCGGTGATCATCGGCATCACCCGTATGGTGCCTGCGCCGAGACCGTGCTCGCACTCGAGCATCTCGAGCCAGTGATCGAGTCGCGACACGTCCCCGCCATGACGGGCCTTGGGCAGGATCACGCCCTCAGGTCGCGCCGGAACCACCGCTGCGAGGTCGGCGAGCACATCGGCGGAATCGACCGGGTTGATGCGCACCCAAACCGGCACGCCCTGTCGAGGCCCCCTAAGGTATTCGGCAATCGCCTGCCGCGCATAGCTGCGTCGATCAGGGGTGACTGCATCCTCCAGATCGAGGATGACCGCATCGGCCCCCGATCCAACCGCCTTGGGAAAACGGTCGGGTCGGTCACCGGGAACGAACAGCATGGACCTCATCCGCGAATCATACTGCAGGCCGGGCAGACAGGCCGAGCGTGGCTCACGTATCCTCCCACCCACTCGACCTGTGGTCGCTACAGTGGACTGCGGCATGCGCGAATTACCCAAGGATTGTCTGGACGTGCTGATCGTCGGCGCCGGCATTTCCGGCATCGGCGCTGCTGCGACCCTGCGCAAGACCCTGCCGCACAAACGAATCGCCGTACTCGAGTCTCGCGCACAACTCGGCGGTACCTGGGACCTGTTTCGCTACCCGGGCATTCGCTCCGATTCGGACATGTATACGCTGAGTTTTCGCGATCGACCCTGGCGTAGCGAGCGCTCCATCATCGACGGCCCCACCATCCTCGGCTATCTGCGCGAGACGGCAGAGCAAACGGGTGTGGCGTCACTCATCCACTACGGCATCGAAGTGCGCGCCGCGCACTGGTCGAGTGCCGAGCGATGCTGGACGGTCCTGGTTCACGACCGCGAGGCCGGCAGCGATCATGAGCTTCGCTGCCGCTTCCTGCACTTATGCGCCGGGTACTACAGCTACACCGAAGGCCATAGACCTCAGTTTGACGGTGAGGAGAGCTTCAGCGGGCAGATCGTGCATCCACAGTTCTGGCCCGAAAATCTCGACTACGCGGGGCGTCGTGTCGTTGTCATCGGCAGCGGTGCCACCGCGGTCACACTGGTGCCTGCGATGGCGGAGCGAGCGCAGCACGTGGTGATGCTGCAGCGCAGTCCGTCCTACATCGCGAGTCAACCCGCAAAGGACCCTCTCGCACGCTTGCTTGAGCCCTGGATGCCAGCATCGCTCGCCTATTGGTTCGTGCGCTGGAAGTGCATCCTCGGTAGTGTGTTCCTCTATGCGCTGGCGAAGCGCAAGCCACGACCGTTCCGGCGACGTGTCATCGAGTTGGCGGCCGCCGAGTTGCCACCGGGCTACGACGTGAAGACGCATTTCGCGCCCGACTACAATCCTTGGGATCAGCGGCTGTGCGCCGTGCCGGATGGCGATCTGTTCAAGTCGATCCGCGACGGCAGCGTTTCGGTGGTTACCGATCACATTGAGCGCTTCGTGCCCGAGGGGATACGGCTTCGCTCCGGCCAAACGCTGCAGGCGGATGTCATCGTGACGGCGACGGGTCTTAAGGTGCAGCCGATGGGCGGCATCCGGCTGCAGGTCGATGGCCGCGACGTCACGCTGAGCGACACCATGGTGTATCGCGGTGCCATGTTCAGCGGCGTGCCAAACATGATCCACACCTTCGGCTACACGAATGCCTCGTGGACGCTGCGGGCCGACCTGATTGCCACCTATCTCTGTCGACTGCTGCGTTATATGGACCGGCACGGTCACGCATACGCCGTCGCACCGCGCGATCCAACGGTTGGCGAGCAAGCGTTCATCGATTTCAATTCGGGCTACGTCCTGCGGGCTCTGTCCCAATTTCCGAAGCAAGGCGACCGGTTTCCCTGGCGCATTCACCAGAACTACCTGCGCGATCTCATCATTACGCGCTACAGCCGTATCGCCGATGGCACCTTGAAATTTTTTGGAGCAGCCACGTGAGAGCACTCGATTTCACAGATAAAGTCGCCGTCATCACGGGCGCGGGCAGCGGCATCGGTCAGGCTCTGGCGGTGCAATTGGCCGCCGCGGGGGCTCACCTCGCACTCGCCGACATCCGCAGCGAGGCGCTTGCGGCGACCGTAGCGCTGCTTCCCGCACACGGCCGACGCGTCAGTCAGCATCTTGTCGATGTCGCCTCGACGAGCGAGGTGGCGGCGTTTCCCGCCGCGGTGCTTGATGCCCATGGTGGCGTCGATCTGCTCTTCAACAACGCGGGCGTCGCCCTCGGCGGAGATTTCACTGAGGTGTCCGCAGAGGACTTCGACTGGCTGTTCGACATCAACTTCCACGGCGTGGTCCGGATGACGCGCGCCTTCCTGCCGCACCTGCTGCAGCGACCCGGCGCCCATCTGACCAACATCGCGAGCCTGTTCAGCCTCGTCGCCCCAGCCGGCCAAAGTGCCTACAGCGCAAGCAAGTTTGCAGTGCGAGGCTTTACAGATGCCCTGCGGCACGAGCTCGAGGGACGCGAGCTCGGAATCAGCGTGGTCTGCCCGGGCGGAATTGCCACCGCCATCGCCCGCAACGCGCGGATGGCAGCCTCACTACCCTCGGAAGTGCTCGAGAGACAACAGGCGCGTGCAGCGAAACTGCTGCGCATGCCCCCAGAGCGCGCCGCCGCTGACATCCTGGCCGGCATTCGCCGCCGTAAGCCTCGCATTCTGGTGGGTCACGACGCCCGAATTGGTGCATTCCTCGAACGTCTGATGCCCATTCGATACTGGTCCTTGGTTCGCGGATTCACCAAATGAACGTACTCGTTGATGTCGTGATGGTGCTGCTCGCCGTCTTGGCTTTGCTGGGCGCGCTCACATGGTTCATCGCTCGTTCGGTCGAACGACGCATCCCGCCGGTCGGTCGTTTTGTCGACGTGCCCGGCGTCCGCTTTCATGTCATCGACCAGGGCACGGCGCCCGCGGGATCTCCGCCGATTTTGATGCTGCATGGCCTCGCCGGCCAGGTCCATCACTTCAACTTTCATCTCGTCGATGCGCTGGCAAAGACCACACGCGTCGTCGCGATCGATCGACCGGGCTCGGGCTACTCCACTAGGGCTCGCGACACCGCCATCCGCATCGACCATCAGGCCGACGCCGTGGCGCAACTGCTCACGGCGCTACAGATCGACAAGGCGCTCGTCGTTGGCCACTCGCTGGGCGGTGCCCTGGCTCTCACCCTCGCCCTGCGTCATTCCGAACGTATTGCCGGTCTCGCCTTGATCGCACCGCTGACGCACTTGCTCGACAACCCGCCAGCGGTGTTTCGGCCGCTCGCAGTGCGCGGCTATCTTCTGCGTCGACTGCTCGCTTGGACAGTGATCACGCCAAGCTTTTTATGGCGGGGCCGTCGGGTGCTGCCTATGGTGTTCGGCCCCGAGTCACCGCCGCGAGGCTATACGCACAAGGCCGGTGGACTGCTGAGTCTGCGCCCCAGCCAATTCATTGCTGCCACCGAAGATCTCGAGGGTGTCGTGGCGAGTTTCCGTGACATCTCGCCGCGTTTTGCCGAATTGGCTCAGCCGCCCCGACCCATTGGCATGATCTTCGGTCGCGAAGACCGTGTGCTCGACCACGACACTCATGTCGGCTTCCTGCAGTCGGCCTTGCCGCAGATCCGAGTGGATTCGGTCAGCGGCGGGCACATGCTGCCGGTGACACAACCCGAGCGCGTGGCGCAGTTCATCGAAGACCTCTGGCACGCGAGCCGCGCTTGAGCCGCGCTTGAGCCGCAGTCGCCTCGCAGCCCTGTATGCGCTCGCTGTCATCCTCGGCATTGTCAGTGCGTGGCTGTGGCTGACGAAGGTCGGCCCCTCCGGAGTCGACGCCGGCGTGTGGCGCGTGAACCTGCTTGCCGGCAGTACGAGTGCCGATGCCTACACCCGTGCACGAATCGCACTCGGCGCACTGCTCGCCCTCGACCGACGCGAGACGCTGTATTACATCGCCCGAAGCGATGAGCGCGGCGAATCGTTGCGGGCCGACTGCCGCTATCGGTTGAGCGGACCCGCGCCCGCTGCGCGCTGGTGGAGCGTCACCGCCTACGACGAGGACTTCTTCCTCTTCGAAAATGCCGCGAGGCGCTATAGCGTAAATGGCGATACCGCACCGCGCGATCCGCAGGGTCAGATCATCTTCGACGTGGGTCCTGAGGTCGTCACCGGGGACCCACCGGATCTGCCCACGCAAGGCGCGGGGGCTTTGCTGTTGACCCTGCGCCTCTACAACCCTGCGCTCTCGCTGCAACGTGAGCCAGGTTCGCTCGCGGCACCACGGATCGATGTCGTGGGGAGCTGCCCGTGAGTCGACCCGAGCACGCTCCACCTCGACCGCTTCTCGGCCACCTGATTGGCCTGCTGATCGTCGCAGCTGCTGCCCATGCACTGACGGTATGGGCCCTGCCCCGTGTGATCATGGCGGAAGTGCTGCGGGTGACGAGAGTCGAGGGCAGCGCCAATGCAGATGGCGTACTGCGGCCACCCCCGGCCGATCACACGGCGCGGCGGATCGTGATGCCGAGTCCCGATTTGCTCTATGCCACCTGCAGTCTGGATGTCCGCGACCGGCCGGCACAGATCACTGCGAACATCGACTACCAGCGCTATTGGTCGATCGCGCTGTACGCAGACAATTCCGACAACTTCATGGTCCGCAACGATCGCGAGCACGGCGCCCGCGCATTACGCTGGTTGATCGTCAGCAAGGATGCTCGGTACCCCATTCCAGCCCCGAGGGACGTCGAAATCATCGAAGCGCCGGGAACCAAGGTGCTGCTGTTGATGCGAATGCTGCTACCCGAGGATTCTGCCGGTCGCGCTGCTGCGGAGGCCGCGCGGGATAGCCTGCGTTGCCGGTAGGCTTGCACCGCACGCCACCCGTTATACTGCCAACATATGCGTGCTCTCGCCGCCCTGGCTCTGATCGCCGCTTCGTCTCTGGCAAATGCCGCGTCGCTCGATGACATCCGTCGCAGCGGCGTGCTCAAAGTCTGCATCGTGCCGAACTATGCCGGCATCAGCCTTCGCGACCCGCGCACCGGACAATTGGGTGGCTTCGACATCGACATGTCCAAGCGCCTGGCCACACAAATGGGCGCTCGAGCCCAATACGTGGAAACCGATTACGTCGCCTTTCCCGATGAGTTGAGCGCAGGACGCTGTCACATCGCAATGATGGGCATCTGGGTGACCCGCAATCGCGCGCAACGCGCCGATTTCTCGCAGCCCTACTTCAGCAGCGACGCCTTTGCGGTCACGACGCGCGCCAATCGGCGCTTGCGCACCTGGGAGGACGTCAATCGGCCGCAAACTTTGCTCGCGGTCATCAACAGTGCAGAGCTCCTCGCTCGGGCGCGGGAAATCGTGCCAAACGCCACCGTGGCAGCACTGACGCCGCTTCGACCCTCAGGGCGTGAGAGCCCGGCCGCGGAAGTGATGGCGGGCCGTGCAGACGTCTTCCTGGTTGACCGGGTCATGGCCAAGGCCTACGAACGCGGGCATACCTGGGCGCGGGTGATCAGCCCTCCGCAGCGGATCTCGCTCACCGATATCGCGTACGCTGTGCCAAAGGGCGATGTCGCCTGGCTGCAGGCGGTCAATGATTTCATTACACGCAGTCGCGCCGATGGCAGCCTGCTCGCTCTGGCCAAGCAGCACGGATTCGAAGCCTCGGTGAGGATGGACTGAGCATGGCTGTGTTCACCCGTCAAAGCCGACCGCAGCCGATTCTCATCCGCGGGTTTTTCGTGCTGGCGCTCATCGTTGGCTCGGCACTCACCTGGTTCGCGCATTATTTCTCGCAGCGCGCCATCGACGAGCGCACCGTACAGCGCCATTGGGAACACGTAGAACTCGACGTCGTCACCCTTGAGGATCACGCCACCCAATCGCTCGACAACGCCGTAAACCTGATGCGCCTCGCCGCCTCGCTGATCACACCACAAATCATCGCGGACCCGCAGCGCGGTTCAGCGGCACTGGTCGACCTGAGCATTGATTCAGCGGTGATGCGCAGTTTATCGCTCGTCGACTCAAGCGGTCGGGTGATCCTCAGTTCCTCGAGTCGCAACGTCGGTGTGCAGCTGATGCCAGGCGATGTCAATCTGGACAGCCGGTGGACGGGGGTGTTCGAGTTCAACTTCGGTAAGTCCTTCGCGCTGCGCGATCTCTATGAACTTGAGGGCGATCGAGCGCCGGTGGATCTCGGATTTCTGACGATCGAGGCGCCAGTGCTGATCGGCGGTGACACCTACCACTGGGTTGCCGCCATCAATCTCGGAGTCTTTCTCAATCTTTGGGATCAACTCGGTCAACCTGCGGTCTCGCAGATCCACCTCGTCGGCGAACAGGGTCAACCCTTTGCCTCGCAGGCCGAGCAGACCCAAGGCCTGCGCGATGCCTTGCCGAGACTGCTCGCGCAACGGTCCGATGCTCCGCAGGGGCAGTTTGAAGCCGGCGCCGATGGTCGAACGTTGGTGACCTACCGCACGAGTGAGCTGTACCCACTCTCGTTGCTGATCACCACCGACCGCAGCGCCCTCCTGAAGGATTCAGAGGGTCAGCGCACGGGGTTGGCGACCATCACTCTCGTGGCGCTCAGCGGCAACATACTGTTGTTCCTGTTTATCGGCATGCTGTTTGCGATCTATCTACGCTACGAGCGCAGCCTGCAGGAACTCGCCAACCAGTCGCACGCGCTCGACCTGCACCTGATGGTGTCGGAGACCGCGGCGGACGGAACCATACTCGCAGGCAACTCAGCATTTTTTGCCGCGAACGGATACGCCCCCGGAGAGTTGATCGGTCAAACCTATCGGGCGCTCACCACTGAAATCCCCGGACAAGGCTCTCTCGATGCAGCACTTGAAACGCTGCGCGAAGGTCGGGCATGGCGCGGTACCCTGCAAAACAGACGCAAAACCGGTGAGCTTTACTGGGTCAGCGCCACCATCGTGCCCTTCCCCGACGTGTGGGGTCGAGTCTCTCGGTACGTGACGTTGATGACGGACATCAGCGAGTCGATCCTGTTGTCGGCGAAGGTCGCCAACGAGCAACGGCTACGAGAGGATCTGACCACCCTCAACCAGTCGTTGGTCACCGAAGCAACCACCGATCCACTCACCGGCAGGCCGAACAAGCGCGCCTTTGATCTGTTCATGCCGCAGGCCGTGGCCATCTCCAAGGATGACCAGAAACCGCTGTCAGTCATGATGCTCGACATCGACCATTTCAAGCAGATCAACGATAGCTACGGGCATTTGGCTGGTGATGCTGTGTTACGTGAGGTCGCCATACGGTGGGAGCGCGAAATACGCGCCTCCGACATGCTCGCCCGCCTCGGCGGCGAAGAGTTCTGTGTCGTGTTGCCCAGGACCACCACCGAACAAACGCGACGACTTGCGGAGAAACTCTGCAAGCTCACGGCCGCCGTCACCATCGACTTCGAAAACTCACCTGGCGAGATCATCTCCATTCCCGTCACGGTGAGTATCGGCGTGGCGACTGCCGACCCTGCGGATGCACTCCGCACCGACCAACTCATGCATGCCGCCGATACGGCGCTCTATGAAGCCAAGAATTCGGGTCGCAATCGCGTCGTGGTGGCCGAGCCATCAGCTCAATCGAAGGACTGACGCAACTCCATCAGCACGCCATCCTCGCCGTCAATGCGGATGAGCCCGCGACGCGGGAATTCCAGATCGAGAATGACGTAAATCGACAGCGCGATGATCCCGGCGAAGGCCAGGCGATGCAGCCAGTTGGGATTTCGGCTGGCTCCAATGGAGTGCCCGAACAGCATCGAGCCAATGGCGCACAAGACCCCGAGCAAAAGGTAGATCGCGAGCGGCGGATGATTTCGAGTCGCCGTGTCGCGCGTATTGACGATGTCGAACATGCTATTCAGAGCGGGCAGCAGCACTTGCGCCGCACCCGGCGACGCGTCGGGACTACGAACACCCGTGACGGCGCGCTGCCAGATCTCCGCCTGCAGCACCGCTGCAGCCTCGAGACGCGCCTCAACTGCTGCCTCGTTCTGCACATTCGAGTACGCCTCGATGCGCAGGTCCGTGTAGCGACGAAAGAGCTCTCGAACCAGCGGTTGATCTGCGGCCGGCAACAGGTCGATCCGCAACCACGCCGTACCGATGTCGTTGGCCTCTTCCGTGATGAGATGGCGCCGATCCTCGAAACGCGTGGCGGCCCCGGAGAACGTAAACGCGATCAGCAGCCCGAGAAGCGCAAAAATCGCCCCTTCGGCGACGCTCAGCCCCTCGGTCAGCGATTCCTTGTCGGTCTGGTAACGACGCCGCCCGATGCGGCGGCCGAACTCCACCGCCGCCATCATGACGACGAACAGGCCGATTGCGACGAGCGAACCTAATTCTCCGAGCATGCCTTCCATCAACGCATTGTACTCACGGAGAGAATGGTGCCGGGAATAGGATTCGAACCTACGACCTACGCATTACGAATGCGCCGCTCTACCAACTGAGCTATCCCGGCAACCGGCCCCGGGCGAACGCCGGGGGGCGCATCTTAAACGCGCCGCAGACGAATGAAAAGTTCGACCCCGGCGTACTCCATGCCCGGCGGGGGTGACGGCAGTCGGTCGAAACGGACCTCTTGTGGCGCGAGATCCGTGAGCGCGCCCGTCTCGATATCCTGAAAATGGTAGTGCGGCTCGGTGTTGGAATCGAACCAGGCGCGATCGCCATCGACGGCGAGCTGGCGGATGACCCCCTTGGCCGCAAAAAGATTGAGGGTGTTGTAGACCGTGGCCTTGGAGATTCGCATGCCCCCCTCGCGAAGCCGGCAGAGGATCTGCTCCGCCGTCAGATGCTGCGGAGAGGCGAGCAGCAGCGCAGCGATCCGCAGGCGCTGCGCCGTCGGCAGTACCCCGTTCTTTTTTAACCGTTCCACCAAAGTGACTGGCCGAACATGCATCCGCGAAAGTATATACACCCTGCCGCCCCACCGGGTCGAGCGCCAACGGCGGTCAGCGACTCAACGCCACTTGCAGAGCACCGCTACGCGAGGCAACCAGGTAAGGGATGGTGGCCCGAACCACTTGACCGCCGTCGTACGCCACGGTGAATCGGACCGACGCGCGACACGATACCGTGGCGATGGTTTCGTCGGTGAACAATGTCTGAACACCTTCGTTAGTGGCCTCCACAGCCGTCTGCGCCCACGATGCGCAGGCTTTCAAGCACCCGGCGCGAGACCCCTGATCATTGACTGGACACGCCGCCGTAACCTCGGGGATCTTTTTGTAGAGATCGCGTACGCACTGCTCAGCAACGTCCTCAATGACTCCCTCCCGACCCAACGAAAGCATCTGTTCGATTGCTGCGGGCTCATCGCACGAAGCCCGCGGGCTGCAGGCTACCAATGCGGCGCAGAGCGCACCGAGAAGAGTCAGTTTAGCCCCCGCGAGCCCGGCCGACCGCAGGTCAAAGCCAAGAATCGACCGTTCATCCCACACTGCCCATCTCCACAAAATGCACACGCGATTTCGTAATGGACCAGACGGCGACGCGCCGCAGGGTGCCGTCCGGGAAAACATGTTCCGTGCCATGGTCTGTCCACTCCCCGCTGCAACCGAGTTCGCCGAGCATGGCAGCGTCCATGCTTCGGGTGGACGAAAAACTCGCCGCTACCCGCCCTCGAAGGTCTTGCCCCAACGAGGAGAATCGATCGTGAAAACTGGCCCACCGACGGCCCGAAAGCCGTAGTTTCAATGCGGCCAATTCGACTTGGTAGTCAGATCTCTCCAAGCCCAGCTGCCCAAGAACGTTGCAAAAAAGCACAGCCGCCTTGGGTCGCGCCGCCAACACCTCGGGCAGTCCGGTCACGAAATCCCCCATCAACCACGTGGTGGACGCTTGAGCCTGACGCAGCGACCGTCCATGACGCAACTGGAAAAAAAATCGTGCCGACGTATCCAGTTCCATCATCAACAGCCGACTGAACCGCGTGAGAAAGGTCGCTGGCAGAAACCATCCGGCACTGGGCCCGACCAGCACGAGATCAGTCGTGTCCGGTTCCCAGGCAGCGAGGAACGACGCCACTTGCTCACGGAATGGACCATGACATTCCCGGTAACGAAGGGCTCTCAGATGCCACCGAAGCCCGCCGCTCGGGCGCATCAGGCTGGGCCGAAGGTCGGCGGAGACTTGACCTGCGCGACGGGGCGACCTGTCGACCGACGAACGTTGATTTGGAGTACGTAACACCATGCTGGCTTCCGCAGACAATTTACTACAGCGCCTCGTCGCAACGACACTGCTCACCTTGGCGATCTGGCTTACGCCCGGCGCAGCAACGGCGGCGCAATCCGCAAAGATGGATCCCGCGCCGACGGCCTGCGTCTATGCCAAGGAGTCTGAGGTCGCGGACTTGTTCAGCAGCTGGAATCTCGCTCTCGCCTCCCTCGACCCCGCCAAAGTCACGGCGATGTATTGGCCGGATGCCGTGCTGCTGCCGACCGTATCCAACGTCCCACGGAAAAATACGGCGGCGATCAAAGACTACTTCGTACACTTCCTGCAGCGTTTTCCGCGCGGCGAAATCACTGAGCGAACCATCCACCTCGGCTGCAACACTGCGATGGATATGGGGCTCTACGTTTTCTCGGTGATGGACGCTAACGGCCGGGCATCCAGCGTCGCGGCGCGATATACCTTCGTGTATACCCAAAAGAATGGCGTCTGGAAGATCCAGCACCACCACTCCTCTGCAATGCCTGAGACGACGTCACCGGCGTCGCCCAGCCATGCGGCCGAACCCAGTGAACACGCCCACGACGCGCCGCCGCCGAGCCCGCGACAAGAAGCACCAGCAGTTTCGGCAGAGGCGCCCCCACGGCCCGCATCCGCTGCAAGCAAAGCCCCTGCGCAAATTCGCTTGGCTTCAGCTTCTAGGACCGCAAACTCCTGGCTGTCACCCGAACAGCGACGAAAAGTTGGCCGTGACACCGTGGGCTTGAAAGTCTGCGCGACCGGGCGATCGACCGCCAGGACCTTCGAGGTCTCGGCACCGTCACCGTTCGCCGAGGCGAACGAGGCGGCCCTCTCGTGGGCGCGCGCCGCACGCTGGACGGTGTCCGGCGAACCGGAACCCCAAGAGTCGGTATGCGCTCAGGTCGTGGTGCGGTTCACCGACGCTGGGCTCTGACCACATCAGTCGAGCGAGTTGAATTCTCGGGGCAGCGCCCACTTGCGAACGAACGCAGCCAGGATGCGATCCGCCCGCTGCTTTTCTTTATCGGTCAGCAATGGGCGTAGCATTTGCAAGTTGGCGTCTGCATTTTTAACGAACGTCGTGTCCCATCCGGCGGCACTCAGCTTGCCGGCCGAAAGCCATACATAGGCTTTGAAAGCGTTGGGCTTAACACCCCGGCCGTAAGCGTACCGAACACCCAATTCGGCGCGCGCTCTCGAGTTACCGCGCAGAGCCGCCGTCAAATACCAACGAGTCGCGAGGCGATCGTTCTGCTTGACGCAAAATCCGCGGGCGTAAAGCTCAGCGAGACCGAATGCAGAATTTGAATCACCATCGCGCTCACTCTTCAACCAATAATCGCGCGCTTTGCAGTACTCGCCAGCCCGAAAGGCATCAAAGCCACTCAGAAATCGCGCATCGGCCGTCGACGCTGCAACCGCAAAGGCAGCAAACACAACCAAACGCTTTAGCCGCGGTAACGCACTCCCTGCACTCATTTTTTCGGCAACTCGCCGTCGCGATAAAGTACCGTAATGCTGATACGGCGATTCTTCGGGTCCGCAGGGTTCATTGGATTAACCGGCTGCGAGTCTGCAACGCCCTCGATTCGTGAGAACCGCGATTCGTCCACCCCGATGGAGGTCAGCACTTGCCGAGTCATATCGGCACGATTAGCCGACAGCGTCCAATTGTTATTACCCGCCGCCTTGAACTGCGTGCTGTCAGTATGTCCGCGCACGGCGACCTCGTTCGGCACGCCCTTCAGGCTCTCACCCACCTTGGCAATCAGCGCAGCAGCCGGCCCCGATAAGGAGGTGGTGCCGGAGTCAAACATCGAGAATCCTGCATCATCGAGAATCTCGATACGCAGACCCTCTTTTTCCCTTACAAATTTTACCTTCGACAGCAGTTCTGACGTCGCCTCATCAGCGCCGATCTGCTTTTCCATCGCGTCCTGAAGAGCCTCGAATGCTTTTTCGTCCTGCTCCGCGGCAATCTTCTGACGCTCCTCCTCACTCAAACCTTGCGGCAACGCCTGGTCTTCCGACGTTGACTCGTACTCCTCGGTTCCCGGTGCCGTCAGTTGATTGATGCCCGTCTGCGTCAGCGTCATGGGCAGCGATTTCGGATCAATCAAGGACATGCCACCGAAGAATCCGTTTGACCCACCGGATTTATCGACGACCGGACGATTAGTGGGCTGAAAGTATTCGGCGATGCTTTTGCGTTGATCAGCGTTAGTCGCACCGAGTAACCACATCAACAAGAAAAAGGCCATCATCGCGGTCATCATATCGGCCAGCGCGATTTTCCACGCGCCGCCATGCCCACCGGCATGGCCCTCGTCGATGATTTTCTTGATGATGATCGGCTGCAGCGGGGCGGCTGCCGCAGCCGCGTCTTCAGCTGCAGCCGGCACTTTCTCTGCCGTCGGCGCCGCGCCTTCAGGCGCTGCCGACGTTTCCCCGCTCACCCCCTCAGAGGGCGGGACTGCATCACTTGCCACGGAGGCCATCAAACACCTCGGCAAAACTCGGGCGGGAGTGGTGGTCGATCGCAGCGCGCGCCGACTCGATGATCAGCGGAACAGGAAAATTTTTCATGTGTCCGATGAGCGCGAACTTGGCCACTTGGTAGATCTGGCCCTCTTCATCGACGATCTGCTTCATACGCTGTGCCAACGGACCCACGATGCCATAGGCGAGGAACACGCCGAGAAAGGTACCGACCAGCGCCGCACCGATTAGTCCGCCGAGGACGGACGGCGGTTGATCGATGGCAGACATGGTCTTAACCACACCGAGCACGCAGGCAACGATACCGAGCGCGGGCAATGCGCCTTCGAGGGCTGCCATTGCTTCGGCGGGCTTCAACGCACCGTGGTGGTGGGTCTTGATCGCAACATTCAAGCTGTCTTCCACCGCGTCGGGGCTTGGGGGCTGGTTGGAAGTCACCAGCAGCCGAATCGTGTCACAGATCATTGCAATCAAGTCATGGTCCTTGAGGAGTTTCGGATACTCACCGAAGACCGAGCTAGCTTCCGGATTTTCGATGTGCGGTTCAAGCGCAACGGCACCTTCTGCCTTGAAGAGCTTGAAGAGCTTAACAACTAAGGTGATCGTATCTTGATAGTCCTGCTTCTTGTACGCGGGCCCACCAAAACATTTGCCGAGCCCACCCCCGACTCCCTTGAGGACCTCTATGCTGTTACCAATCACCATGGCGGCGACGCCAGCCCCAAAGATGATGCCCATTTCCGTCGGAGCAGCTTCGATGATCGGCGCCATCGGGCCATGGTGCAGGATGTAGAAGCCGAAAACACAGCCGAACAGCATTACCAGACCGATGATTACGAACACGTTGTTCTTCCTCTCGAAGTAAGTCTTGGATCCGACCCACCAAGACCTTTAGGGTTTTGGCGAGTGTTTCGCGTGTCAGTGTGACCCGCACCCATCGTTTCACGCAATTTCCGCGCAACAGCTGAGAGCATCTGACTGACTCGCGACTCGCTGACCTCAAGCACAGCACCAATTTCCTTTAGAGTCAGTTCCCGATCGTAGTACAAGGCAACGATCATTTGCTCTCGCTCGCTGAGCGTCAAAATACCTGCTCGCAAGGCCGCGTGGGAACTTTCCTCCGCGACCACCTCTTCGGGCAACGGCCCGTCACTGGCGAAGTCCAGATCCTCTAGACTGACCGATGCAGATAGGCCTTGGTTCCGACCCCGCAGACTTTCGTATCGAGCGACATCGAGCCCGAGTGCGTCGGCGATCTGCCGGTTGGTAGGCGTCGTGCCCTTGTCGTTGGCGATACGCACGGCCGCAGCACGGGCTTCTACAGCCACTTTGACCGTGCTTCGGGGCGCCCACGATGCGCGGCGGATCTCATCCAGCATCGCGCCTCGGATGCGAAGTTTTGCGAAGGTCTCGAAGTCATTGCCACGGCTTGCATCAAAGGCCTCCAAGGCTTCCATCAAGCCGACAATTCCGGCCTGCACCAGGTCGGAGTGCTCGATTGACGCGGGCAGACGCCCGCGAAAGTGGGACGCACACCGCCGAACCAGCTTGACGTGCACCGCGAAATCGTCGGTGCCAACGTCAACGGCCGCGATGGCGCTCGCCACTTCCGCGTAACTGTCGCCCGACCGCTTCATGGCATCGCCACCCCACGGCCTCGACCAAGCTTGTCGAGCAGGAAACGCTTGGCATCCGTCGCGAGCGCCGCGTTCGATAGCTCCCCTGCCAAGCGGCGAATAGCCGCTGCAGCACGGGACTCCGGAAACGCCGTCACGACACTCTCGCGACGTCGCATTGCGTCAGTGATCGAATCGTCATGGGGCACAACGCCCGATAAGGTCAACGGCAACCCCAGAAAGCGCATTGCGACGTCCTGCAGGCGCGTAAAGACTTGCTGGCCTCTTTGCGCATCCTTTACATCGTTGACAACGATGTGAAACGACTGGCACTGAAACTCGGTGTGGGCCACCTTAATGAGACCGTAGGCGTCAGCGAGTGAAGCCGGTTCATCGCGCACGACGACGACGACGATATCGGCCAACTGAACCAGCGTCGTGACGTGCGAGCCGATGCCGGCACCCGTGTCGATAATCAGATAATCGGGCGGAGGCTGAACGTCCTGCAGACCTTGCAGCAGCCGGGCGAATTCACCGCTCGGCAGGTCTGCGAGGTCGCGGATGCCTGAGCCGCCAGGAATAATCTTGATCCCCTCTGGACCCACGAACATTGTCTGGGCCAGATCGCAGCGCCCGGCCAGAACATCGGCCACGGTCGCACGGGGCTGTGTTCCAAGCAGCACATGCACGTTGGCGAGACCCATGTCACCGTCAAATAGCACCACACTGTGATGCTGCCTGGCCAAGGCTACGGCAGTATTCAAACTGAGCAGCGTCTTGCCGACACCGCCTTTCCCGCTAGCGAAAGCCAGGACCCGAGTTGTCTTTATGCTGCCACTCATCATGCGTCTCGCGTCGAATCCGTAGCCAACAACAGCGTGATGCCCTGCCGGATCGAGCTTTCGAGACCTTGAAGCGCAGCGGAGTCCATAGCGAGGGTCGGATCAGCTTCCTGCGATACCCCAATCAACGGCACTTTCCGCTCCGCGAGTTTGGAGAGCAGCGCGAGCGGCAATTCCATCGGCGACCAATGCGAAACGATCACACCGCATGATGGGGGACAGGCATCGAGCCAACGGGCAGCAGCTGTGCCACTCAGGTACGACGGCAGACAGAGGGCGATTCGAAAAGCGGGGAACTCCTCTCGCAAGGCTTCGACGTCCTCTGCACGCCGTCCACCGGCGTCGACCACCGTCACCTCGTTGGGCACCGCGCCCCAACACGGCAACACACCCGCGGCATCGGCTATGGCAAAAAATCTCTCACGTGCACCGCAGCGGGGATCACGCAACGCAGCCACCACAGGCCTGCCTCCGCTCGTCGCGGCGACTCGATGCGCAACCTGCATGGCGACTGTCGTCGTGCCGGCAGAGACGGGACCAGTGACCATCATCGGTTGAGTTGATGACTCGAGGTTGCCGTGTTCGACACGCAGCTCAGCGTACAAACGCTGTGCCACGCTGGCACTATCATTACCCTCTGCCAGCAAATGCTCAGCGTACGCCGCCGATACCCCGTGTTCGAGAAGCGCCATTTTGGCTGACAGGGTCGCCGATCGGCTTCCACGTGCCAGCCGAGACTCGATGGCCTGCAACTCCTGACGAATGGCATTGACGAGCTCGATACCCGATACCTGAGGACCCGTGGCACGAGCCTCGTGCGATGTTTCGGGCGCAGACGTCGAAGCAGCGACATCAGCTTTGAGGTTTTTTCCGCGTATCGGCTTGCGCTTGACCTCGGCTTCCATTGCAGCGGCAAATCGCTGCTGCTTGGCCGGATCGACTTTTGTGCCTGGTACGTCGTCATCACTGACGTCTGTGCACACAAGCAACTCGTGGCTGTTCCCCACACGGCTTGAGGAGATCAGCAGGGCCTCAACCCCGTATAACTGCCTCGACAGCTCGCTGGCTTCACTGAAGCTTCCAGCAACGACCCTTTCAATTCTCATCGATGACTCCGTTAGGCGGCCGCACTCGTTCGCGGCTGGACGGTGATACTTGAGTTAACGCGCAGGCTGGTGTCCTCGGGAAGCTCCGCATAAGAGAGCACCGACAGGCCAGGAATTCGCGGTCGCAGAACGCGCGATAGCCAGGGCCGAAGTGTGGGCGAGGTCACGAGGATGGCCGGGCGATCGGCGTTGGTCTCATCACGCGAGGCTCTACCGACCGATTGCAACAAGCCTTCGGCCAGTTCCGGTTCGATCGGCACGTTGCCACCCTGCCCCCGTCGAACGGTCGCGTGCAGTACCTGCTCGAGTTCCGGTGCCAACGTCATGACGGACAGTTCCTCGCCGTGCAGAACGTACTGCTGGACGATCATCCGACCGAGCGCCACACGAGCGACACCTGTGAGCTCTTCGATGTCCTGAACCTTCTCGGCGACTGGAGCAAGAGCCATGAGCACTCCGCGCAAGTCGCGGATCGATACGCCTTCCGCGAGCAGGTTCTGAAGCACTTGCGTCAAGGCCCCGATCTGCAGTTTCTTGGGTATTAACTCTTCGACCAACTTAGGCGCTGCGGCTGCAAGCTTGTCGACCAACTGCTGCGTCTCGTCGTGACCCAGCAAGAGATTGCAGTTTTCCTGCAAGATCTTGTTGAGATGCGTGGCGATCGTTGTGCTCGCATCTACTACGGTATATCCAAGTGATCGGGCGTAATCGCGTTGCGCCGGGTCAATCCACACGGCATCCAGGCCGAACGTCGGATCCTTGGTGCGAATACCCTGTAGATCACCGTGGACGACGCCAGAGTGTATGGCCAGCTCTCGCGCCGGCTTGACCTCACCGCGTCCAATGACGACGCCATTGACCATGATCTGGTAGGCCTCAGGTCGTAGATCGAGGTTGTCGCGGATATGGACTTGCGGGATCAGAAAACCCAGTTCATAGGTCAACTTCTTGCGGATTCCGCGGATTCGCGTCACCAGCGCACCGCCCTGCTGCGCGTCGATCAGGGCGACGAGTGCATAACCCACCTCGAGGCCTATCGCATCCGCCTGCTGCACATCGGACCACGACAACTCACGCGGGCCCGCGGGCGCTTCGGCACTCTTGGTGGCCTCGGCGGCAACGCGCTCCCGGCGCCGTCCGAGAATCCATGCCGCACCGGCGGTGATGGTCGCGAGCGCAAGGAACGCAAGATGCGGCATTCCCGGAATGACTCCGAGCAATGCCAGGATGGCGGCCGTAAGCCACCACGCTTCGACATTGCTGAACTGTGCGAAGGTCTGATCGTGCAGCGACTCCTCACCGGACACGCGCGTCACGATGATCGCAGTCGCGATCGAGAGCAGAAGAGCGGGTATCTGGGCAACCAATCCGTCGCCCACCGCAAACGTCGTATAACGCTCGAAGGCCTCCGCCAGGCCCATACCGTGCTGCAGGCTACCGACCAGCGTTCCGCCAAAGATGTTGATCAACAAGATGAGAATGCCGGCAACTGCGTCGCCCCGAACAAACTTACTGGCGCCGTCCATTGATCCGTAGAAATCGGCCTCCGAGGTGACCTCCCGGCGCCGAACACGAGCTTGGTCCTGGTTGATCAGCCCGGCGGCTAAGTCGGCATCGACCGCCATCTGCTTGCCGGGCATTGCGTCCAAGGTGAAGCGCGCCGTGACCTCGGAGACGCGCCCGGCTCCCTTAGTGACGACGATGAAATTGATGATCACCAGAATGGTGAAAACAACGATACCGACTATGTAATCGCCACCCACGAGAACCGACCCGAAGGCTTCGATCACGTCGCCGGCGGCATCCGTTCCCTCGTGACCAGCACTGAGCACGACGCGCGTGGAAGCCACATTGAGCGCAAGTCGCAACAGTGTTGCGAACAGCAGCACAGTCGGAAACACGGAAAACGAGAACGGGCGCGAAGCCGAAATCGCTAGAAACAGAATGATCAGCGACAACGCGATGTTGAAGGTGAAGAACAGATCAAGAAGCAGCGGCGGGACCGGCAACACCAGCATGCCGAGGAGCAGGAGGAAGCCCAAAGGGATGGCCACAGCTTGAATCGGCAATTTCTTGCCGGTTTGTCGAAGAATCGACACAAGTTCCAAAGGTGCTGCAGCCATTATTTAATCTATTTAAATCAATCGTTTACAAGAGTTTCGGGCCGTCTGTACCGCCCGAGCGAAAGCGCGCGCCATTAGTGATGCAACTGACATGCCATACGGATTTCCGTAACCCTGTCTCATCCTCAAGGACGAACGCTTTCTGCCGACTACCACCTCGTGATGAACAGAAATGCCTTAGCCGCGAGCCTGCTCGCGATGCTGCTCGCCGCTGGTGGTTGTACGAGCGTCAAAGTCTCGGACCCGCAGCTCGTGCCCACGACTCGCCAGACCATACGTTTGTTCGAACGTCGACTACGGCCGGCTTATCGGGACGAACAGGTGGTGACCATTCGACAGTTGCCGGTTACGCCTACCAACGTATCTGACCGGGCCTCATCCGCCGCAGGCACCCAACCGACCACCGGTCCGCTGGACATGGTGGCTGTGGGCTTCGCGTCAATCACGGCTCAGTCGGGATTAGATCCGGCACAACGCCGCTTGCAGGCGTTGCGCGCAGCCAAGATGGACGCTTATCGCAATCTTGCCGAACAGCTCTACGGGCTGGAGTTGGCCGGAGAAACGACCGTAGCCGAGGGCAGAGTCGGCGGCGACGCCCTTCGCACTCGGTTCACCGGCACCATCGCAGGTGCCGAAATCGTCTCGCTCGAACCGCTAGGCAACGACTCCTACCAGGCCACCATTCGACTGCCGGCCCAATACGTCGCTGCCGCGCGGCGGGATCGTCGATGATCAGCGCACGAACCCGTCGTTCTGGGGCGGTATCCGCCGGGGCGTTGGTGGGCTTGCTGGGATTCACAGACGCCACCCACGCGGCAAGCAGTCGTCCGATCGGCGAATTGGACGCCTTGGCCAGTTCGCTGCAGCTCTGTCTCGAACAGGATCCGGCCGTGGTCCAGTTGGATTCCACCCTCATGCGAGACGGACGAATCGAAGACAGCCTGCGAGTTACGCGCGGGCCGTCCCGGTGTGTCAACGCGATGACCGACCCGGTCGCATCCTGCCCGGCGATGACGGCGGGCATACACCGCGCAGTCCACGTTCGCGTGGAGTCCGTCGATCGCCATCCGGCGTGGTCGCCCAATGAGCACGCGCGTCTGCATGACGGCCTGACCGGACTCGCCATGCAGTTTGAATCAGACCTCGCTGATACGCGAGATCCCGCATTGATTTTGACAATTCGCAGCGAGTTCTCTGGCCTCGCCTCGCTACAGCAGCATCTTGATGAATGGGTTAAGGGACCACGCACCGCCGTGATCACACTTGAACTCCGTGATGCCCAACTTGGCGGGAAAAGTCTCGGTCAACGCCAGGTCAAGGTACGCCGTGCGCCGGCGATTCGCAGCCGAGTGTCGACGGATATCCACTCGCGCTGGTTACGCGACTCGCTGGCGGCCGTGACGACCGCCGCGAATCAACTTCTGAAGCCGGCACAATGTGCCGAGCCATCTTTGAACGTCACTTTAGACGCGCGTGATCTTCAACTCGACACTCGCGGCTATGCGGGCTTGAGCACCGGCGTCGCCTTTCTACTGGTGCCGCGTGCCGAAGCGGCTGCGGCTCGCGCGTGGCCCGTAGCAAGGATCAAGTCGGTCAACTACAACCACGTAGCCACTTTGGAAATCCTCCGCGGTGATAAGACGGCGTGCGCAACCGGTTGCACCGCCATACCACTCTGACGGAAAGATCGACTCGAAGCCGCTAGGGCTTTCGCACTACCGGAACTCCGCTCTGCAATTCGCTCGTCCGGCGCTCGATCAGATCACGCAGCGCCGCAATCTCGGACTTCAATCGCGTCACTTCCGCCGTAGCCGCCTTGATGTCCTTGCCCTGCTCCTCGCTCAGCACCGCCACGATCCGCTGCTTACTCCGATCCGGAGTGCTCGCTTGCCCCTCTCGTGGCAACTGCTTTTCCATGTTGGCGAGGCGCGTATCGAGCCTACGAATCGCAGCGTCGACGGCATCGAGCTTCAATCCCTGCTGCTTGAGTTCCGCACTGGCGACCGTTGCTTCCGTCGCAGCCGGCCGCGGCGACTTCGCAGCGACAGAAACAGCCCCTCGCAATGAATCCAACATCTCGTTCAGTCGACGGACCTCAAGCTGCTGCAGCGCCAGCCGATCTGTCTTGACCTGCTCACGGAGAGTCACCACTGCACGCTGGGTCGTATCGGCGGCGATGGTCTCGAACTTAGCGAGATTAGCTTCAAAAAGTTTGAGATCTTTCAGAGCCCGTTCGACGCTCTCGAGACCTGCGGTCTGCTTGGCAATCACCTGCTCGAGATTATCTGCCCGCTTTTGCATATTCGAGAATACGATCGCAACGACGACGGCCAGCGCGATACCAACCCCAAGCATGATGGCGCCAAATATCGCAGGAGCATTGCGAACCGCAGTTGTAGTGCGCTCATTGGCCTCTACCACCTGGGTGAGCCGTGCAATAGCCTCGTGGGTCGACTGCGCGCTGTCGTTTGCGGCATCCGCTGCATCGAGCACCAGTGACGTCAACTCTGCTAGCGGCGTCTCCGCGGGGGCTGCCGGGGCGTCCACCGGATCATTGTGTAATTCGTTGCTCATAACAGGTTCCTGGGCTAACTTATGACTTGCCACGCAGACCGCGTGTGCGGGCAACCGTCGCCTCGATGCGACGACGCAACGCATCATCAAAGGTCAAAGACTCCTTGATGCGTTCAACCTCATGGAGCATCGCTTCCGCCTTGCGGTAAGACTCTTCGATCTTGGCCTCACGTTCGGCAATCGACTCTACGATGGCTTCCGCCTTTTCTGCAGCAGCGCGCAAATCCTCGGCCGGATCGGGTGCCGACGGCAACGATGCCTCCGCGGTGTCGAGCTCGGAGTGACTCGCGGTCGTTGGCTGCAGTGCAACCTCGACGCGGCGCTCGATCGGCGCGATCGCCGGCTCCTCGGCGCGCTCGACGGCCACGTCCGAAACAGCAGAGTTGGTACCCGCCTTGAATTTTTGTGGAGTGGTTTCGGCGGACTTGAAAACGCCGCCGGACTCGTTCGAATTCACATTAGACATTGTCCTCAACCTCCAAACGTATCCTGGACGTCGACTGTTCAACCGAAGGACGAGACTGACAGGCACCGAGTCGCCATAGCTGGGATCGCACCGCTTCGAGTGAGGCTTGGTCCGCAAAGGGGCCCACTTCAAGGCGAAACTTACCCTCTTCCTCACGCACCCGAGTTGGCGTCGACCGGGCCACCTGCCCGACCAGCACCTCAATCGATTCTCGATCCGGGTGTAATCCGCAGTCATAGAAACGTTTCTCGCCAAGCTGCGCTCGCGGTTGTTGCACCCAAACGCCGTAGAAAAGCCCACCCAGAAGTATCAAGACCGCGACCACGAGAGCAGACCGCCTACCGCGCCACCAGCCGCTAAATCGAGCCTCGGGCTGCCGAGCCCCCCTCTCCTTCGCAAGATCGAACAGCACATCTGGAATCTCTAGCCGCTCGCCTGACCTAGACGACGGCGTGGCAGCCACCGACGCCGTAGCAGCGACTGACGCAGTCTCACCAACTGCGACCTTGCTCGTCGCAACGACGGGCTGAGCAACGCGAAGCGGACCATCGGCAGCGCTACCTGCAGCGCTACCTGCAGCGCTAACCGCCACGACGTCCGTATCGTTGTCGAGCGTCCAGACCGCCGCCAGGTCGCCGAACTCGCCAACCGTCGACGCCTCCGGCTGCGCTCCCGGCGTTATTCGCTCTGCGACGACCACGCGGAGCACGCTGCCGCGCAAACCGCTCGTAATACGTCGCAGCGCGCGCAGTTCGTCGATCGGCAACTTTTCGCCATTGTCGATGAATAGCACTCTCAGCGCGCCTTCGGAACCGCCTCCTGCGATTGCATCGACCGGCACGTCTACCAACAACCGATTGACCGCCTGCATCACCTCGCCGGCCGTACCGTCGTGAAACTCAAGTCGGGCACCCGTTGAACGCAGATCCCGCAACAACTGCCTGACGGCCTCGGAGAGGCGCGTAGCCGCCACCGCCCTAAGTAAAAAAACGGGCACATCGCCCTGGCGTACGGAATGGAAAACATCACTATTGTCAGACGGAGTCATGGCGACCTCTGCGTGAGCGGTTGACCATCCTCGTCGAAGAGGAATTCCTGCGGAACATCCGGTGTCGGCGCCGTCGGCGCCACCAAATCCGGGGTCAACGCGCTTAACTGGAATACGTAGGCAAGCACAGCAGCCACGGCCCGATACAGGCCTTCGGGAACCTGCTCGTCGATCTCCGTGGTGAAATACACCGCACGAGCCAGCGGTGGCGCCGAAACAGTCGGCACACCGGCCTTGGCTGCGCGCTCTTTGATGGAAGCGGCGATGACCCCGCGACCCTTAGCGAGCAGTATCGGCACTGCATTGATTGCCTCATCATATTGCAGCGCCACAGCAAATTCCGCCGGGTTGATGATAACCACATCCGCTTCCTTGACCCGGTCAAGCATTTTTCCGCGGCTCAACTCACGCTGGCGTCGACGTATCTGCCGTTTAATCTCCGGACGGCCCTCTATGTCCTTCATCTCGTCACGGACTTCTTGTTTTGTCATCCGCAGACGTCGCAGATAAGTCCAGCGCTGGTACGGGACATCAATCACCGCGACAGCCGCGATGGCCGCGCTCACCGCGGTAAACACACCCAGCGCAATCGACGATCCGGCCATGATCATCGGCTCCAAGGCATCGCGGGAGATGGCGAGCATCTCGAAGCGCTTGGCCCACAACACGCCGACCAACACTGCTCCAATCAGCACAAATTTAAATAGATTTCGCCCCAGCCCCATCAGCGCCTGCGAACCGAATACTCTTTTTAGACCGCTCAGCGGATTGAGCTTGCTGAACTTCGGAGCGGCTGCCTTCGAAGAGAACGAAAACCCACCATTGACCGTGGCGGCAAGCAAGGCCACCACGAAGGTCGAGAGCATCAGCCACTTCACCGCCCAAAAACCCTCGAGCACCCGTTGGCCGAGCAGCAAAGGCAGATCACGCTCGGCATCAACAGCCGGACTGGAAAACGTCAAACTCGATATGAGCATGGCGGACAGCGACTCAACAATGCCGCCACCCAACAGGAACAGCAAAGCACAGATGACTAGCACCTCGATAGCGCCACCAAAATCCGGTGATCGCGGCAGTTCGCCGCGTTGGCGCGCTTCGTCGAGCCGCTTGGAGGTCGGCTCTTCGGTTTTTTCTTCGCCCTGCTCCTCAGCCATTACGACTCACCCACCGAAAGCCTAGCGCGCATGAACGCCTCGGCTTGCTGCCACAGTTCGGTGATCCTCTCGGCGATGACCGGCACTAGGAGGAAAAGCAAGCTGAACCCCACCAGCAGGCTGACAGCGAACCCTACCGCGAACACGTTCAACTGGGGCGTGGCTCGAGACAAAGCACCCACCCCGATGTTCACCGCGAGCAAAGCCAGCAGCAATGGAGCGGCGAGCAAGGCCGCGCCGTTGAATACAACGCGGGAGAACTCGAGCAGCGCATTCACGTCGGCCAAGCGAAACTCCCCCGGCGGAAGAGTCCGTATGCTCTCGGTCATCATGGAAATGACGACGGCATGGCCGTCGGCAGTCAAGAACACCAGCAGAGACATCAGGTTCAAGAACTGCGACAGGACAGGAGTCGAGCCGATTGTCGGATCGAACGACTGGGCGAAGCTCAGACCCAGAGACATCGAGATGTGCTCGCCTGCCGTGGTCACTGCCGCGGCCACAAACTGCAGCGCTAGCCCCATGGAGACTCCGATGAGAGCCTCGTTTAGCAGCAACAGAAGCGTCGGCTCCCCAAAGGGCCGCCCCGGATCCGAGAGAGAGGTGGGTAAGACGGGCAACACCGCGATGCTGAGCAAGGCGGCGAACACCACCCGCACCCGGCCGGTCGCAGCAGCCTGACTGAAAATCGGCGCGGCAATAAAAAACCCGGTGATACGCGTCATCGGCAACATCAGCGCCTGCAACCAATTCAGCGTCAAGACTCCGAGCTCGAGCACGCGTCACTGCCCCAGATCCGGTATTCGCTCGAAGATACGCCGTGTGAAGTCGACGAGAACCTGCAATTGCCAACTGCCGATCAACAATACGAGCAACATCACGGCGATGAGCTTGGGAACGAAACTCAAGGTCATTTCGTTGATGGACGTAGCCGCCTGAAAAATACCTACCAGCACGCCGATCACGAGCACGAGCAGCAGAATCGGACCTGCCGAAAGGCCGCCCACCCACATCGCCTCGCGAACAATCTCGACGACGGCGGTGTCGTTCATGGCAACGGAGCCGCAAAACTGGCAGCGAGGGAACCGAGGATCACTGCCCATCCATCGACTAGGACAAACAGTAGAAATTTGAAAGGCAAGGCGATCATCACAGGTGAGACCATCATCATGCCCATCGACATCAGCACGCTGGCAACCACGAGGTCAATCACTAGAAACGGAATGTAAATCAGAAAACCGATCGTGAATGCGGTACGCAGTTCACTCGTGAGAAACGCCGGCAGCAACACGGTCAGCGGTGTATCCATGGGGGCCCGCACCGCTGGTGTTTTGGCCAGGTCCATGAACATTTTGAGGTCGGATTCTCGAGTTTGGGCCAGCATGAATTTCTTCATCGGGACGACTGCCCGGACCACTGCTTCCTCAAACGGAATCTTCTCTTCAACGTAGGGTGCCAGAGCGGTGCTCTGAACCTCGTTGAGCGTAGGCGCCATGACGAATAGGGTCAGGAACAGCGCCAAGCCGACCAACACTTGGTTGGGAGGCGTCTGCGCTGCGCCGATGGCTTGTCGCAAAACACCCAGCACGATGACGATACGAGTGAACGCCGTCATCGACAAGATAATGGCGGGCAGCAGCGTCAGCAGTGTCATCAGACCGAGCGCCTGCAGGGTCAGGCTGTAGGCTTGCCCGCCCGGCACGGCCTTGGTTCGCAACACCTCGATCGACGACAAATCCTGACCCATGGCGACGGCGCCTACCGCGATCCCGGCCGCAGCCACCAGACCGCAGGTCAGCGCTCTACGGCGGATCACGCCGCACCCCCCGTATCCCCTCGCGGGGCGGACGCTTCGACCGAATCAGGGGCGACCGAATCCGTGGCCAGCAGCGAGATGCCGCCAGGCGTCACACCCAACAGCAAGGTTTTCCCGCCAAAAGTCACGACAGCAAGTTTTTCGCGCGTTCCGAGATTGGTATACGACACGATCGCGACGCCACGCGAACCCGTCGCGCCCAACTGCCCGCGAAAGCGCTTCAATGCCCAGATCGACGCGCCCAGCAGCGCGCCCACCAGAATCAATGCGACGAAATATCGAATCGGATCCACGAGTTGATGTTCCCTGGTTCTACCGACCGTTACAGATGCTTGACGCGGTCTTCAGGATCTACGACTTGGGTAAGACGAATGCCGTAGCGTTCGTTGACCAGCACCACCTCACCGCGAGCGATGACCGTATTGTTGACACAGACATCAAGCGGCTCTCCGGCAACGCGATCAAGTTCTACGACGCTGCCTTGGCCGAGCCTGACGAGATCGCGAATGCGCAATGACGAACGTCCTACTTCCACGGAGATGCTGACGGTAACGTTCTGGATCAGGTCGAGTTGTACCCCCTGATCCATGGCGCTTTCGCCCACTGCGTCCTGGTTGATTGACTCGCTCATGCTGCTGATACTCCCAATGATTTCTTGCTGCTGGCGAGGGTCTTTTTCACCCTCGCGTCTTTTCCGCCAGGGACGACGCCAGAAACCGAATTGCCTTCGGCCTGTGACTCCAGCCCCCCCTCACTCGTGACGAGCCCGTTGCTGGTCTCGACTACGGGCTCTATCACCCGCTCGATACGTATGGCGGCGTTGTTTTCAGATGAACCATATTCGGCGTCGAACAGGTGATTGGACTGCACCAGCACCTGCACGGCCGGAGGCGGCTTGAACCAAAGCGTATCGCCCGGCTTGATCCGCGCAAGTTGTAGTGCCGACACCCTGAGAGTCGCGAGCCGGGCAACCATTTCGAGCTCGGCGTCCGACACTGCATCACGGAGCTGATTGGCCCATTTGACGGCCATTTTTTCATCACGCTCGCCGGTTTGCAGACGCCCACGCAGCAACAAGCGGATGGGCTTGATGGCGGAGAACGGGTACATGACCGTCACTTGCCCGCGCGCGGAGGTGCCCATCTCGATATCGAAGCGACAAACTGCGACGGTTTCGCGATCCTCACCGATTTGTGCAAACGCTGGATTGATCTCGCGGCTGACATACTCGGGGTTGATCGAATACACCGGAGCCCAAGCATCCTTGAGATCTGCAAAAACCGTCTCGAGGAGCAACTGGATAATCCGTTCCTCCGTAGGCGTGAACCCACGCTGAGGCGAGAGCTCCAGGTTGGCCCCGCCGCGACCGCCAAAAAAGCTGTCCACAGCGCCGTAAACGATCGTCGGCTCGATGGTGACCAACCCATAGCCGCGCAGGGGCAAGAACCGCACGATGTTGACGTTGCAGGGCGATGGCAGGCTCTGCATATACGCGCTGAACGTCATGACGTCGAACGGCACCACAGCCACTTTCACCGCCTGCCTAAGCAGCGTCAGCAGACTGCCACGCAATTGCCGTGCGAATCGATCGTTGATCATCTCGAGGGCCGCCAACTGCGAGCGCGAAGTAGTGTCGTTGGCGACCAGGCTGTAGGCCTGCACCGAACCGGCAGCGGGCGTCGCAGCGGAAGTCTCGACGTTGCCGCTCTGCATCGCTTCGACCAGCGCCGCGACTTCGTCTTGCGACAACACTTGACCAGACTTTGACATGTCAGCGTTCTCGGTCAGCGCCAGGGATTACTGGAACACGAAATGGGTGAACATGACTTCCTCGATCCCGCCGAAGTCTTCGTTACGGATCAAGACGTCGTTCATGGCATCGCGTAAGGCGCCCGCAACTCGCGCGCGACCCTCAAGCGACACCAGCTCTTCTTCGGAAAATTGCGCGGCAGCGGTCAGCATGGCCGCCTCGATGGCGATCTGATGCTTGACGACGCGCTCGACAATTTTATCTCCGTAAAAGGTCTTGTAGGCGACCTTGAACTGCACAAACTTTTTTGAGTTCGGCACGTTCATCGTGAAGTCCCGCTCAATGGGCTTGTAGGTTGCAGCGAACTTTTCGGCTTCAGGCACTTCGGCGGAGTCTTTCGCCTCGCCACCACCGGCTTCCGGCGCAGCCTCTTCCCCGGAATGATCTCCCTCGCCCTCTGCGTGCTCCCCGCCGTGCTCCTCGCCGTGCCCCTCGCCTTCCTGCTTGGCGGCCTCGACAGGCTTGGGCGAGAAGAACCCTGTGAAATACAGTGTGGCGCCGACGGACCCACCGATCAGCGCCAACGCGCCTGCGGCCACCAGGACCAACATCAGGATCTTGGATTTCTTTTTAGGTGCAGCGTCATCGCCAGCTTGCGCAGCAGGGTCGGCCGCTTTCTTCTTGTCGTCTTTCTTGTCTGCCATCGGAGTACACCATCAGTTGGTTTTCGGAAGTCTACAGAGTCAAACAAACATGTCGAGCACGCGGTTCGAGTCTTCGATCCGGCGCGGCATCAGTGCAACGTCGTCGATATTGCCGTCAGCGCCATCTTCAGCCTGAACGCGGGAAAGGCGCGTGAACGATCGCTCGGTATTGGAATTGCGATTTGAATTGGCGCCTTGTTGGGCGAATGACCATTGTGACAAATTCAAGCCCGAACTCTCGAGGGCCTCACGCAAACGCGGCAAGCCGGCTTCGAGCAGCGCACGCACCTCGGTATTAGCTACACCGATATTGGCGGAAAGGTCCGTACCGTTCAGCGTCAAATCGATATTCATGGCACCGAGATTTTGCGGCTCCAACGCTAGGCGAACGTTCCACGTTTCGCTTTTGACTTGACCCATCAATCGCTGCGCCACGGCGTCAGCGAATGCCCGCACTCTATCCCCCGGGGCTTGTTCGGCAGAAGGCACTGCCAATGTCGGAGATGAGGCCGGGGCTTGCTCCGCTCGGTTTGATTCCGGTGATACCACCCTGATCACGTCCAACACGGGCAAGTTTGCCACGGGATTGTACTGTGCTGGCAGTGTGGCCTGCGGCGACGTTGCAATGCCCTCGGCATCGACGACGACGCGCGATTCCGCCACGAAATCCAAGCCTTCCACGCGTGGCCCGTCAGCTCGCTGTGGCGCCGCTGCGCTGACCGAGGCCTCGACAGACGCTTCGACCGCGACGGCGCGGCGATCTAACGATTTTGCTACCTGTTCGGGTATCGATGGCAGTACCGGCGGAAGAACTCCGCGTTCAAGACTGGCGCCGGCGGACGCTGCGGCGGTCTCAGCGAGCGCAACGAGCGACGAATAGTCGGCCGTGGCTCGCCAACGCAATTCGTGAGCCGTGCTCGACGCCGAAGCCCGGCCCGGCACCGCAGGTCGTACGTTCATCATGGACCGCAGCATGGGGCTCGCTTGTGCCAGACCCAAGACGTCTTCATCACCAATGGGAGGCGCCACTCCTTTAGCCTCGGCCGACGGGGCTCGCATCGCGACAGCAGGTGTCGGAATTCCGACGGCCGGAACGAACGGAAAAATGCTCGACGTGGCATCCGCCGGATCGGGCATGCGCTTGTCAGCGGTCAACTCGTCAGCCTTCACGTCCGCAGATGCCGTCACGTCCGCAGATGCCGTCACGTCCGCCGACATGGAGGGGCCGGTTGGGTCGGCGGTCTCTTGCAACAACAGCCTGGCCAGTGACCGATCGATACCCATGCCAACCGCGAACTCTTCCAGGCTGCCATCGAGAACTTGATCCCCTGACGCAACCGTGACCGGCAAGGGTTTGCCGGTTGCATCCGGCAACGCTCTAGCCTCCCCCTCGCCCGGCAGGTATGGGGTACCGACCTCGGTCTGAGTGCGCGCAGCATCCGCAAAAAATGCGGAAAAATCAGCGCCATCCACCGATTCGTCGGAAATTGGGGCGGACCCCATCACAGCAGGACGTCCTGCGTCGATCGAGCTCAGAAGTGTCTGTGGAACAGCCATGAATGCGGAACCTGATTGCCGGTAGCGTGGTGTTGCAAACTAACGATGCAAACCCGATGCCACTCGCCGACCCGCGAGCTCATCTAAATTCGCCTGCTCGCGTCGTTGTTCCACCACGGCGGCCTGTTTGGTCGATTTGGCCGCTGCCTTATCGATCGCATCGGCGAACCGCCGCCGCCCTCGCGCCTCATCGACCGCCGTCTCCAAAAAGAACTCTGCCTGGGCCACGCGATCGAGCTGATCCTGCGACAGAGTCGACAGCCAACCGGAGAACTCCCGATACATCCTCAAACTGTTCACCGACTGTCCGGCTACTTCGCGCTCGCGCGCCAATTGACCGTAATCGCCACAGTACTTGCGGACCGTCTCAAGTCGTTGTTGCTCCGCCTCCAGAGATCGCCGCCGATCCAGCGCGATTCGCTCCGCCGATTTGGCGAGTGCATCACCCACCTTCGCGACTCGCGTCAGGCGCGCTGCTCGAATCGATGCCCGATCCGTCATGCGAGCACCCGCGCCAGTTGTTGAAATCCGGTGGCGAAGTCGACCCGCTCATCGGCGTCCTGACCGAGAAATTCGCGCATGACACCCTGTCGTTTCAGGGCCTCGTCAAGTTCCGGATCGGCGCCCGCTTTGTAGGCTCCCACGGCCACCAGATCGCGATTCTCCTCCCACACTGCGCTAAGGCGTCGGAACTTTCGCACCACATCGCGTTGTTCGCTGCTGAGCAGTCGATGAGCTAACCGGGAAATCGACACATTCAGATCGATGGCCGGATATCGCCCCATGGCGGCGATGTCACGTGATAGGAGAATGTGCCCGTCGAGGATCGCGCGCGCGCCATCGACGATCGGGTCGTTGGCATCGTCACCCTCTGCCAAGATTGTGTAGATACCGGTGATTCCTCCGCCTGCACTGACATTACCGGCGCGCTCCACCAGTTCGTTGATGAGCGAGAACACCGAAGGTGGGTAACCCTTGGTTGTCGGCGGCTCTCCAACCGCAAGCCCTACCTCACGCTGCGCATGAGCGACACGGGTCAGCGAATCCATGAGCAACAGGACATTCTTGCCTTGGTCGCGGAAGAACTCAGCGACCGCACAGGTAAAGTGCGTCGCGCGCAACCGGATCACCGGGGATGCATCGCCCGGCGCAGCGATCACCACTGCGCGTCGTCGACCCTCGTCTCCCAGTGTCTCATGGACGAAATCGAGCACCTCGCGACCACGCTCGCCGATCATGCCGATGACGACGACGTCGGCCGACGCGAACTTGGTCATCATCCCAAGCAGCATACTTTTGCCCACGCCGCTACCCGCGACCAGACCGACTCTTTGCCCAAGACCGATGGTCAAAAACGAGTTGACTGCACGCACACCCACATCGAGCACCGATGTGATTGGCGCACGCTCAAGCGGGTTACGTCGTCCGCCACGCAATGGAACGTATACCTCAGGCTCAATGGCCGGACCGTCATCGAGCGGCGCTCCCAGACCGTCCACCACCCGCCCCAGCAGACCAGAGCCGACTCCGACCCGCGCCGTCGCCGTCACAGCGCGCACTGCTGCGCCCGGCAACAGGCCTTGCACTGTAGCCAACGGCATCAACTGAACTTCTTCACCATCGAAGCCGACCACCTCGCAGGTGATGCCTTCGCCATGCTCCGCGACCACTTCACAGTACGCGCCCAACGGCACGCGTACACCGCGAGCGGTGAGCAAAAGACCGGTGATGCGCGTCAAGACACCGCTGACCGACGGGGCAGCCAGCGTTGCGCCGCCGATGGCGACGGGAAGCCTTTCAAGCAAACTTGTTGTCACGATAAGGATTCGCGCTGCAACTCTGCGACCGCAGCGAGCACTGCCTCACGGATGTCTCGCAGTCGATTCTCGAATCGATCATCGACGACCTTGTCGCCCCCATTAACGATCACGCCGGCCGCCGGCACGGTCGGATCGGCTACTAGTGTCAGCGTCTCAGGCTTGTACTGCGCTCGCTCGAGGACGATGACGTCCTGCGGGTTCAGCCGCAGGGTGAGATGTTCGCGCGCCACCTCGCCGCTGGTGCCGCCCATCGCCTTCATCACCGACTCCAGGTATTGGGCCAGCTGCGCTTCGCCAAGCAGCGCCTGTCGCGCCAACTCGCTACCGATGTGCAAGCTCGACTGCGCGAGCGGCACGATCATCTTTCGCTCCATCTCGGATTGCATCTTCAGCAGCTCACGCCCAGCGGCATCCAACACGGCTATCGACTGATCTAACGCCGCAGCGAACTCGGCTGCGGCCTGCGCCCGACCACGGGCCTCGGCCTCTGCCACTTGGCGCTCCACCTCGGCGGGATCGACAAACCCTGCCGTATCAAAGCCGATGTCGACCTCGACCGGGACGAATGCACCATCGCCGGTGGTTATCTCGGACAATTCGGCGGCGTCACCGCCGTCGACGGCAGTCTGTACGCTGTCCGACGCCTGCTGTCGCGCCAACTCGCGCAACAGAAAGCCGGCACGCTTGGCCGCAAAATGCCGGGCTGCGAAGGTCGCTTCCGCAGGCTGCCGGGCTCGTTGCAACGAGTCTGTCGGTACGAAGCCTGCTTGTCTGCGAGGCGGCAGTTTATCAACGGTGGCACTCATCAGCGCGGCATCACACGTAGTCGCTGCCGCGGCCGAGCATCATCTCGCCGGCATCGGAGAGGCGACGTGCCGTCCGCAGGATCTGCTTTCTGGCCTCCTCGACTTCCGACAGACGCATGGGCCCCTTGGCCTCCATCTCCTCGACGAACATCTCTCGCGCGCGCTGCGACATGTTCAGCAGGAACTTGTCCTTGAGGATGTCATCCGCACCCTTCAGCGCCACCATTAAGAGTTCGGTCGGCACATTGCGCATGAGGGTCTGGATACTACGATTGTCCGAGCCCTCCAAATTTTCGAACGCGAACATGTTGTCCTGGATGCGCTGAGCCAGATCCGCGTCTTTCGACGACATCGCCCGCATCATGCCCTGCTCGATGTCGGACTTGACGTAATTCATGATCTTCGCCGCAGCCTTGACGCCGCCGACGCTCGAAGACTTCAGCGACGAGTTGGACGAAAACTGCTTGCGCATGATGGCCTCGAGCTCCTGCATCGCGGTGGGCTGGATGGTCTCCAGCGAGGCCACGCGAGAGAGCACCTCCGGCCGCAGACCTTCGGGCAGGAACCGCAGCACATCTGCCGCCACGTCATGATCGAGGAACGACAACACAATGGCGATAATTTGCGGATGCTCATGTTCGATCATTTCAGAGATCGAACGGGCGTCCATCCACTGCAACACCTCGAGCCCACGATTCGCCGAGGCCGGCATGATTCGGCTCAACACGCTGCTGGCCTTATCCTCGCCAATCGCGTTCTTCAGCACGTTCTCCAGGTAATCGATGCCGCCACCGATATTGGTTTGTTTCTTGATGGTGGCGATAAAACCGTCGAGCACCGCGCTCACCGCCTCTTGGGACAGATCCGCTACCGAGATCATTGCTGCGCTCAAATGCTGCACTTCTTTCGGCGCGAGGTGACGGATCACACTGGCCGCCTCGTCTTCGCCAAGCAGCATCAGCATGACTGCGGCACGCTGGGTATTCGAGAGAGCCGCGACCTCAGCCGCGACTTGCTCCATATCCACCCCCGCAGGCACTGCGGTCGCGGTATTGTTCTCATCGGCCATACCAAGACTCCAAGGGCTAGCGGATATCGCGCGTAATCAAGTTCTTGAGCACCAGAGCCACTCGCTTCGCATCCTGCGAAACCAGCATGCGCACAACGGTGACCTTGTCGTCGTAGCTGTTGGCCGTGTCGAGCATCTCGGCGGAGATGCCGGACTTCTTGCGCGGCTTGAGTCGGGCGCGGAGATCCTCGAGGCTCTCGCCCTCGCGCAGCTCAACATCGGCATCGCTTAAGCCGACCTCTCCGGCAACGCCCACGCCCTCGCCTGCCGCATCGGCAACGCCCACCGCATCGCCGCCCAGCGCGGCTGGGGCACCCAAGCGACTGACGTCCACACCGCTGGCGGAGAGAGCTTCGAGCAGCTTTTCCTTGGTCATTTGCGGCGGCTCGACGTAGGTCAGCCGATTGATGATCGGACGAACCACAAGGAACGCCAACAGTGCCACGGCCAGCGCAAGGCTCACGTATTTTGCCAAGTCGATGTATCGGTCCTGCTCCCACAGGGGCAACACAGCCTCGGTCTTCGGCGGCTCAAAATTGGTGCTGATGATGTTCACCACGTCGCCTCGACCGACGCTGAAGCCGACTGCCCCCTGCACAAGAGATGTCAGGCGGGCGATCTCTGCAGCAGGCAGCGGCTTTCGCGCAGGCGGGGTCGCCGCGCCAGGCACGGCGATGGCGTCGTTGATCGCCACGCCGACGGAGAGCCGACGTAGACGCGGAGCCGGATCCACGACGTACCGCACGGTGCGGTCCATCTCGTAATTACGACTCTGGCTGCTTTCCTGACCGCGGAGGACAGGCTCCCCGCCCGGGGCACCCGCTGCGGCGGGCGTGGCTGCCGCGCCATCGGTCACATTCGCCGCGGCAACCGGTACGACCGGCGGCGGCGCTTCGTTGGATAAGGAGCCGGGAATACCCGACGCGCTCGGTTCAGTGGTCTGACTCTGCTTGAGCTGCTCTGATCGGACCCGCGTGCCGGCGTTTTCGGGATCGTAGTTTTCGACGGTTTGCTCCACCACCGAAAAATCGAGATCCGCGTTGACCTGCGCACGTACGTTGGAGGTGCCGAAGATCGGCGCCAGGATCTGGTTGATCCGATCGACGTAGTCCGCTTCCATCTTTTGGCGAAGTTCGAGTTGCTTCGCATTGAGATCCTTGGACCCGGGAGGCTCAGTCAGCAAGCGGCCAAACTGATCCACGACCGAAACGTTGGCCGGCACCATGTAGGGAATGCTCGAGGAAACCAGGTGGATGATCGCCTGCACCTGACCATCGCTCACAGCGCGCCCCGAGTAAGGCGTAACAATCACCGATGCCTTCGGCTCAGCGCGATCACGAACGAACGCGCTTTGCCGCGGCAATGCGAGATGGACCCTCGCACTCTGGATGGAGTTGATCCGCTTGATACTTTGGGCCAACTCTTCCTCGATCGAGGCGTTGTATCGCGCCTGCTCCATGAACTGGCTGGTCCCGAGCGGCATCGCCTCGTTCAGCATGGACGCACCGCTTGCCGCCTCTTTGGGCAAGCCCGCAGCAGCCAGCATGATCCGCGCCTCATGAAAACTGTCGACCGGCACGGTCAAGGCGCCCGTCACAGGATCGAGACTCACATCGACGCCATTGCGCTGTAACAGCTGTTGGGCGGCCTCTTTGTCCGCGTCGGCCATCTCCGGATACAGCGCCCGCGGTGGCGGAGTGGACACGGAGATATACACAACGATGGCGAGCAGCAACACCAACGCAATGCCGACGTACGGCAGCGCGGTCCGAACAACAGGCTTTTGCAGGAACGCGCCCACAGGGCCACCCGCAGACACCGAGCCAAGCGCCCCGCCGCTGGTCGCAGAGTCAGCGCTACGGGAGGTGCTGACCATGACGCCACCGCCCGCCCCCTCGTTGTCCAATCGCCCCCTGAGAACGTCTGCCTCAACTGCTGCCATGGGCTTACACCGTCATGTTCATGATTTCTTTGTACGCTTCGACAATTTTGTTGCGTACCTGGACCGTCGCCTCGAACGCGACGGAGGACTTCTGCATGGCGATCGCGACGTCGGTCAACGGCACATCCTCGCCGCGGATGTAGGCCGTTTGCAGCTCTCGCGACACGGCTTGCTGGCTGTTGACCGAGTCCACCGCCGCTTTCATGGTGTCGACGAACGAGCTCTTGCTGACCGACGCGGGACGCTCCGCACCGCCCTGCTGCTGTGCGATATCGATACTGGCAACGCTGGGCGGCCTCACGGACTCGCGCATCTCGCGCAACTGCTCGAGAGCCTGTTGCATGGCAACCGAGGTGAGACTCATAGCTCCGCCGCCACCAAGCCGTGCTCACGCATCCGCGCAAGCTTGTATCGCAGCGTGCGCTCCGAAATTCCAAGCCGTGCTGCAGCCGATGTCTTTGTGGGTGATGCCTTCAGGGTCTCAAGGATCAATTCCGCTTCTTGGATCACACGCCGACTGGCGAGCGAGGCTTCCGGCTCGCGCTCCGCTCCGCTGAGCAGACTCTGCGACTCATCGGCCGCAGAAACGGCCATCATGACGACCATCGGGGCCCCCATATCCTGCGGCAGGCTGGCATCGAGACCGAGGTGATGCGCCGACACGGTGTCACCCTCTGCCACGACCATCGCCCGCTGAATCACGTTCTCGAGTTCGCGAACGTTGCCTGGCCACTCGTGCGCGAGCAACGCGGCGATCGCGGACTCATCGAGCCGCATCGCTCCTGCGATGTAGTTATGACGCTCGAGCATCGCTCGTGCGAGAGGGACGATATCGCCGGGTCTTTGCCGCAGCGGCTTAAGCTGCAGCGGGAAGATATTCAAGCGGTAGTACAAGTCTTCGCGAAAACGGCCAGATTGCACATCCGCCAGCAAATTACGGTTAGTCGCGGCCAACAAACGAAACCGCGTCTTCACCGGTCGCGTCGCGCCGAGCGGCGTGAACTCACGCTCCTGCAGCACTCGCAGCAGCTTGGCCTGCACGCTGAGCGGCAGTTCGCCCACCTCATCCAGAAACAACGTGCCGCCATCGGCTTGCTCGAAGAACCCTTCGAACCGTTGGGTGGCTCCGGTGAAAGCCCCTTTCTCGTGCCCGAACAACAAGTCCTCGACCATCGACTCCGGCAGGCAGGCGCAGTTAAAAGCAACAAAGTTTTCGCCTTTGCGCAGCGACCGATCATGGATGTACCGAGCCAGCACTTCCTTGCCAGTACCGGAGGGGCCGCCGATGAGCACGGTGACCTCGGTACGCGCCACCCGCCCCGCAAGCGCCAGCAACTGCGCCATGAACGGATCGCCGAACACCACCTGCGGCGCCGCGCTCGCCCGCACGGGAATGGGCATCGGGGCAAGATTTTCGGTGAGAATCGCGGACACAGAGGCACCGGGTGACTGCAACAGGGATTACCTAAGCAATCCTCATGCCAGCGATTTTTATTCAATCAAAACATCGACTTGCCCGGGGCTGCCGACACTGCTGAGCGTTATTGTCGAGAATTCGACAGCTCGTATTTACGTAGCCGCTCAATGAATGTGGTCCGCGGCAGACCGAGCAAATCGGCCGCATGGGTGACATTGCCTGAGGCCACCCGCAACGACTCACGAATCCAGGCGGCCTCATAGTTGGCGAGCAGCTTTTTAAGATCTACCGCCACCCCATCTCTATCGAACGCCGGCAACTGGGGCCTCGTCGGGTTCATCGACACCGTGGCTGGCGCCGGATCTTGGCTCTCTCCGACGTCGCTACCGGCGGTGTCGACTTCGGCATCCCACATTTCAAGGACGGCGCGCTGCTCCTCGGCGCTCGGTACTGGCGCGTTGCGCAGTCGCGGCATCATGGCCGAGGGGATGCGGGCCATGCCCACTTCCTCGCCAGGCCACAACACCGATAGACGCTCGACGAAATTGAGCAACTCGCGGCAATTGCCGGGCCAGTGGTACTCCGTCATCCAACGGTTCAAGTCTTCGGTGGCACGGACCGGCGGCCGACCGGACGGTGCCGCGCAGCGACGGGCTAAATGATCGAACAGCAGCAGCACATCCTGCCCGCGATCGCGCAATGGAGGCACATAGACCGGTATGACGTTGAGCCGGTAATAAAGGTCAGCCCGGAACTCTCCCGCTCCGATCGCCTCCTCAAGGTGCCGGTGCGTCGCGGCGACCACTCGCACATCGACCGAAAAAGACCGCTCGTCACCCACCCGCTCAACGACGCGCTCCTGCAGCACGCGCAGCAGCTTGACCTGCATTTCGAGGGGCATATCGCCGATTTCATCTAGGAACAGGGTCCCTGAATCAGCCATCTCAAACCGACCGCGCCGGTCGGTCAAAGCGCCCGTAAATGCGCCTTTGGTGTGGCCGAACATCTCACTTTCGAGCAGCTCGTGCGGGATGGCCCCGCAGTTGACCGGCACAAACGCGTGTCGCGATCGAGCTGACAGTTGGTGAATGGACTTGGCGACCAGCTCTTTGCCGGTACCGGACTCACCGACCACCAGCACCGTGCTATCGCTGACCGCAATTCGCCGGATCAGGGTTCGCAGCGACCGCATTGCCCCTGAATCGCCGGCGAGCATCCCGAGCGGATCACGCAGACGCGTGTCATCGAGCACGCCATTTGACTCAGCGACCGATCCCACCCCGATCCCCACTCCCGTGCTAACCGTTCCGAGAAACATCCAAATCGGAACTAATTCTCACGATAGTAGCAAGGATCAGGAATGAACGACGAACAACCGACGGTTAACCTCGCCCACAGTCTGAGGTGTGATCGCCGCCCAGGCCTCTCGAACCTGACTCAGCAAGTCCTGGCAATCGGCCAAATCGGCAGCGTTGGGTGCGCCCACAGTCTGAACCAGCCGGCGCATCAAAAACTGATAAAAATCATCAAGATGGGCGGCAACGGCGCCGCCGTTTTTGAGATCCAAGGTCTCGCGGAGACCGCTCAGAATGGTCAGCGCCCGAGTGGTGGCGGCATTGACGGCTCGCTTCTCGCCCCGGGCAGCGTGTTGCTGCGCCACACCCATCGCATCGATGGCGGCGTCGTACAGCATGATCACGAGGTCGCGCTTGCTAGAGGTCTCGCAGCGCGAATTCAGGTCCGTGGATCGATAAGCGTTCAAAGCGTGGACTGACATGGTGGTGCTCCAAAGACGGTCAACTCCCGTATGCCTTTCAAGTCGGCTCGAGAGTCCGGTTCTTTAGCGCTTGAGAGGAATTGGCGGCGGGGGTTTGACCCCCCGCCGCGATCCCCGACGTTCAGCCAGCCAAGACCGCCTAGTAGGCAGCGGCTACCGCAGCACCAATGGGTGCCACTGCCGTCCGAGAAGTCTCGGCCGGGCTGAACGTCACGGCCGGTCCCGTAACACCCTGAGCCGCCAACTGCGACCAGGACGTCCGGACGTCTGTGACCATTTCGACGCATGACTTGAGCAGTTCCAGATCACGACGCGACTGCGCCTTGATGAGCTGCGAGGTCAATGCGTTGTAAAACCTGAAGAGATCATCGGCAACCGGCTGTCCCCGGTCGAAATCGATGGTCTCGCGCAAACCTGCAATGATGGTGAACGCGCGCGCGAATTGATGTCCCGACTCGCGCCATTCCTTACGCTCGATGTGCCCTCGTGCGTTGACGAGAGATTCGATGATGCCGTCATAGAGCATCACCACGAGCTCGGCGCCCTTCCCGCCGTGAGCCATCGACTCCTTTTTTACCGACTGATAAGCCTTGAGTGCTGCATTTGGTGCCATATGCCTTCTCCTGATTACTCCTTGTGGTCTACAAGGATTCCTGTCAAAACTTCAATGTTGCGCGCCACGCGCAACGCATCCTCCGAAGGGATTTGCCGGACGATCTCGCCCGTCTTGTCGTCCGATACCTTGACAACGACCGCGCCCGTGCTCGGGTCGACGCCGATGTCGAGACTCTGTCCGCGATGCGCGAGCCTCTCGTTGACGACGCGAACCGAATCGCCGAGCTCTGCACGCAGCACCTCGATCGCGGACGTCTTCGTCCCGCCTTCGCTGCCACGAGAGAGCGCCGCCAACTCATTGTTAGGCACGAACTCCCTTCGCTGGACCTGCTGCTCCGGTGGCAGCGAAGCCGATTTCACTGCTCCTGCTCCGATACTCATGGCTATCTCCGTTTATTCATGATGATTTGCGAGATACCCGATGCTTACCGCAAGAGGGCCAAGATGTACTGCGGCGACTGGTTTGCCTGCGCCAGCATCGCGCTGCCCGCCTGCACCAACACATTTGCCCGCGCCATGGCAGCCGATTCGGCCGCAAAATCCGCGTCCTCGATTCGCGAACGCGCCTCTTCCGTGCGCTGCACCACATTCATCAGGTTGCTGATGGTGTGCTCGAGACGGTTGATGGCCGCACCCGCCGTCGCCCGATTGAGGTTCAGGTTGCTCAGCATGGCATCGGCCACGGTGACGGCTGACGCCGCATGCGTGATCTGCGACGTCTGGGCCGCCGCCGAGAAGCCGTTCGCAAAACTCGCCGTCACCGTACCACCCGCGAGAGCGGACGCCTCGAGACTGCCGAAGGCGATGGAGACCGCATCGCCACCATTGAACCCGACCTGGAACGAATAGGTCTGATTGCCCGTGTTTGACGCGATGTCCAGCGTACCGTTGAACTTGGTCTTCGACTGGACACGGTCGATCTCCGCCTTCAACTGTTTATACTCGAGATCCGCGTTGGCCCCATCGGCCGTGGTGTACGTGCCGTTCTGCACCAGCGTTGCAAGCTCGCGCATGCGGATCAGCATGTCTTCAATTTCGTCTGCAGCCCCTTCATAGGTCTGCACCATCGACAAGCCATCGTTGGCGTTACGGATCGCCTGATTGAGACTCGTGATCTGCGCCCGCATGCGCGACACGACCGTTTGACCGGCGGCATCGTCACGGGAGCTGTTGATCCGCTTGCCTGAAGACAGTCGCTCCATGGCCTGCGTGAGATCAGTGCGCGACTCGTACAACGCGCGTGATGCGGCGATGGACGAGATGTTGGTGTTGGCTGTGATTCCCATACGCTAACTCCTTTTCGTCCGCAATTAGCGCAACAGCGCCAGGATGTATGACGGTGACTGATTGGCCTGCGCCAACATCGC
>CAISHQ010000021.1 GCA_903885195.1 uncultured Pseudomonadota bacterium | reverse complement strand
GGGGCTGCAGCGTCACGGCGAAGCGGCCGCCTGCCATGCCGAGAGTTTGCATGCGGGCGGTAATGTCGGCGGAGAGCTTGGCGGCGGCGCTGCGGCGCCGCTCGGAGAGTGCGCTGGCAGCCCCGTGCCAGGCCTTCGCCGCGTGCGTGAGCTCCCCTTGCAGGGCGGCAAGGTTGGCATCGAGTTGCTCGAGACGCTGCCATTCGGACTGCAGCTCGGCCATCTTCTCGGGCAATTGTTCTGCAACGACGCGGTGCTTGCGCGCCAGCGCCTCGATGCTCGCGAGGCGCTGCTCGAGCTCTGCCTGGCGCACGGGGTCGGCCTCGAGATCATCGAGATACCGCGTGAGTTCCTGGGCGGCATCGCCGAGGCTAATGAGCGCGGAGTCGAGCGAGGGCTGCAGCGCGGCGAGCTTCGGGTCGAGTTGGCCGGCGGCACGCAGCAGGCTCAGCGCACGAGAGGCCAAGGCATGGGCGTTGGCGTCCTCAGCCTCGTAGAGCAGCTCCAGCGCGCCGCGCGCACCTTCGGCGAGGCGCCCGCTGTTGGCGAGGCGGGTGCGCTCCTCGGTGAGCGTCGCAAGTTCGCCGCTCTTGAGGGCGAGCGCTTCGAGTTCCTGCACCTGATGCTTGAGCAGATCGAGCCGGTCGTCCCGCTCGCGGGCGGCCGACTCGAGGGCGGCGAGGGCAGTGGATCGCTCGACGCGCAGCCGATGCAATCGCGCGACTTCTGCAGCCTGCGCTTCGGCGCCGGCGTAGCGATCGAGCAGGTCGCGTTGTGCAGCCGGGCGCACCAAAGATTGAAACTCGTGCTGGCCGTGGATCTCTGCGAGCCACTCGCCGACCTCGCGAAGCACCTGCACCGGTACGGCCTGCCCGTTGAGGTAGGCGCGCGACTTGCCCTCGCGGGTGATGAGGCGCCGCACCAGCAGCTCATCGCCCATCTCGATGCTCTGTTCTTCCAAGAGCGCCCGCAGACCCGCCGGCGCCTGCGTGAGATCGAAGGTGGCGGTGACCTCGGCGCGCGCCGCATCGTGGCGAATGACTTCGCTCCCCGCGCGGGCGCCGACAGCAAGCTGCAGCGCATCGACGAGGATGGACTTGCCTGCGCCGGTTTCGCCGGTGAGCACGCAGAGGCCGCGACCGAGTTCGAGCTCGACCGCATCGATGATCGCGAAATCGCGGATGTGCAGGTGGGTGAGCATGGACGCCGTGCTTTAGTGCTGCACGTCGAAGCTGCGCCGGCCCCAATTGAGCTTGCTGCGCAGCAGTCGGTAGTAGTCGTAGCCCGCAGGGTGCAGCAGCGTGATGCGCTGCGGCGCCGCAGTGATGGTGAGCCGATCGCCGGGGGCGAGGCGTCCGAGCGGGCGGCCATCGCAAACCACTTCGGCGTTCGAGTCAGGCCGATCCGTGAGGCGCACCTCGATGACCGAGCGGGCCGCCACCACGATGGGGCGATCGGAGAGCGTGTGCGGGCAAATCGGCGCGACCACGAGCACATCGAGATCGGGCTCGACGATGGGGCCACCGCAGGAGAGCGCATAGGCGGTGGAGCCTGTGGCCGTGGCGACCACGAGGCCATCGCCGCCATGCGTGTTGACGAAGCGCTGGTTGATCCAGGTCTCGTAGTCGATGAGGTGGCCACTCTGGTGGGTCTGCATGACGATGTCGTTCAGGGCGAGCCCGCGGGCCGACTGTCCGGCTGCGGTGAGAAGCTCGGCCGAGAGTAGCGGGCGCTCATCGCGGCTGCACTGCCCGGCGAGCGCCGCATCGACGGAGGCGAGCATGTCTTCGGGCATCACGTCTGTCAGAAACCCGAGTCGGCCTCGGTTGACGCCGAGCAGGGGTGTGCCGCGCGGAGCGACGAGGCCTGCACCATAGAGCAGCGTGCCATCGCCTCCGATGGCGACCATCAGATCGACGGCCGCGAGCTCCGCTTCAGGCACGAAGCGCGCGCGCAGGCCGGGCAGGCGCTCGGCCTCGTCTTCAAGGGCGAGCACCGTGACACCGCGGGCGCTGAGGTGGTCGGCGAGTTGCGTGGCGCTCTCGGCGACCCGGGCATCGGCAAAGCGGGTGACGAGGGCACAGAGGCGGATGTGGCTCATGGGGCACCGGGTAAAACCAGTCGTGGTTTTATCATGCCGACGTGACGGAACCAACGCGAAAAACGCGTTGCTTGACGCAGTTCGGTGGCTGTCGGTAGCGTGTAGCCACCATGGCGCAGGATTACGATCTTCTCAACGAGCGTTCGCAGCAATTGCTGCGAATCCTGGTCGAGAGTTATATCCGCGACGGCCAGCCGGTGGGCTCGCGCACCCTGTCGCGCGACTCGGGCCTGAGTCTCTCCTCGGCCACCATCCGCAACGTGATGGCCGACCTTGAGGAGCTCGGCTTCGTGGTCTCGCCGCACACCTCGGCGGGCCGCGTGCCGACCGATCGGGGCTATCGGTTTTTCGTCGATACGCTGCTGCGCACCCGCCCGCTCGAGCAGGTGGCGGCCGAAGAGCTGCGTCGGCACCTCGATGCCAGCCACGGCGCAGATTCCAAGGCGCTGGTGGCAAGCGCGTCGCAAATGCTCTCGAACGTCACCCGACTCGCTGGCGTTGTCACCGTGCCGCGGCCGAAGGCCGCCTCGATTACGCAGATCGAGTTCGTGACGCTCTCGGAGAATCGGGTGCTCGTGGTGCTGGTGTTCAACGACCGCGAGGTGCAGAACCGCATCATCCAGCTGTCCCGTCACCACTCGGCCGAGGAGTTGCGGCGGGCGGCCCATTTTCTCAACGAGCTCCTGGTGGGTAGCACCCCCGAGGCGGCCCGCGGCGAGATCCTGCGTCAGTTGCAGGAGGCCCGCGAGCACATGAACGCGCTGATGATCGATGCCATCACGGTGGCGCAGCAGGTGTTCGAGCAGGGCGCCCAACCGAACGTGAATCTTGATTACATCGTGGCGGGCGAGACCAACCTCATGGGGGCGGCCCAACTCACCTCGGTGGAGAAGCTCAAGCGCCTGTTCGAGGCCTTCAATGAGAAGCGCGACTTCCTGCACCTACTCGATCAGAGCCTGCACGCCGAAGGCGTACAGATCTTCATCGGCCAGGAGTCGGGCTACCAGATTCTCGATGACTGCAGCGTTGTCACCGCTCCCTACAGCGGCGATGACGGGGTGATGGGTGTGATCGGGGTGATCGGCCCAACGCGCATGGCCTACGAGCGGGTGATCCCCATCGTCGACATGACGGCCCGTTTGCTCGGTTCGGCCTTGAATTCTCGCCGCTAGGCCCCACATCGGCCGCTAAGGTGCACGCCTGAGACCTGCGTCTCGGGTGGGCTTCCTCTCGTAACTCACTGTATGAAAAACGGATTTCGGAGCCCGGAATGACGGACGAATCGCCCCAGGCCGCCCCTGAACAGACGCCCGATGTGGCGCAGTTGCAGGCCCAATTGGCCGATGCAGAGGCGCGTGCCGCCGCGGCTCGGGACCAGCACTTGCGTGCGGTGGCCGAACTCGACAACGTCCGCAAGCGTGCCCAGCGCGACGTCGAAAACGCTCACCGTTACGCCCTCGAGAAGTTCGCGGCGGATTTGCTGCCGGTCAAGGACAGCCTCGACCTTGCCATCGAGAACTCCGCCCGCGCCGATGCCGCCGCGTTGATCGAGGGCCAAGCCGCGACGCAGCGCCTGCTCGCCAAGGCGATCGAGCGCGCCGGCATCGTCGAGCTCAACCCGCAGGGTGAGCCCTTCGATGCCAACCTCCACGAGGCGATGGCGGCTCAGCCCTCGGCGACCGCCGAGCCCAACTCCGTGCTCGCCGTGGTGCAGCGCGGCTACAGCCTGAATGGCCGCCTGCTGCGCGCCGCGCGGGTCGTGATTGCCCGGGCGCCGGAGTGAGTCGCATCGCCCCGCGCTTGAAACCCAGCCACCGCATCCCCATTTCCCAGCACTAACACAGACTTGTCGGCGCTCGCGCCGCGACGGAGAACCCTCATGGCCAAAGTCATCGGTATCGATCTCGGCACCACCAATTCCTGCGTCGCCATCATGGATGGCGGCAAGCCGCGGGTCATCGAAAACAGCGAGGGCGATCGTACAACTCCCTCGATCATTGCCTTCACCAAGGACGACGAGGTGCTGGTCGGCCAGTCCGCCAAGCGGCAGGCCGTTACCAATCCGACCAACACGCTGTACGCGGTCAAGCGTCTGATCGGCCGTCGCTTCGACGAGAAGATCGTGCAGAGGGACATCGACATGGTGCCCTACAAGATCGTCAAGGCCGATAACGGCGATGCCTGGATCGAGGCGCAGGGCAAGAAAATGGCCCCGCCGGAGATTTCTGCGCGCGTGCTCATGAAGATGAAGAAGACCGCCGAGGATTTCCTCGGTGAAGAGGTCACCGAGGCCGTGGTCACGGTGCCCGCATACTTCAACGACTCGCAGCGTCAGGCCACCAAGGACGCCGGACGCATTGCGGGTCTGAACGTCAAGCGCATCATCAACGAGCCGACCGCCGCGGCACTTGCCTACGGGCTCGACAAGGCGGGCGGTGATCGCAAGATCGCTGTGTACGACCTCGGTGGTGGCACCTTCGACGTGTCGATCATCGAGATTGCCGAGGTTGATGGCGAGCGTCAGTTCGAGGTGCTCTCCACGAACGGCGACACCTTCCTCGGTGGCGAAGACTTCGACCTGCGCGTGATCAACTTCCTCGCCGACGAATTCCTCAAGGAATCGGGCGTCGATGTGCGCAAAGATCCGCTCGCCATGCAGCGCCTGAAGGAAGCGGCCGAGAAGGCGAAGATCGAGCTCTCCTCGAGCCAGCAGACCGACATCAACCTGCCGTACATCACCATGGATGCCTCGGGGCCGAAGCACCTCGCCGTGAAGCTCACGCGCGCCAAGCTCGAGTCCATTGTCGAGGATCTCGTCAAGCGCACCATCGAGCCCTGCAAGGTCGCGCTCAACGACGCAGGCCTCTCGGCTAATGATGTGTCGGAGGTCATCCTCGTCGGCGGCCAGACGCGCATGCCGCTCGTGCAGAAGCACGTCAAGGATTTCTTCGGCAAAGAGCCGCGCAAGGACGTAAACCCCGATGAGGCGGTGGCCGTCGGTGCGGCGATTCAGGGCGGTGTGCTCGCGGGCGACGTCAAGGACGTCTTGCTGCTCGATGTGACGCCGCTCTCGCTCGGTCTTGAGACCTTGGGCGGCGTGATGACCAAGCTCATCGAGAAGAACACGACCATTCCGACCAAGCAGCAGCAGGTGTTCTCGACCGCTGAGGACAATCAGACGGCCGTGACCATCCACGTGCTGCAGGGTGAGCGCGAGCGCGCTCTCGACAACAAGTCGCTCGGCAAGTTCGATCTGTCAGACCTGCCGCCGGCGCGCCGCGGTACGCCGCAGGTGGAAGTCACCTTCGATATCGATGCCAACGGCATCCTCAACGTGTCGGCCAAGGACAAGGCGACGGGCAAAGAGCAGCGCATCGTCATCAAGGCGAGCTCGGGCCTCTCGGAGGATGAGATCAAGCGAATGGTGCGCGATGCCGAGGCGCACGCGGACGATGACAAGAAGTTCCGCGAGCTGGTCGAGACGCGCAACAAGGCCGACGGCATGGTCCATTCGGTCGAGCAGATGCTGAAGGATCTCGGCGAGAAGGTGCCTGTCGAGGAGCGCAGCAAGGTCGAGTCCGCACTCGGAGATCTTAAGAGCGTGCTCAAGGGCGACGACAAGGACAAGATCGAGAAGAAGCTCGAGGCGCTCATGCAGGCCTCTTCGAACATCGCGCAGCAGGCTTACTCAGCCGACAGCGCAGGGGCGGGTGCGGGTGCGGCGGGCGGTGCGGCAGGCGCGGACGCGTCGGCCAGCAACGATCGCGGTGACGTGCTCGATGCCGAGTTCGAGGAAGTGAAGGACAAGGATCAGGATCGCAAGGCGTCCTGAACGGACCGCCCCTGAGCCATGGCCAAGCGCGACTACTACAAGGTCCTCGAGGTGGCGAGGAATGCGTCGGAGGCCGACATCAAGAAGGCCTACCGACGCCTCGCCATGAAATATCACCCGGACCGCAATCCGGATGACAAGGAGGCCGAGGAGCGCTTCAAGGAAGCCAAGGAAGCCTACGAAGTCCTCACTGACGCGCAGAAGCGCGCCATTTACGATCAGCACGGTCATGACGGCATCGATGCCGCGCGGCAGGGCGGTGGTGGCGGCGGTGGCGCCGATTTCGGCGACATCTTCGGCGAAGTGTTCGGCGACATCTTCGGTGGCGGCCGTCGAGGTGGGCGCTCGCAGGTGTTTCGCGGGGCGGATCTGCGCTACGAGCTCGAGCTCGAGTTGCCGCAGGCCGTGTTCGGCTACACCACCGAGATCGAGATCCCGCGCCTCATGGAGTGCGAGACCTGCAACGGGAGCGGCGCCGCCAAGGGGCATTCGCCGGTCACCTGCGAGCAATGTCAGGGCTCGGGCCAGATGCGCATCTCGCAGGGCTTTTTCCAGCTGCAGCAGCCCTGCAATCGTTGCCGCGGCACCGGCCGCATCGTCAAGAACCCCTGTGACACCTGCCTGGGCCAAGGTCGCATCCGTCGCACGCGCAAGCTCTCGGTGAAGGTGCCTGCGGGCGTCTCCACGGGCGATCGTATTCGCCTTGGTGGCGAAGGCGAGGCGGGGCGCAACGGCGGACCGCCGGGCGATCTCTACATCGAGATGAACGTCAAGCCGCACCCGATCTTCGAGCGTGAAGGCGATGATCTCTCCTGCGAAGTGCCGGTGAGTTTCGCCACGGCCGTGCTCGGCGGTGCGGTGAACGTGCCGACGCTCGAGGGCGAAGTGTCGTTGAAGATCCCGACCGAGACGCAGTCCGGTCGCGTTTTTCGTCTGCGCGACAAGGGCGTCAAACCAGTGCGTGGTGGTGAACGGGGCGATCTGTTCTGCCGTGTTGTGGTAGAAACGCCAGTGAACCTGTCGGCCGAGCAGCGCGAGCTTCTGAAGAAGTTCGACCAGTCACTGCGCAGCGACGGGCGCGGGCACACGCCGCGCGAAGAAGGCTTCTTCGAGGGCGTGAAACGGTTTTTCTCCGGCAGCTGACATCGCTCGCCGGCTCTCGCAGCAACCGAGGTGAGATGACATGCGTTGGGTGATGGTGGGTGCGGCCGGACGCATGGGGCAGACGATCACGCAGCTCGCGAGTGCGCAACCTGAGTTCCAATGCGTCGGTGCCATCGATCGTGCCGCCGATGCGGCGCGCGGCATCACCACTGACCTTGCGAGCGTGTTGCCTGGCGCACAAGTCATGATCGATTTTTCTTCTCCGACGCAGACCGCGGCGAATCTCGCCCGCTGCGCCGAGCAGGGCGTCGCCGCGCTCGTTGGCACGACGGGTTTGAGTAATGACGTCGAGGCCGCGGCGGCCGCGGCTGCAGAGCGCATCCCCGTACTCATCGCCGCGAACACGAGTTTGGGTGTGACCCTGCTTGCCGAGCTCGTCCGCGCGGCGGCCCGTGCGCTGCCCGCAGAGTTCGATATCGAAATTTTCGAGGGTCATCACCGGCACAAGAAGGACGCCCCCTCAGGGACGGCCCTGGCCTTGGGTCGGGCTGCGGCCGAAGGGCGCGGTCAGGCGCTCGATGAGGCGGCGGTCGCTCCCCGTGGCGCCGGAGAGCGCAAAATCGGCGAAATTGGATTCTCTGTGCTGCGAGCAGGCGACATCGTCGGCGATCATGCCGTCTACTTCGCAGGTGAAGGCGAGCGACTGGTGTTGCAGCACCAGGCCACTGACCGGTCAGTTTTTGCCCGTGGAGCGCTGCAAGCGGCGCGCTGGTTGGTCGGTAAGCCCGCGGGACGTTATTCCATGATGGATGTAATTTCGACGCAGTCTTAATTCTTTAAAAATCAATAATTTATAGTGATTCACCGGGAATTAACCTTATTTAAGTGCTGCCGATTTCCATGGACAGATGGGGCCTAAAAACCATAGAATTTCCTTCTAATCCGATAGCCGGGTTAGTCCGTGCAGGGCGGGAGGTGTTCGAGAGGATGCCTCCCGCTTTGTTCATCTAAACCTCGCACACTGCGTCGGAGAGGTTTGGCAGAAGAACACAGACGGGTGATTCGAGTGAGCGATGCAGTGTTGGCACTCGCGGACGGCTCTACGTTCCGCGGTGAATCGATCGGCGCACCAGGCGCCACTTCCGGTGAAGTCGTTTTCAATACGGCACTCACCGGGTATCAGGAAATTCTTACTGACCCTTCGTACTCGAGGCAGATCGTCACCTTGACGTATCCGCACATCGGCAACGTCGGGACCAATCTCGAAGACATGGAATCCACGCGCGCCTACGCCGCGGGTCTCGTGATTCGAGACCTGCCGCCGCGCGCGAGCAACTGGCGCATGCAGCAAGGCTTGCGCGAATTCCTGCACGCACAGGGCGTCGTGGCGATCGCCGGCATCGATACGCGACGTCTGACGCGCATCCTGCGCGAGAAGGGCGCGCAGTCGGGCTGCATCGCACCGAACGAGGCCGAGGCGCTCGCGGGCGCGCGCGCGTTTCCGGGTCTCAAGGGCATGGATCTCGCCAAGGTCGTCAGCGTTGCGGCGCGGCACGAGTGGACGCAGGGATCGAGCTTTGATGCGCCGCCGGCGCGTTCGGCCGAGCACAAGCCCTATCACGTCGTGGCCTACGACTACGGCGTCAAGCACAACATCCTGCGTCTGCTCATCGATGCCGGGTGCCGTGTCACGGTGGTGCCCGCGCAGACGAGTGCCGCCGAAGTGCGCGCGCTCGCGCCGGAGGGTGTGTTCCTCTCGAACGGCCCCGGCGATCCGGAGCCTTGCGATTACGCCACTCGCGCGATCGGCGAACTGATCGCCGCGCAGCTGCCGGTGTTCGGCATCTGTCTTGGGCACCAGCTGCTTGGACTCGCAAGCGGTGCACGCACCGTCAAGATGAAGTTCGGGCATCACGGCGCTAATCATCCCGTACAGGATCTGCAGACGGGTCGCGTGCTCATCACGTCGCAGAACCACGGCTTTGCGATCGACGAGGCGTCCTTGCCGGCGAATCTGAAGGCGACGCACCGCTCGCTCTTCGACGGCAGCCTGCAGGGCGTGGCGCGCACCGACTGCGATGCGTTCGGTTTCCAGGGCCATCCGGAAGCGAGCCCGGGCCCGCACGACGTCAAATATCTTTTTGAACGCTTCACCGCCGCCATGCAGCGGCGCCGTGCAGCCTGAGCCAAGGGTCACGAGCGTCCATGCCCAAGAGAACAGACATCCACAGCATCCTGATCATCGGCGCTGGTCCGATCGTCATCGGTCAGGCCTGCGAGTTCGACTACTCCGGTGCACAGGCCTGCAAGGCACTGCGCGAGGAGGGCTACCGCGTCATCCTCGTCAACTCGAACCCGGCCACGATCATGACCGACCCCGGCATGGCCGATGCTACCTACATCGAGCCGATCAACTGGCGCACCGTGGCGCGCATCATCGAGAAGGAGCGCCCTGATGCGGTGCTGCCGACGATGGGCGGCCAGACCGCGCTCAACACGGCGCTCGATCTCGTGCGTGAGGGCGTGCTCGAGAAGTATGGCGTCGAGCTCATCGGCGCCTCGCGCGAAGCGATCGACATGGCCGAGGATCGTGAACTCTTCCGCAACGCCATGCGGGAGATCGGGCTCGAATCGGCACGTGCTGCGGTCGCGCACTCGCTCGAGGAGGCGCTCACCATTCAGGTGCCGCTCGGTTTTCCGTGCGTGATCCGCCCCTCGTTCACGCTCGGCGGCTCGGGCGGCGGCATCGCCTACAACCGCGAGGAGTTCGAGACGATCGTTGCGCGCGGCCTTGATGCCTCGCCCACCAACGAGGTGCTGGTCGAGGAGTCGGTGCTCGGCTGGAAGGAGTTCGAGATGGAGGTCGTGCGCGATCGCGCCGACAACTGCATCATCATCTGCTCGATCGAGAATCTCGATCCGATGGGCGTGCACACGGGCGACTCGATCACGGTCGCGCCTGCGCAGACCCTGACGGACAAGGAATACCAGCGTATGCGCGATGCCTCGATCGCGGTGCTGCGCAAGATCGGCGTCGACACGGGTGGCTCGAACGTGCAGTTCGCCATCAACCCGGAGGACGGGCGGCTGATCGTGATCGAGATGAACCCGCGCGTGTCGCGCTCTTCGGCGCTGGCCTCCAAGGCGACCGGCTTCCCGATCGCCAAGATCGCAGCAAAGCTCGCCGTGGGCTACACGCTCGATGAGCTGCGCAACGACATCACCGGTGGTGCGACTCCGGCCTCCTTCGAGCCGACCATCGACTACGTCGTCACCAAGATCCCGCGCTTCACGTTCGAGAAATTCAAGGGCGCCAACGATCGACTCACCACGCAGATGAAATCGGTGGGTGAGGTGATGGCGATCGGCCGCACGTTCCAGGAGTCGTTGCAAAAGGCGCTGCGCGGTCTCGAGACCGGTCTCGATGGCCTCACGCCCGTGACCCGCCTGCCGCTCAACGAGGAGAGCGCCTCGCAGCTCGCGCAGGATCTGCGCATGCCGGGGCCCGATCGGCTGCTGCAGGTGGCTGATGCCTTCCGAGCGGGCTGGAGTTTCGAGCGCATCGGCGAGTTGTCGCGCATCGATCCTTGGTTCCTCGCGCAAATCGGCGAGCTCATCGAGGAAGAGCAGCGCGTGCAGGCCGAAGGGTTGACGGCACTCGATGCAGCGCGACTGCGCGGACTCAAGCGTCGCGGCTTCGCGGACAGTCGTCTCGCACGGCTCGTCGGTCGCAGCGAATCAGAGCTGCGGGCGCTGCGTCGCAAGCTCGGCATCCGCCCCGTGTACAAGCGCGTCGACACCTGCGCGGCGGAGTTCGCAACGGCCACCGCTTACCTGTACTCGACCTACGAGGAGGAGTGCGAGGCGGAGCCGACGAGCCAGCGCAAGATCGTGATCCTGGGCGGCGGCCCGAACCGCATCGGCCAGGGTATCGAGTTCGATTACTGCTGCGTGCACGCCGCGCTCGCCCTGCGCGAGGATGGTTTCGAGACCATCATGATCAACTGCAATCCGGAGACCGTGTCGACCGACTACGACACCTCCGATCGGCTGTACTTCGAGCCGCTGACGCTCGAGGACGTGCTCGAGGTCATCGACAAGGAAAAGCCCGAGGGCGTGATCGTGCAGTACGGCGGGCAGACGCCACTCAAGCTCTGCCGCGCGCTCGAGCGCGAGGGCGCGCCGATCATCGGCACCTCGCCCGATTCGATCGACGTGGCCGAGGACCGTGAACGCTTCCAGAAGCTCGTGCAGGCACTTGGGCTTCGCCAGCCCGCCAACGCTACGGCGCGCACCGAGGAGCAAGCCCTTGCCCTCGCGCGTGAGGTCGGATTCCCGCTCGTCGTGCGCCCGTCGTACGTGCTTGGCGGTCGCGCCATGGAGATCGTCTTCAACGAGGACGACCTGCGCACCTACATGACCGATGCGGTGAAGGTGTCGAACGAGTCGCCGGTGCTGCTCGATCGCTTCCTCGACGATGCGATCGAGGTCGACGTCGATGCCGTGTGCGATGGCCAGCAGGTGCTGATCGGCGGCATCATGGAGCACGTCGAACAGGCGGGCGTGCACTCGGGCGACTCGGGCTGCTCGCTGCCGCCCAACAGTTTGTCGGCCGCGCTGCAGGATGAGTTGCGCGAGCAGACCCGTCAGCTCGCTCTGGCGCTCAACGTCGTCGGACTGATGAACATCCAGTTCGCGATCCAGAACGGCGTGATCTTCGTGCTCGAGGTCAACCCGCGCGCTTCGCGCACGGCACCCTTTGTCTCGAAGGCGACCGGGCTGCCGCTCGCCAAGATCGGCGCGCGGGTGATGACCCGCCGCTCGCTGCAATCGCTCGGCATGACCCGCGAGCGGGTGCCCTCGTACTACTCGGTGAAGGAAGCCGTGTTCCCCTTCGTCAAATTCCCCGAGGCCGATCCGATGCTGGGCCCGGAGATGAAATCCACGGGCGAAGTCATGGGCACGGGCCGCAGCTTTGGCGAGGCCTATGCCAAGGCGCAGGCCGCCTCGTCGGTCGTCTTGCCGCGCAGCGGCACCGCCTTCATCAGCGTGCGCGAGCGTGACAAGCCGGGTGCCGTCGAGCTCGCCCGCAAGCTCGTGGCCCGCGGCTTCGATCTGGTCGCCACCTCCGGCACGGCCGCAGCCATCAAGGCGGCAGGGCTCGCCTGTCGCCCGGTCAACAAGGTCCGCGAGGGCCGGCCTCACTGCGTCGACATGATCAAGAACGGCGAGATCGTGCTGATCGTGAACACCACCGAGGGCAAGCAGGCGGTCAGCGAGTCGCGCTCGATCCGCCGCGAGGCTGTGCAGCGGCGCGTGACCTACTACACGACTCTTGCCGCCGCGCTCGCCACCTGCGAGGCTCTCGATTCGCTCGACGAGGTGGGCGTGAACCGTCTGCAAGACCTGCATCAGGAGTTCCTCGCATGAAGCGCAATCCGATGACCCTGCGCGGCGCAGAGTTGCTGCGCGCGGAACTGAAGAAACTGAAGTCCGAGGATCGGCCGAACGTTATCAAGGCCATCGCCGAGGCGCGTGCCCACGGGGATCTCTCCGAGAATGCCGAATACCACGCGGCCCGCGAGCAGCAGGGCTTCATCGAAGGTCGTATTGCCGAGATCGAGGGCAAGTTGTCGACGGCCGACATCATCGACGTCACGCAGCTCTCGCCTGAGGGGCGGGTGGTGTTTGGCGCCACGGTGGACCTTGAGGCCGAGGCCGACGGCAAGCGGGTGACCTACACCATCGTCGGCGAGGACGAGGCCGACATCCGCGCCGGCCGCATCGCCATTATCTCGCCCATCGCTCGCGCGATCATCGGCAAGTCCGAGGGAGACGTGGTGGAGGTGGCGGCACCGGGTGGCAACCGCAGCTACGAGATCGTCGGCGTCCGCTACGAGTAGCGGCGCATCGCCTCAGTCCGGCAACACGATCTTCGATAACTCTCGGCGCGGCCGATACAAGGTGGCCACGTGGCCGATCCGACCGACGAGCGCGCTGCCCGTTCGCTCCGCAAGGCTGGCGAGCGCCGCATCGCGCACGGTGCGCTCGGCACCGCTCATGCGAACCTTGATGAGTTCGTGATCGTGCAGGGCCCGCGCCGTCTCGGTGACCACGGCCTCGGTGAGGCCGGAATTGCCGATCAGGATGACGGGTTTGAGGGGGTGGGCGAGGCCCTTGAGGTAGCGACGCTGTTTGTCGGAGATTTTCACGGCGCCGATTGTAGCCGCAACCGATCGCCGCAACGCCCTGCTGGCCACCGTGTGGCGAACTTACCAACGTCTGCCGTGGTCGAATTTAGGGCAGGGATCGTGTAGTTTGGCAATCCGGTGCACGGACCGCACCCCCCGAGGTAGAGCACATGAATGACATGATGAAGAATTTCGTGGTCTGGGCCCTGATTGCGGTGGCCGTACTGGTGCTATTCAGCCAGTTCATGCCGCGCTCGAGCCCGGTCTCCGAGGTCAGCTACTCCAGCTTCCTCGAGGAGGTACGTACGGGCCGCATCGACAGCGTGGTGCTGCAAGGCGACACGATCTCGGGCGTGCGCAAGGACAAGTCGACCTTCGAGCTCTACAACCCTGAAACCGACAACACGGCGCTGATCGGCTCGCTCACCAAGTCCAACGTCTCGGTGGTCGGTCGCGCGCCGAAGCAGCCGAACTTCCTCGCCCAGCTCGTGCTGCAGCTCGCCCCGGCGCTGCTGCTGATTCTCGTCTTCGCCTGGATGCTGCGGCAGATGCAGGGTGGCGGCAACGGTCGCGGCGCCATGTCGTTCGGCAAGAGCCGTGCGCGCCTCTTGAGTGAAGATCAGGTGGCCGTGACCTTCGCCGATGTGGCGGGCGTCGATGAGGCCAAGCAGGAAGTGGGCGAGATCGTCGACTTCCTCAAGGACCCCTCCAAGTTCCAGAGGCTCGGCGGCAAGATCCCGAAGGGTGTGCTCATGGTCGGCAACCCCGGTACCGGCAAGACGCTGCTCGCGCGCGCGATTGCGGGCGAGGCCAAGGTGCCGTTCTTCACCATCTCCGGTTCGGACTTCGTCGAAATGTTCGTCGGCGTCGGCGCCTCGCGCGTGCGCGACATGTTCGAGCAGGCCAAGAAGCATGCGCCCTGCATCATCTTTATCGACGAAATTGACGCCGTGGGTCGCCACCGCGGCGCCGGCCTCGGCGGCGGTCATGACGAGCGCGAACAGACCCTCAACCAGTTGCTCGTCGAGATGGACGGCTTCGAGGGCAACGAGGGCATCATCGTCATCGCCGCGACCAACCGTCCTGATGTGCTTGACCCTGCGCTGCTTCGTCCGGGTCGCTTCGATCGCCAGGTCGTCGTGCCGCTGCCCGATGTGCGCGGTCGCGAGCAGATCCTCAAGGTCCACATGCGCAAGGTGCCGCTTGGCGATGACGTCAAGCCTGCGCTGATCGCCCGCGGTACGCCTGGGTTTTCGGGTGCGGATCTCGCCAACCTCGTCAACGAGGCCGCGCTCTTCGCTGCGCGCGCGAACAAGCGCATCGTCGGCATGGAGGAGTTCGAGCGCGCCAAGGACAAGATCATGATGGGTGCCGAGCGGCGCTCGATGGTCATGACCGAGGAAGAAAAGCGCATGACCGCCTATCACGAGGCCGGGCATGCGATCGTCGGCGTCTTGGTGCCTGAGCACGACCCGGTCTACAAGGTCACCATCATCCCGCGCGGCCGTGCGCTCGGCGTCACGCAGTTCCTGCCCGAGCAGGATCGCTACTCCATGAGCAAGCGCCGTATCGAGAGTGCCATCGCCACGCTCTTTGGCGGGCGCATCGCCGAAGAACTCATCTTTGGGGCGGATTCCGTGACGACCGGTGCGTCGAACGACATCGAGCGGGCGACTGACCTCGCGCGCAACATGGTCACGAAGTGGGGCCTCTCCGACAAGCTCGGACCTCTCACGTACACCGAAGAGTCCGGCGAGGTGTTTCTGGGTCGTCAGGTGACGCAAACCAAGCAAGTGTCGGATGAAACGGCTCACGCGATCGACCAGGAAGTTCGTCGTGTGATCGAGAGCAACTACCAGCGTGCCCGCGACATCCTGCAGACGAATATCGAAAAGCTCCATGCCATGTCCGATGCGCTGATCAAGTTCGAGACCATCGACGACAGCCAGATCAAGGACATCATGGCGGGCCGTCCGCCGAGTGCGCCGGCCGGCTGGGAAGAGTCGGTCTCGGGTGGCACCGGCAGCGCCGGTGGCAGTGCGCCGCGGCCGCAACCGCAGGCGGGTCTGGGGCCTGCGGCCGGTGAGGGTAGCGCCGGCTGAATCGAGCCCGCGCCTTGAGCACGGTGCCCGGCGTGGTGCGCTGCGCGGATCGCGAGCTTGATCTGCGTTCGCCCGTGGTCATGGGCGTGCTCAACGTCACCCCGGATTCTTTCTCCGATGGCGGCCGCTTCGTCGATGTCGACGCGGCCCTGCATGCGGCGCTGCAAATGCAGCGCGATGGTGCCGCCATCATCGATGTCGGCGGCGAGTCGACGCGGCCGGGGTCCGATCCCGTGCCCGTCGATGAGGAATTGCGCCGAGTGGTGCCTGTGGTGCGCGAGCTGGTGCGCCGCGGCGTGCTCGTCTCGGTGGATACCAGCAAGCCCGAAGTCATCACCGCGGCACTCGAGGCTGGTGCGCATCTCATCAACGACGTGTATGGCCTGCGCTTGCCGGGCGCGCTCGAGGCCGCGGCGTCCGGCAGGGCCGCAGTCTGCGTGATGCACATGCAGGGTGAGCCGCGCTCGATGCAGCGCTCGCCGAGCTACGGCAATGTGGTGGACGACGTCGAGGTGTTCCTGCGCGGACGGCTCGAGGCCTGTCTCGAGGTTGGCATCGAGGCGGATCGCGTACTCATCGATCCGGGATTCGGTTTTGGCAAGACCGCCGAGCACAACCTGCAGTTGCTGCAGGGGCTGCCGCAGTTGGCGCGTATGGGGCCGCCCTTGCTGGTGGGCCTGTCTCGCAAGTCCTGGCTTGCAGCCCTCACCGGCCGACCGGTGGAGGAACGACTCGCCGGCAGTCTCGCGTTGGCGCTCGCGGCAGTGGACGGCGGAGCGCGTATCATTCGCGCCCATGACGTGTCGCAGACCGTCGATGTACTGAAGGTCTGGGCGGCGATCGGCAGGAGAGGCTCTTGAGCAGAATTTATTTTGGAACCGACGGGATCCGCGGCAAGGTTGGGCAAGCCCCGCTGACCGTGGATTTCGTTTTGCGTTTGGCGAGCGCGGCGGCACGCGCGTTGGCGCCGCAGGGCGGCAGCGTGCTGATCGGCAAGGACACGCGTTTGTCAGGCTACATGTTCGAGGCCGCGCTCGAGGCCGGGTTCGTCGCCGCGGGACTCGATGTTCGATTGATCGGCCCGTTGCCGACACCGGGCATCGCTTTTATGACGCGTCACTTCGGCTGTCGCTTCGGTGTGGTGATCAGCGCCTCGCACAATCCGTACTACGACAACGGCATCAAGTTCTTCGATGCCGAGGGCGGCAAGCTCTCGGATGAGGCCGAGGAGCGAATTGAGGCGGAGCTCGAGAAACCGCCGACCACGCGCGAGTCGCGTGCCTTGGGTCGGGCATCGCGCGTGGACAAGACGCGCAAGGCGTATCAGGACTTCTGCATTTCGACCCTGCCGCCCGGCATCACGCTCGAGGGCATGAAGATCGTCATCGACTGTGCGCACGGCGCAGGCTACAAGGTCGCCCCGCGCATCCTCACCGACCTCGGCGCAGAGATTGTGCCGATCGGCTGCTCGCCGAATGGCCGCAACATCAATGATGGCTGTGGCTCCACTGCTCCGCACTTGTTGCAGCTGACGGTGCCCGGCGTGAAGGCGCAGGTGGGTATCGCACTTGATGGCGATGGCGACCGGCTGGTCATGGTCGATCACCTCGGGCGCAAGGTCGACGGCGATCAGTTGCTGTTTGTCATCGCCACCGCTCGTCACGCGGCGGGAACGCTGCAGGGGCCGGTGGTCGGCACCCTGATGAGCAACTACGGCCTCGAGCGCGCGCTGCGCGAGCGCGGCATCGAATTCCATCGCGCGGCGGTCGGCGATCGCTACGTGCTCGCGAAGTTGCGTGAGACGGGCGGCGTGTTGGGCGGAGAAACCTCGGGTCATCTGCTCACGCTCGATCACGCCACGACCGGGGACGCCATGGTCGCGGCGCTACAGGTGCTGGCCGTGATGCGCAGCACCGGCGCCTCACTCGCCGAACTTACCTCAGCGTTGCCTTTGCTGGCGCAGCACTCGGTCAACGTCAAGGTTGCGCGCCGTTTCGATCCGTATGCCGTGCCGCGCGTGAGCGATGCCGTGAGCGAAATGTCGCGTGCGCTTGAGGGTCGAGGGCGGCTGGTGCTGCGAGCCTCGGGTACAGAGCTGTTGATACGCGTGATGGTCGAACTCGAAGATGCCGAGGAAGCGAAGCAGCACGCCGAGCAGTTGGCGCGCATCGTGCGTGACGTGGCGGCGGAGGTGAAGTGATGAACACTCGTCGATCGATGGTAGCGGGCAATTGGAAAATGTACGGCTCGGGTGCGGCGAACGCGGCACTCGTCGATGGTCTGCGGCAGGGTCTTGCGGGCCTCGGCGCTGCAGCAGGCGCCGTGGATACCCTCGTCTGCCCACCGTTCGTGTACCTCGCCGCCGTCGCAGGCCGTCTTGCTGATTCAGGGATCGCGCTCGGTGCCCAGAACCTGTGTGCCGAAACCGGGCAGGGCGCCTACACCGGCGAGGTGGCGGGCGAGATGCTGCGCGAGGTGGGCTGCAGTCACGTGATCGTGGGGCACTCGGAGCGGCGGGCGCTCTACGCCGAAAGCGACGAGATCATCGCCCGAAAGTACGCCGCTGCGCTCGCGACCGGGCTCACACCGATCCTCTGCGTCGGCGAAACACTGGCCGAGCGAGACGGGGACCAGACTTCGGCAGTGGTGGCCCGGCAGCTCGATGCCTTGATCGCGCATTGCGGGGTGGCAGCCCTTGGCCGTGGCCTCGTTGCCTATGAGCCCGTCTGGGCCATCGGCACCGGCCGCACGGCCACCCCGGCGCAGGCGCAGGAGGTGCATGCCTTCATACGTGGTCGAATCGCCGCGCACGATGCTATAATCGCGGGCTCGCTTAGGGTGCTCTACGGTGGCAGCGTCAAGGCCGGTAACGCGCGCGAGTTGTTCGCGATGCCGGATGTCGATGGCGGTCTGGTCGGAGGAGCCTCCCTGAAAGCGGAAGAGTTCGTCGCGATCGTCGCGGCGGCCGCGGTGTGAGGTTCGGAAGAACATGTTGCTGACTGCGCTGACCATCCTGCAGGTGTTTGTGTCGCTCGCGATCATCGCGCTCGTGCTGTTGCAGCGCGGCCGTGGCGCCGATGCAGGCGCGGGCTTTGGTGCAGGCGCCTCCGGCAGCGTGTTCGGTGCGCGCGGTGCGACCACGGGACTCTCGCGCGCAACGGCGGTATTCGCCGCCATTTTCATGATCAACAGCCTCGCCCTCGCGTGGCTCGGTACGCGGCCCACCGTCGACACCTCGAAAGGGTTGCTCGAGCAGGGCGCAACGACGGAAGTGATCCCCTCGGTGCCCGCTCCGGCGGCGCCCGTCACTCCGGGGCAGTGACGCTTTAGTCACGGCAGACGACATTGCGGTCGTGGTGGAATTGGTAGACACACTAGCTTGAGGGGCTAGCGCCGAAAGGCGTGGGAGTTCGAGTCTCCCCGACCGCACCAACTCCGGTTCATCTCCTGCTACAATCCGCGGCGCTTGCAGCACGGGGGTTGCGTGGCACACCAGCCACGCGTGTGCGGGAGCGGGTGAATGTTGTCGAATTACTTGCCGGCGTTGATTTTCCTGTTGGTGGCTTCGGGTCTTGCGGCTGTGTTGTTGCTGCTGGGCACGAGCTTCGGCCGATATTTCAGTCGCGCGCCCAACGACGCGCAGAAACTCTCGGCATACGAGTGCGGCTTCGAGGCCTTCGAAGACACGCGCATGAAGTTCGATGTGCGCTACTACCTGGTGGCGATCCTCTTCATCGTCTTCGATCTTGAAATCGCCTTCCTGTTTCCGTGGGCCGTTGCCCTGAAATCCATCGGCACGTTCGGTCTGGTCTCGATGGGGATCTTCCTCGGCATCCTCATCGTCGGCTTCATTTACGAGTGGAAAAAGGGGGCGCTCGAGTGGGATTGACCCAAGACGCCGATGCGCAGGGCTTTGCGCAGCGCGGTTTCGTAACGACCCAGGTCGACAATCTCGTCAACTGGGCGCGGACCGGGTCGCTGTGGCCCATGACTTTCGGGCTCGCCTGTTGCGCGGTCGAGATGATGCACGCCGGTGCCTCCCGCTATGACCTGGACCGTTTCGGCGTTGTATTTCGACCGAGCCCGCGTCAGTCGGACGTGATGATCGTGGCCGGAACATTGGTCAACAAGATGGCTCCTGCGCTACGCAAGGTGTATGACCAGATGCCCGAGCCCCGTTGGGTGATCTCGATGGGTTCCTGCGCCAATGGCGGCGGCTACTACCACTATTCCTATGCGGTGGTGCGTGGCTGCGATCGCATCGTGCCGGTCGACGTCTACGTTCCCGGCTGTCCGCCCACGGCCGAGGCGCTGCTCTACGGCATCATCCAGTTGCAGAAGAAAATCGCGCGTACGAGTTCGGTGACCCGACCATGACCGACCTTGCCGCGTTCGCAGCTACCGTGGATGAAGTGCTGGCGGGCTCCGCCCAGCGCGTCGACTCACTGCCGGATGAGCTCGCTTACGAGTGCGAGCCCGCGAATCTTTTGGCCGTCGCTACGGCGTTGCGCGATCACCCGGCCCTGCGCTTCGAGATGCTGGTTGATCTCGCAGGGGTCGATTATCTCGATTACGGCCGCACCGAGTGGAAGACGTTCTCGGCGACGGGCTCCGGCTTTTCACGTGGCGTGACCCGCCAAGGCGGTCGGCCCCTGGGTGCGGTGGAGTCCGAGGAGCGCCCCTCGGGCCGACGTTTTGCGGTGGTCGCGCAGTTGCTCTCGATCAGCGGCAATCGCCGATTGCGCCTGCGCAGCTTTTGCGTCGATGACGAGGAGCCGATCATCGATTCGCTGGTGGGCGTGTGGGCCTCGGCGAACTGGTTTGAACGCGAGGCGTTCGATCTGTTCGGCATCCTGTTCCGCGGCCACCCGGATTTGCGCCGTTTGCTCACTGACTACGGCTTCATCGGACATCCGTTCCGCAAGGACTTCCCGCTGATCGGCAACGTCGAGGTGCGCTACGACCCCATCAAGCAACGCGTGGTGTACGAACCGGTCAGCATCGAGTCGCGCACTTTGGTGCCGCGGGTGATTCGACACGACAACCGCTATGACCCGGCGTTGATCGAAGGCAGAGGGCCGGCCAATGGCTGAGATCCAGTCCTACACCATGAACTTCGGGCCGCAGCATCCGGCGGCCCACGGCGTGCTGCGCCTCGTGCTCGAGCTCGATGGCGAAGTCGTGCAGAAGGCAGACCCGCACATTGGTCTGCTGCATCGGGCCACCGAAAAGCTTGCCGAGTCGAAGCCGTTCAACCAGTCGATCGGCTACATGGACCGTCTCGATTACGTGTCCATGATGTGCAATGAGCACGCCTACGTCATGGCGATCGAGCGTCTGCTCGGTGTGACGCCGCCGCTGCGCGCGCAGTACATCCGCACGATGTTCGACGAGATCACCCGCATCCTGAACCACTTGATGTGGCTTGGGGCGCACGGTCTCGACATCGGCGCGATGACGGTGTTTTTGCTCGCGTTCAAGGAGCGCGAGGATCTGATGGACTGCTACGAGGCGGTCTCCGGGACGCGCATGCATGCCACGTACTACCGGCCGGGCGGTGTGCATCGCGATTTGCCGCGCGAGATGCCGAAGTACCAGGCCTCGCGCTGGCGCTCGCAGAAGGACGCCGATCGGCTGAACGAGGCCCGCGCGGCGGGCCTGTTGGAATTCATCGAGGATTTCACGCGCCGCTTCCCGAAGGCGGTAGACGAATACGAAACGCTGCTCACGGACAATCGCATCTGGAAGCAGCGCACGGTCAACATCGGCGTAGTGTCGCCCGAGCGGGCGATGCAGCTCGGCTTTTCGGGGCCGATGCTGCGCGGCTCAGGGATCGCCTGGGATTTGCGCAAGCTGCAGCCCTACGAGGTGTACTCGAAGCTCGACTTCGACATTCCCGTGGGTGTGAACGGCGATTGCTACGACCGCTATCTCGTGCGCATGGAAGAGTTGCGCCAGTCGAACCGCATCGTCGCGCAGTGTGTCGAGTGGCTGAAGCGCAATCCGGGCCCCGTGATGGTGGCCGATGCAAAGGTTCGCCCGCCGCGCCGCGAGAACATGAAGGGCGATATGGAATCGCTCATCCACCACTTCAAGCTGATGACCGAAGGCTACTGCGTGCCGGAGGGCGAGACGTACGCCGCCGTTGAGGCGCCGAAGGGCGAATTCGGTATCTACCTCGTCTCGGATGGCGCCAACAAACCGTATCGCCTCAAGTGCCGCGCGCCGGGTTTTGCGCATTTGGCCGCACTCGAGGAGATGGTCACGGGCCACATGTTGGCTGACGTGGTGGCCGTCATCGGCACCCAGGACATCGTTTTCGGAGAAATCGACCGATGAGTTCCAGCGCGACCGAGGGCGTTCCGACCAGCGACGGGCAGCGTTTTATCCCGGGCGACGGGCCGAACGTACACCTGCTGAGCGAGCACACGCGCCACGAGATCGACGGCTGGATCAGTCGTTTTCCGGCCGGGCGGCAGCGCTCGGCGACGCTCTCTGCACTGCGCTTTGCGCAGGAGCAGAATCAGGGTTTTCTCACTGGCCCCATCATGGACGCCGTCGCGGAGTATTTGCGTCTGCCGTCGATCCAGGTTTACGAGGTGGCGACGTTCTACTCGATGTTCGAGACGCACGAGTGCGGGCGCCATCATGTCAGCGTGTGCACGAACATCAGCTGCTGGCTCAACGGCGCAGAGGACATTCTCGCGCACTGCGAGCGCAAGCTCGGCATCAAGGTGGGCGAGAGCACGCCAGACAAGCGCATCTTCCTCAAGAAGGAAGAAGAGTGCCTCGCGTCTTGCACGGGTGCGCCCATGATGATGGTCGATCATGAGTTCCACGAGTACCTGACGCCCGAGAAGGTCGACAAGATCCTGGATGGACTGCCATGAGCAACGCGGTGGATACCTGGCGTGATCGGATGAATCTGGTCGTGTTCGAGTCGATTGGTCTCGAACGCCCCTGGACGCTCGAGACCTACCAGAAGATCGGCGGCTACTCGTCGTGGCGCAAAATCCTCGCCGGTGAGATGACGCGCGAGCAGGTGATCGAAGCTGTCAAGGCTTCGGGTCTGCGTGGTCGCGGTGGTGCGGGCTTCCCCACCGGCATGAAGTGGAGCTTCATGCCGCGCAACGCGCCGATGCAGAAGTACGCGGTCTGCAACTCCGACGAGAGTGAACCCGGCACCTGCCACGATCGAGACATCCTGCGCTTCAACCCGCACGCGCTCGTCGAGGGTCTGGCGATCGGCGGCTACGCGATGGGCGCCACCGTTGGTTACAACTACATCCGCGGCGAGTTTCTGGGCGAACCCGTGCCGCGCTTCGAGGCCGCAGTCAAGGAAGCCTACGAGGCAGGGCTGCTCGGCAAGAACATCCAGGGCTCGGGGATCGACTACGATCTGTACACCTTCGTCGGTGCGGGCGCCTACATCTGCGGCGAAGAAACCGCGCTGCTCGAATCACTCGAGGGTAAGCAAGGCAAGCCGCGCTTCAAGCCGCCGTTCCCGGCCGCCTTCGGTCTCTACGGGCAGCCGACCACCATCAACAACACGCAGAGTTACGCATCGGTACCGACGATCCTGCGCAAGGGGCCCGAGTGGTTCGCGAAGCTCGGCACCACCAACGCCGGCGGCACGGTGATCTTTTCGGTCTCGGGCCACGTCAACAAGCCCGGCAACTACGAGTTGCCGCTCGGCATTCCCTTCAAAGATTTGCTCGAGATCGCAGGTGGCGTTCGGGGCGGGCGCAAGCTCAAGGCCGTGATCCCCGGTGGTTCCTCGGTCAAGGTCGTACCGGGCGATGTGATGCTCGGCGTCAACATGGACTACGACTCGTTGCGCGCGGTTGGCTCCTCGGTGGGCTCGGCGGCCGTGATTGTGATGGACGAGACGACTTGCATGGTGCGCACGCTCGAGCGTATCTCGCGGTTCTACAAGAGCGAATCTTGCGGGCAGTGCACGCCCTGTCGTGAAGGTACGGGCTGGCTGAATCGCGTGCTCAAGCGCATCGTCGATGGGCAGGGCCGCATGGAAGATTTGCAGTTGCTCGTGGATGTGGCGGGTCGCATCGAGGGCCACACCATCTGTGCGCTCGGCGATGCGGCGGCATGGCCGGTGCAGAGCTTCCTGCAGAAGTTCCGTCACGAGTTCGAGTACATGATCCAGCATCGCGGGCGCAGCCTCGTCGATGCCCAGCCGGAGGCGGCCTGAGCCGTCGCGGGATTCCAAGAACATGGCAGCTAATCCGCAAGACGATCTGATCAACGTCGAAGTCGACGGCCAGGCCGTCAAGGCCCGTAAGGGCGCAATGATCATTCACGTCACCGATCAGCACGGGGCGTATGTCCCGCGTTTCTGCTATCACGACAAATTGCCTGTGGCAGCAAATTGCCGCATGTGTCTCGTCGAAGTCGAGAAGGCGCCGAAGCCTCTGCCGGCCTGCGCCACACCGGTCGCCGAGGGCATGAAGATCTTCACCAAGTCGAAGGCCGCCATCGGTGCGCAGAAGGCGACGATGGAGTTCCTGCTGATCAATCACCCGCTGGATTGTCCGATTTGCGATCAGGGTGGTGAGTGCGAGCTGCAGGATCTTGCGCTCGGGTTCGGTCGCGACATCGCGCGCTTCAACGAGCGCAAGCGGGTGGTGAAGGACAAGAATCTCGGCCCGCTGGTCTCCACCGACATGACGCGCTGCATCCACTGCACGCGCTGCGTGCGCTTCGGTCAGGATGTCGCCGGTATTCCCGAGCTCGGCACGACAGGTCGTGGCGAGAACATGGAAATCGGCACTTGGATCGAGCGCAGCGTCGATCACGAGCTGTCGGGCAACATCATCGATCTGTGCCCGGTGGGCGCGCTCAATTCCAAGCCGTTCCGCTTCCAGGGGCGCTCCTGGGAAATGACTCAGGCGCCGCTCGTCGCGCCGCACGATGGCTTCGGCAGCAATCTCTTTGGTCATGTGCTGCGCGGCACACTCAAGCGCGTCGTACCGCGACCGAACGAGTCGATCAATGAAACCTGGATCGCCGATCGCGATCGCTTCAGCTACGAAGGGCTGCATGCCGAAGATCGGCTGCTGAAGCCCATGCTGCGCGTTGAGGGGCAATGGCGCGAGGCGTCTTGGGAAGAGGCGCTGCAGGCTGCCGCACGCGGTCTCAAGGCTGCAGGAGAAAACCTCGGCACGCTGGTCCATCCTTCCTGCACCGTAGAAGAAGCGCACCTCGCGGCTCGCGTAACCCGCTCCCTCGGTAGTGCGAACATCGATCATCGGCTGCGCGTTCGGGACTTTCGCGATGCGTCAGCCGATCCGCTGCACCCGACGCTTGGGCTGCCAATCGGCGAGGTCGATGCGCTGACTGGCGTACTGGTGGTGGGCGGCAACCTGCGCGCTGAAATGCCGCTGCTCGCGCATCGCCTGCGCAAGGCGGTGGTGCGAGGCAAGGCGCGCGTGGCGTTCATCGAGGCGGAGCCTGCGCCGTATCACTTCCGGGTGGCGTCGCGTGTCGGCGCAGCGCCGGCCGCGTGGGTGCATGAGCTTGCAGCGATCGTGAAGGCGGCTGCAGAACTCGCCGGATCCTCTCCCGGACCGTTGTTTGCGGATCTGCTGCACGGCGTGGTGGTGAGCGATGCGCATCGCTCGGCGGCGGCAGCACTGTGTCACGGCACGCAGCGCATCGTCTGGCTCGGAGCGATGGCGTTGCGTCATCCCTCGAGCGTCGATTTGCGTGCGCTCGGTGCTGAGCTTGCTCGTGTCAGCGGTGCGCGACTCGGCTTGCTGGCCGAGGGTGGCAATGCGGCGGGTCTGTGGCTCGCGGGTTGTGTGCCGCATCGCGAGGCCGGTGGTCGCGCGGCGACGGCGATCGGTCACTCCGTGCAGGCGATGCTCGAACACCCGCAGCGGGCGTACTTGCTGGTCGGTGCGATGGAACCCGAGGCGGACTTCGCCGACGCCACGCTCGCCGAGCGCGCGTTGAATCAAGCGGCTTGCGTGGTGGCGCTGACCCCCTTTGCGAGCGAGTCCATCAAGCGCGTGGCGCACGTGCTGTTGCCGATGGCGGCGTTCGCCGAGACCTCGGGCAGCTACATCAACCTTGCAGGCATGATGCAGAGCCAGACGGCAGCGACAGCAGCGCCCGGCGAGGCTCGCCCGGGCTGGAAGATCCTGCGCGTGCTCGCCAACGTACTCGGGCTCGAGGGCTTCGCCCAGCAAAGCTCCGAGGACGTTCGCGCCGAACTGCAGCAGCTCATCGATGCCGCAGCGGGTGCCGGGGCCCCTGAGGCGCTCGTGTCCACGCACGTTCCGGCGATGGCTGCGGTCAGCGCCTCGGCAGATCTCGATCTCGGCACGCTCGATGTGCCGATGTACTCGATCGATGCCGTATTGCGACGATCGCCGGCCTTGCAGCAGACGAGCATCGCCGAGCGCAGTCGTACTGCAGGAGGGCAGGGTTGATGGACTCGTTGCTCGAACTGTGGTCCGGCTTGCCGTCCTACGTCCGCTCGACGGCATGGATTCTCATCGTGACCGTAGCCGTGATTCTCTCGGTAGCATTCACCACGCTCTGGGAGCGCAAGGTCATCGGCTGGATGCAGCTGCGAAAGGGCCCGAACCGCGTCGGCAGTCTGTTCGGCCTGTTGCCCGGAATCTTCCAGCCCTTCGCCGATGTCATCAAGCTGCTGCTCAAGGAAGTGGTGGTGCCCTCGGCGTCGAACAAGTGGCTGTTCCGCATTGCACCGGCGATCACGCTCGTTCCGGCGTTTGCGGCCTGGGCCGTGATGCCGCTCGATCCGAATCTCGTCATCGCCGACATCGATGCCGGGTTGCTCTACGTGCTCTCGCTGACCTCGGTCGGTGTGTACGGAGTGATCCTCGCCGGTTGGGCGGCCAACTCGAAGTACGCCTTCCTCGGTGCGATGCGCTCTGCCGCGCAGGTCGTGGCCTATGAAATCGCCATGGGCTTTGCGCTCGTGGGTGTGGTCATGGCGGCAGGAACGCTCAATCTCGGCGACATCGTGCGCGCGCAGGCAGGCGGCGTGTCGAACTGGTTTCTGATCTGGCTCTTCCCGCTCTTCGTCGTCTACCTCATCGCGGGTGTCGCGGAGACGAACCGCGCGCCGTTCGACGTCGCCGAGGGTGAGTCGGAAATCGTCGCGGGCTTTCACGTCGAGTACTCGGGCATCGCCTTCGCACTGTTCTTCTTGGCGGAATACGCCAACATGATCCTCATCTCGGCGCTGACGGCGGTGTTCTTCCTCGGCGGTTGGCTGAGCCCCTTCGAAGGTTTGTTGGCGGCCGGTCACCCGCTGGCGGCGCCCGGATTTCACTGGCTCTTTTTGAAGCTGTTCTTCTTCCTCACCTGTTTCATGTGGTATCGCGCCACCTTCCCGCGCTATCGCTACGACCAGATCATGCGCCTCGGCTGGAAGGTGCTGATCCCGGTGACGCTGGTGTGGATCGCGGTCGAGGGCTTGATGGTGTACTGGGGCGTGGGCCCCTGGAAGAACTGAGGCACGCACACTCATGTCACTGCAGAGCATTGCCAAGACTTTCCTGCTGACCGAGCTGCTCACGGGCCTCTCGGTCACGGCGCGCACGCTGTTTCGCAGGAAGGTCACGGTCAACTACCCCGAAGAAAAGACCCCGCAATCGCCGCGGTTCCGCGGGCTGCATGCGCTGCGTCGTTATCCGAACGGCGAGGAGCGTTGTATCGCCTGCAAGCTCTGCGAAGCGGTTTGCCCGGCGCTTGCCATCACCATCGACTCGGACGTCGCTGCCGACGGTACGCGCCGCACCACGCGCTACGACATCGATCTTTTCAAGTGCATCTTCTGCGGCTTTTGCGAAGAGGCCTGTCCGGTAGATGCCATCGTCGAGACGCGCATCCACGAGTACCACATGGAGCACCGCGGCGAGAACATCATGACCAAGGACAAGCTGCTCGCGGTGGGCGAGCGCTATGCGGCCCTGATCGACGCCGACAAGGCGGCCGATGCGCCGTACCGCTAGGTCGAACGCCGTGAAGTACGCAGCCATGCAGTGTGTAGCGATGAGGAAGTCCGCGTGATCGTCCAAGTGCTCTTTTACGTGTTGTCGGCGATTCTGCTGGCCGCTGCGCTCGGTGTGATCGTGGCGCGCAACCCGGTGTACTCGGCGCTGGCGCTGGTGCTCGCGTTCTTCTCGAGCGCGGCGCTCTGGTTGCTCATCGAGGCGGAGTTCCTCGCCATCGTGCTCGTGCTGGTGTACGTCGGCGCCGTGATGGTCTTGTTCCTGTTCGTGGTCATGATGCTCGACATCAACGTCGAGGAGATCAAGCGTGGCTTCATCCGCTACGCCTGGCTCGGCTGGATCACGGCGTTTCTCGTGATCGCGCAGATGTCGGCCGTGTTCGCCGTGCGCGGCTTCGGTATCGACACCGCCATTGGCGTTGCGCCGCAGCCGGCTGATCACAGCAACACGCGTGAGCTCGGCGAAGTGCTCTACACCACCTACGTATACCCGTTCGAGCTCGCGGCGATGGTGCTGCTTGTGGCGATCATCGCGGCCATCTCGCTGACCATGCGCCGGCGCCCGGGGCTCAAGCCGCAGGATGTGGCCAAGCAAGTGGCCGTCCGGCGGGAGGATCGGGTGCGACTCATCAAGGGAGTCGGCGCGAAGCCTGACTCGGCGCAGGGGGAGGGCCCATGATCACCCTGCAGCACATGCTGACGCTGTCCGCGGTCCTGTTCTCGCTGTCGATCGCGGGGATCTTTCTCAACCGCAAGAACGTGATTCTGCTGTTGATGTGCATCGAGTTGATGCTGCTCGCCGTGAACTTCAGCTTCGTGTCCTTTTCGCGCTTTCTCGGTGATCTCGACGGGCAAGTTTTCGTGTTCTTCGTGCTGACCGTTGCGGCCGCGGAGTCTGCGATAGGGCTCGCCATCCTGGTGGTGCTGTTCCGCGAGCGGCGCAGCATCAACGTCGAAGACCTCGACACGATGAAGGGTTGAGCTGATGAATCCGAACGTACTGCTCGCCATCCCGCTGCTGCCGCTGATCGCGGCGATCCTCGCTGGTCTTGCCGGTAAGTGGATCGGTCGTACCGGCTCCCACGTCGTGACCATCGCTGCGGTCGGCGCCTCGTTCGTGCTGTCGGCGCAGATCGCGTGGCAGCTCATCACCGGCGAGGTCAGCGTCTACAACGACACGGTGTACACCTGGCTCGTCAGTGATGGCATTCGCATGGAAGTGGGCTTCCTCGTCGATCAGCTCTCGGTGCTGATGATGTGCGTCGTGACCTTCGTATCGCTCTGTGTGCACATCTACACGATCGGCTACATGCACGAAGATCCGGGCTACCAGCGGTTCTTCTCGTACATCTCGCTCTTTACGTTTGCGATGCTGATGCTCGTCATGTCCAACAACTTCCTGCAGCTGTTCTTCGGCTGGGAGGCGGTCGGCGTGGTGTCGTACTTGCTGATCGGCTTCTGGTATACGAAGCCGAGCGCGATTTTTGCGAACATGAAGGCCTTTCTCGTCAATCGCGTGGGTGATTTCGGCTTCGTGCTCGGCATTGCCGGGGTGGTCTACTACACGGGCTCTCTCGATTACCGTGATGCCTTCGCCGCGGCCCCGGCCATCGCCACGGCGCAGTTTGCGCTAGGGGATACCTGGACGGTGTCGGCGATCACGCTCATCTGCATCTGTCTCTTCATCGGCGCGATGGGCAAATCGGCACAGGTGCCGCTGCACGTGTGGTTGCCCGACTCGATGGAAGGCCCCACGCCGATCTCGGCACTGATCCACGCGGCGACGATGGTGACCGCGGGCATCTTCATGGTGGCGCGGTTCTCGCCACTATTTGAGCAGTCCGAAGCGGCGCTGTCGTTCGTGCTCGTGGTTGGGGCCACCACGGCCTTGTTCATGGGCTTTCTCGGCATCGTCAACAACGACATCAAGCGCGTGGTCGCCTACTCGACGCTATCGCAGCTTGGCTACATGACCGTGGCACTCGGAGCATCGGCGTACGGTGCGGCGATTTTTCACCTGATGACGCACGCCTTCTTCAAGGCCCTGCTGTTCCTCGCGGCGGGCTCGGTGATCATCGGCATGCACCACGAGCAGGACATGCGCAAGATGGGCGGCCTCGCGCGCCTGATGCCGATCACGGCCATCACCTGCTGGATCGGTGCGCTGGCGCTCATCGGTACGCCGTTTCTGTCAGGGTTCTACTCGAAGGATTTCATCATCGAGGCGGTGCACGAGTCCGATCGATGGGGAGCGGGTTACGCCTACTGGTGCGTGTTGATTGGCGTGTTCGTGACGGCCTTCTACACGTTCCGCATGGTGTTCATGACCTTCCACGGCGCGCCGCGTTGGGCGCACGACGACCACGCGCACGACGACCACGCTCACGACGATCACGGGCATCACGGCGGCCACGGCGGTACGCCGCACGAAAGTCCGTGGGTCGTGACCTTGCCGCTCGTGTTGCTGGCGATCCCGTCGATCGTCATCGGTTATCTGACGGTGCAACCCGTGCTCTTCGGCGGCTACTTCGCAGGCGCCATCGTGGTGCTGGAGCGCAACGACGTGCTGGCAGAGCTCGCCACCCACTTCCACGATCCGGCGTCCTTTGCGCTGGCTGCGGTCGGGCACCCGCCACTGTGGTTGGCGCTCGCCGGTGTGCTGTCGGCCTGGTATCTGTTCCTGAAGAACCCGGCGGCAGCAGAGCGGTTCGCGGGTGTGTTCGCGCCGGTGCGCAAGCTGCTCGACAACAAGTATTACTTCGATTGGTTCAACGAGAACGTGCTGGCAGCCGGCAGTCGGCTGCTCGGACGCGTGTTCTGGAAAGCGGGTGATCAAACCCTGATCGACGGCGCTCTCGTCAACGGTAGTGCGAACCTCATCGGTGCGTTGTCGGGTGTGGTTCGACGCATCCAGACCGGTTATCTCTACTCCTACGCCTTCTGGATGATGATCGGCCTCGCTGGGTTGCTGGCGTGGTTCCTGGTGTTCGCATGATTGAGTCCGCGTTGTTGTCGATCTTGATCTGGTTGCCCGTTGCGGGTGGCCTGTTGGTACTCGGCTGCGGTGATCAGCGCATCGGGGCAGTGCGGTGGATCGCGCTCGCTACGGCAGTGGCGACGTTTGCCTTGTCGGTGCCGCTCTACACCGGATTCGATCCGAGCACGGCGGCGTTCCAGTTCCTCGAGCAAGCGCCGTGGATCCCGGCTTTCAACGCCACCTACCACCTAGGTGTCGATGGCATCTCGCTGCCGCTCGTGCTGCTGACGACCTTCATCACCGTGCCGGTGGTGATTGCCGCCTGGACGGTGATCGACAAGCGCCCATCGCAGTACTACGCCGCCTTCCTGATCATGGAAGGCCTGATGGTCGGCGTGTTCAGTGCCCTCGATGGGTTGCTGTTCTACTTTTTCTGGGAAGCGATGCTGATCCCGATGTTCCTGATCATCGGCATCTGGGGCGGAGCGCGCCGCGTGTACGCGACGCTGAAGTTCTTCCTATACACCTTCCTGGGTTCGGTGTTCATGCTGATCGCGCTGATCTACATGTACCTGAAGGCAGGCACGTACGACATCGCGGCCCTGCAGGCTTTGCCGCTCGGTCGCGAGGAGCAGTTGTGGATCTTCCTCGCGTTCTTCGCCGCCTTTGCGGTCAAGATTCCGATGTTCCCGGTGCACACCTGGTTGCCGGATGCCCACGTCGAAGCGCCTACCGGCGGTTCGGTGGTACTGGCCGCCATCATGCTGAAGATGGGTGGTTACGGGTTCCTGCGCTTCTCGTTGCCGATCACGCCCGATGCGGCGCGCGAACTCGACTGGCTCATCATCGGGCTGTCGCTTGTGGCCGTCGTCTACATCGGCTTGGTCGCCCTCGTGCAGACCGACATGAAGAAACTGATCGCGTATTCCTCGATCGCCCACATGGGCTTCGTGACGCTCGGCGCCTTCCTCGCCTTCGACATCGCCGCTCAGACCGGCAGCCTCAAGGGCGCGGCGATGGGCATCGACGGAGCGATGGTGCAGATGGTCTCCCACGGACTCATTTCGGGCGCGATGTTCCTTTGCGTGGGCGTGATGTACGACCGCTTGCATAGTCGCGAGATCAGCGCGTATGGGGGCGTCATCAATCGCATGCCGGTATTCGGCGCCTTCATGGTGCTCTTTGCGATGGCCAATTCGGGACTTCCCGGCACCTCGGGGTTTGTTGGCGAATTCCTCGTGATCCTCGCGAGCTTCAAGGCGAACTTCTGGTACGCATTCCTCGCCGGGACCACGCTGATTCTGGGCGCGGCCTACACGCTCTGGCTCGTCAAGCGCGTGGTGTTCGGTCCGGTGGGCAACGATCAGGTGGCGACGCTCGAGGATCTGAACGGCCGGGAATTTTTCGTGCTGGCCTTGCTGGCGGCAGGCGTGTTGCTGCTCGGACTGTGGCCTGCGCCGCTGCTCGAGATCATGCAGGTGTCCGTGCGGCACCTCGTCGAGCAGATCGTCACGAGCAAGTTGCCGCTGTGATCAGGGGATGACATGACACCGACTTTCACTCTCGCCTCGCTCGCACCGGCACTGCCTGAGATCTACCTTGCAGCGGCGATCTGCGTGGTGTTGTTGGTCGATGTGTTCGCGGGCAAGGCCGCTGCGCGCATCACGCCGACCCTCACGCTGATCACGCTTGGAGTCGGTGCGGCGCTGACGCTGGCCTACGCGCAGGTGAGCGCACCGGTGGAGCTCTTCTCCGGGATGTACATCGCCGATCCGCTCGGCACGCTGCTGAAACTATTGTGTTTCCTGTTCGTGGCCGTGGCACTGCTGTATTCGCGGCACTACCTCGAAGCGCGCGAGCTGGCCAAAGGCGAGTACTACGTGCTCGTGCTGAGCGCCGTGCTCGGCATCTTCGTGATGATCTCGGCGGGCAGCCTGTTGACCATGTACATGGGTATCGAGCTGCTGGCCCTGTCGCTGTATGCGCTGGTAGCGACCGATCGGGACTCGGGGGTCGCCGCGGAGTCGGCGATGAAGTACTTCGTGCTGGGTGCCATCGCTTCGGGCTGTCTGCTCTACGGCATGTCGCTGGTGTATGGACTCAGCGGAACCTTGCTCTTCTCCGAGCTTGCCGTGTCGTTGCAGGGTGAGCCTTCACTCGGGCTCATCATGGGCGTGGTGTTCGTCGTCGTCGGCATCGCCTTCAAGTTCGGTGCGGTGCCGTTCCATATGTGGGTGCCGGACGTGTACCACGGTGCGCCATCCGCCGTGACCCTGTTCGTCGCCACGGCACCCAAGATCGCCTCGTTCGCACTCGCGTTCCGGTTGTTGGCGGGTGGCCTCGGTAACATCGTCGACACCTGGGCCCAGATGCTCGCGATTCTGGCCGTACTCTCGGCGCTGCTCGGTAACGTCATCGCGATCGCGCAAACCAATCTCAAGCGCATGCTGGCCTATTCGGCCATCGGCAATGTGGGCTTCATTCTGCTCGGGTTCGTCGCCGGGACGGAGCAGGGCTACGAGGCGGCGCTCTACTACACAATCACCTACGTCATCATGACGCTCGGTTCGTTTGGCGTGATCCTGCTTGCGGGGCGACGGGGTTTCGAGGCCGACGAACTCGATGATTACAAGGGTCTGCACGCGCGTGACCCGCTGCTTGCGCTGATGATGATGATGTTGATGTTCTCGACGGCCGGCATCCCGCCCTTCGTTGGCTTCTGGGCGAAGTTGCAGATCTTCGAGGCGCTCTGGGCCTCGAACCATCTGGCGCTCGTGGTGTTTGCTGCGGCGGTGTCCGTGATCGGCGTGTTCTACTACCTGCGCGTGGTCAAGCTGATGTACTTCGATGCGCCGAACGCCTCTGCACCTCCGACCGAGTCCCATCCGGGGGTGCGTCTGGCACTCGGGTTGAATGCCCTGGCGGTGCTGGTGCTGGGCCTCTTTCCCGAGAGCCTGCTCAGTTTGTGCGAGCAGGTGCTCGGCTGACGGGTACGCCGCCCTTCAGCACCACATCGACGCGCTCGAGCAGCGTGATGTCGGCGAGGGGATCGCCACGCACGGCGACGAGATCCGCGTAGCGTCCGGGAGCGAGCGCGCCGACGCGATCCGACCAACCCATATACTCGGCCGCGACGCCGGTCGCTGAGCGGATGGCCTGCATCGGTGTCATGCCGCGTTGCACCATGATGCGAAATTGCCGCGCATTGAGTCCGTGCGGAAACACCCCTGCGTCCGTCGCGAATACGATGGGTGTGCCGATCTGCACGGCGCGCGTGAAGGCCTGACGCTGCGCTTCGGTGGTGTCGAGGTTCTTCTGCAGAAACTCGGCGGGCCACCCCTGGCGGCGACCCTCGGTATCGATGTAGTCGCCGTTGTACACGTCCATCGCCAGCGCAACGCCGCGCTCGCGGGCCAATCGCAGGCCTTCCTCGTCGATCAGTGAGGCATGCTCGATGGTGTTGGCGCCTGCGAGGATGGCTTCTTTCACCGATCGGGCGCCGTGTGCGTGGGCGGCCACGCGTTTGCCACGTGATTGAGCGGCACGTGTCACAGCCGTAATCTCGGCGGGTGTCATCTCGGGTGAACCCGGCACGCCGCCCGGGGAGAGCACAGCGCCCGAGGCGATGATCTTCAGCACGTCGGCGCCGTCGTCGAGGAAGGCGCTCGCTCGCGCAGCAAACTGCTCGGGCCCCTTCGCCACACCTCGGCGCATGCGGGGCAGGGGCGTCAGCGCCTGGCTCTTCGGGAAGCCGGGCAGCAGCATGTCGCCGCCGCCGCCCGAGATGGTCAGGTACCCGATCGAGACTTGCATGCGCGGGCCCGGCGTGACGCCGGCGTCGATCTCATCGCGCAGTTCCTTGTCGAGTGCTCCGACGTAGGCACCCACGTCGCGTACGGTGGTGAAGCCTGCCTGCAACGTGGCCAACGCGTTCTTGCGGGCGAGCGCGAGGTGATCCTGCGGACTGCGCCGCGGGTAGATGCGAAAGTCCGCCGTGTTCTCGGGTAGATCCGTCAGGTGCGTATGCAGATCGAGTAGCCCCGGAAGACAGGTGTGATCGCGAAGATCGAGGTGCTGCGAGCTCTGCGCGGAGCTGTTCGCCGCGGTGGGGTTATCGATTGCGGTCAGGGCCACAATGCGCCCGTTGTCGATCTGCAGGCGTTGGTTGCGAAGCACCGTGTCCGTCAGGCCGTCGATCAGGCGTCCGCAATCCACGGTCGACAGCATTGGCGTCGGCCCGAACAAACGCGTGACGATGCGATGCCAATGATCGAGCCCGGCGTAGAACGACTGCACGGGGATCCGCTCATCGAGGCCATGGGCGAACTGGTCCTCCGGCTTGATGAAGGTTTCGCTGATGCCGTACGTCGGAATGCCGGCGGCGCGGTAGAAGAGGCCATCCGTCGCGCCCGATTCCTGAATCGGGATGATGGGGATGCCGGGGTACCGTTCGTGGACGGTCGCCGTCACAGCCTGCACCACGTCCTCCCTGAGCGGTGAGGCATCGCTGTAGCGTGGATCGTCGATGATCTCGATTTCGATGCGCTCGCCGACGACCTTTTGCAGGGTCTCGCGGATCGCCTGTGGCGTGACGCCTGGGAAGATGCGGCAGTTCACCGTGGCGGTGGCTTGCTGGGGCAGCGCGTTCTCGGCATGGCCGGCGCGCAGCATGGTGGGCACGCAGGTGGTACGGGTGGCGCCGACGTACACCGGGTGTTTCCAGAGTTCATCGGCCGCTGCGGCGTTGCGCGGATCCGCAGCGAAGGCGCGCATCGCGGTGCCGAGTGGTCCGTCGGCGATCGCGCCCGTGGCTTTGAAAAAGCCGATCGTCGTATCGGACCACTGCACAGGGAATCGATAGGCCTGCACGGCCTTCAGTGCATCGGTCAGTTCATAGATCGCATTATCGGCACGGGGTTGCGAGCTGTGGCCGCCCGGGTTGTAGGCGCTCAACTTGTAACTCGCATAGGTCTTCTCGGCGGTCTGGATGTTGTACGAGCGGGCCCGGCCTTCGCGATCGAGCGTGCCGCCGCCGGCATCGGTATTGAGAGCGTATTCGGCATCGACCCAGTCGCGATGCTTCTCTAGTAAATGCCGGGTGGTCGCGCCGGTCGTCTCTTCATCACCGCTCAGCACCAGCACCAGATCGCGGGTCGGTACGAACTTCTCCTGCTTGAGGCGCAGCAGCAGCGCGGTGAGCGTTGCTACGCCGTTTTTGACATCGAGCGTGCCACGACCATAGAAGAACCCATTGGCCTCTTCGAGTCGGAATGGATCGCGTTTCCAATGTTCCTTGAGCGCCGGCACCACATCGAGGTGCGAGAGCAGAAGGACGGGTTTTCGTGCTGGCTCGTTGGCCGGGGTGCGCCCTCGGTAGCGCACGAGCAGATAGGCGGTTTCCTCGTGGCGCTCGAGCAGGATGTCTTCCTCGGCAAACCCTGCGGCGCGGAATTCGCCCGCGAGGTACTCGGCCAGCTGGGGCGTCTCGTAGCCGGGCGCGATACTCCTGAAACTCACGACCTTTTTAAAGATTTCACGAGCCTTGGCCTGCAGCGGCGTCAGCTGCGCTGCGGCAGTAGGGGTCGTAGCCGCAGTGGGGGGTGTGGCCTCGGCCGCGCCAATTGGCATGGCTACGAGCGTCAGTGCGAAGGCGAGTAGGGTGGTGCGAAGGCGCATGCGGTTTGCCTGTTCGAGAGACTGGCGGCCAGTACAGCCCTGCGCTCAGGCGGGGTCAAGCCGCGCTGCCACCTTGAAACCCGCGGCTGAAACGACTATAGTCGTCGGCTTCCTGGTGCGGGGTGGAGCAGTCTGGCAGCTCGTCGGGCTCATAACCCGAAGGTCGTAGGTTCAAATCCTACCCCCGCTACCAATTCCCCCTCGCGACGAGCCTTTCGAGGGGGGCTGTCACGACGTGACCCGTCCGCATCGCGACTCGATCCCAAAGGCCTTTGCCATAGAGTTAGCGATGCACGACCCGACACCCGATTCCGTTTCTTTTGCCGATCTTGGTCTATCGCCCGCTGTCCTGAGTGCCTTGGCGGCGGTCGGTTACGAGTCCCCATCGCCCATTCAGCAGGCGACCATCCCCGTCCTGCTCGAGGGGCGCGACCTCATTGGCCAGGCTCAGACCGGCACCGGCAAGACGGCAGCGTTCGCTTTGCCGCTGCTCTCGCGCATCGACGTCGCCCGGCGCGAACCACAGGCGTTGATTCTTGTGCCCACCCGCGAACTGGCCATCCAGGTCGCCGAGGCCTGCCAGAAGTACGGCAGCCACCTGTCAGGTCTGCACGTGCTGCCGATCTACGGGGGGCAAAGTTACACACCTCAGCTCAATGCGCTGCGTCGCGGCGTGCATGTCATTGTGGCCACACCGGGTCGCGTCATGGATCACCTCGAGCGCGGCACGCTGAGCCTCAAGACCATCGCTCACGTGGTGCTCGATGAAGCCGACGAGATGCTGCAGATGGGCTTTGTCGATGCCATCGATCACATCCTCGGTCTCGTGCCGCCCGAGCGCCAGGTCGTACTTTTTTCGGCGACGCTGCCCGCACCGATCCGACGCATTGCGCAAAAGCATTTGCGGGATCCGCGCGAAATTACCGTCAAATCCAAGACGGCAACGGCGGCGAACATCCGTCAGCGTTATTGGCTGGTCGCAGGCGTACACAAACTCGATGCCCTGACGCGCTTGCTTGAAGTCGAGCCTTTTGACGCGATGCTGGTGTTCGCTCGCACCAAGCAATCGACCGTCGAGCTCGTTGAGAAACTCGAGGCGCGAGGCTTTGCTGCCGCTGCACTGAACGGCGACATCCAGCAGGCGCAGCGCGAGCGCACCATCGCGGCGCTCAAGGCGGGCAAGGTCGATATCGTGGTTGCGACTGATGTCGCCGCACGCGGACTCGATGTCGAGCGCATCACCCATGTCGTCAATTACGACGTGCCCTACGACAGTGAGTCCTACGTACACCGCATCGGCCGAACCGGGCGAGCGGGTCGGTCGGGCGAGGCGATCCTCTTCATCGCAGCGCGCGAACGAAACATGTTGCGCATCATCGAGCGTGCCACGCGCCAGCCGATTGAGCCGATGACGCTGCCGACCGTTCAGGACGTCAACGCGCGTCGAGCTGAGAAGTTCAAGAAGGAGCTGAGCGAGCTGATTGGCTCGGCGGAGCTTGCCCCCTATCGGGCCGTCATCGAGGAGTTCGTGCACGAGAGCGGTGCCGACGTTTTCGATGTCGCGGCAGCCCTGGCGTCGATGGGTAAATCCGGTCGAGCCTTGTTCGTCGCCAAGCGATCGGTGGAGTCGGCCCCGGACCCAACCGTCGACAGCCGTGACCCTTCGTTCGAGGAGGCGGCATCCGGCGAGCGAAAAGGGGGGCGACCGCGACGCCCCGAGGGGCCGCAAGCGATGTTCCGAGTCGAGGTCGGTCGTCGGCACGGCGTGCAGCCGGGCAATATCGTCGGCGCCTTGGCCCACGAGGGCGATCTGCATGGCAGCGAAATCAACGGCATCGACATTCGTGACGATCACACGCTGGTTCGGCTCCCGGCCAATATTCCGGAACACGTGCTCACGCATTTGGCCGGCATCGTGGTTCGCGGGAGGCCGTTGCAGATATCGAGAGCCCGCAGCGACAAACCAATGGGAAAGCCGCGTCGGCGGTGATTCGAATCGGTTGGCGGGTGACCTGCATTGCTAAAGTACGCTAAACTGCGCTGCTAACTATTTGATATCCCATGGTCCCGACGGCGTCATGAATGCAAAGCCACAGCTTCGTCGAAGCAGCGATCTGCCGATCGAAGCGGAGCGGCTGCTCGACGCGTTGCCCACGCTTCCCAAAGTCGCACTTGAAGTCATCCGTCTGGTCGACAGCCCGTTTGCCAGTGCCGCCGACTTGCGGCGGGCGGTGGGGGAAGATGCGATCCTGACGGCGCGCATTCTCCAGGCCGTCAATGCCAGCACCCACGGCCTGTCCCGGCGGATCGCGGACATTGAGCGGGCGATCCTCATTTTGGGTCTTAACACGGTCCGCAACCTGGCGATCATCACCTCGGCCGAGCGGTTTTTTCAGCCGCGCCGCGAAGCAGGTCGGTTTCGTTCCTTGGCCAACGAGCTCTGGCGTCATGCGACCACCACGGCGTCGGCAGCCAAGCTTCTGGCAATGGAGTTGCCTGAGCCGCATCCCTACCTGACCTCGGAAGAGTTCTACGTCATTGGGCTCATTCACGATGTTGGCATCATGGCTGAGCTCTATTCGGACCGTGATCGGCTGATCGAGGCTCTTGAGCGCGTTCAGCCGCTGGACGACATCGCCCGCAGCGAAGGGTCTGCTCCGCGCAAGGATTTACGTGCGCTCGAACTCGAGGTCTTCGGTTTCGATCATGCGGCGCTCGGTCGCCGGTTGTGCGATCGCTGGCAGTTCCCAACGTTCCTGCTCGACGGGGTGGGATTTCACCACTCGCCGATGGACGCCGCCGAAGATGCCCAGCCGGCAGCGGTGCTGGTGAGCATCGCCGACCGAGTCGCGGCATCGGTGCCGGGTGGCTTCGCCGACGATCTGCCGAGTCTCGAAGTCGATGACGAAGAGCTGGAGTTGATCGGCCTAGACGAAGAGGCGCTCGATCGGGTGCGGTACCAACTTCAGGCGGATCTGGCTCCAGCGCCTCGGAGGTAACTCTCCTTGTCCGACTCTTTCGAACTCTATGACCTTAAGGTCGAGGTCGTGGCGCCAGAGGGCGCCAAGATCTGGTGTGGAGCGAAACCCGGCGACCATTTCGTGTTGCAGGGTGAGATGCTGACGCTGCCACCGGGGCAGGGCTTCTCGATCTACTCGCTCGCCGCGGTGCTACCTCTGCTGGCCGCCAAACAGCGCGTCACGGACGCGAATGACTGGATGACGAGCGATGCCGAGGTCGCCTGTCCCGACCCCAACTGCCCGACGCGGCTGCGCATCACGCGCACCGGCAAACGAACCTTTCGTCGCGCCGATACGACCGCGGTTGCCAAGCCTGGGACGGCAGGGCCGGAGCGATGATACCGACGAGTACACTGGCCGCCGGATATTCGATTTCGCGCATCATCAAAGGTGGCTGGCATCTAGCCGGAGGCCACGGCAGCATCGATCGCGCGCAAGCGCTGCGTGACATGGCGGCCTTCGTCGAGGCGGGCATCACCACGTTCGACTGCGCCGACATCTACACCGGCGTCGAAGAACTGATCGGTGAGTTCCGGGCTCAGTACCCGTCGCTCGCGCAGCAGGTGCAGATCCACACCAAGTTCGTGCCCGATCTTGATCGGCTGTCGATCGTGGGACCCCTTGAGGTCGAGGCGATCATTGATCGGTCTTTGCAAAGACTCCGTGTCGAGAGGCTCGATCTCGTGCAGTTCCATTGGTGGGACTACGCGGTGCCACGCCATGTCGAGATCGCGCTCGTGCTCGAGCGGCTGCAACGCGCGGGCAAGATTCGACATATCGGCTTGACCAACTTCGATCTGGAGCACTTGAGACACATCGTCGAGGGTGGGGTGCCAGTGGTCAGTCACCAAGTGCAGTACTCGCTGCTCGATGAACGACCGAGCGGCGCGATGGCCGAGTACTGCGCCGCAACCGGCATCGGCCTGCTCTGCTATGGCACGGTGGCTGGAGGATTTCTCAGCAATGCCTGGCTCAGGCAACCATCACCCACGGATCTCATGAATCGCTCGCTGATCAAGTACCGTCTGATCATCGAGGAGTTCGGCGGCTGGCCGCTCTTTCAGCAATTGCTCGAGGTGCTGCAGCGGGTGGCGCTGAGGCACGGTGTCGACATCGCATCGGTGGCGACCCGCATGGTGCTCGATCGGCCCGAGGTCGCAGCCGCCATCGTCGGTGCCACGAACACGGCGCATCTGCCGCAGCATCGAACTCTCGGGGGGCTGATGCTATCGAGCGAGGACGCACGCGACATCAACGCCATCTGTGCCCAGCGACGCGGTCCCTCCGGCGAGGTGTATGCGCTCGAGCGGGATCGCGACGGCCCGCATGGTCGCATCATGAAATACACGCTCAACCGGGCTTGAGCGGGTAGCGCGGGCCGCGCTCCGCTGTGTTTTGGCGCGCCCCGCTGTGTTGGCGCGCTACGCTGTGGTGGCGCGCTCAGCTGGCAGGGCGCCGCGGCGCTGCCAGGGTGATGACTGCGACCACAAGCGCGTTGACCAGCATGGCTGCTAAACCACTATCCCAGCCGGGCAGGGCGGTCGATAGCAGTTGGCGAGCTGGCGCCCACCACAGCGCGGTGTAGCCGGCGGCCATGCCGGCCGCGATCGCCAGGGCGCTTGTCCTTGGCCAAAGAAATCCGAAGAACACCCCGGGTGCCAGCATGCCGATGGCGCCGTAGGCGGCAAGACCCACCGCCACGAGTGACTCGTTCGAGGTCAGGGTCAGCAGCACCGCACAGGCGGCGAAGACGATCATGGCCGTCCGCGCGATCCACACCGCCTGCCGTTCGCCCACTTCGCGCAGTGGCGCGACCACATTGCGAGTGAAGATCGACCCTGCGGTGAGCAGCAGCAGTGACCCCGGAACGAGGGCTAGAAGGCAGACGGTACCGGCCAGTAGACCCACGAGCCACGGCGAGTAGCGATCGGCGACGAACTGCAGCAGCACCGCGTTCAGGTTGCCGCCTTCGGGTTGTGTGCCCGCCAACAGCGCGGCAAAGCCGAGCAGAATGATGAAGAAGTAGCTGAGCGAATAGAGCGGCTGCCATATGGCGTTACGGCGGATGGTGTCCGCATCACGCGCCGCGAAACACAGCTGGAACATATGCGGGAAGATCCAGGTGCCGAGCGCCACGTTGAGCGCCGCGGTGACGAACCAGGTCGTGTCGAGCCCCGCTGCGGCGTCGAGTCCCGGAAAGTGCCCTATGTTCGGATGCAGTTGCTGAACTCGCTGGAACACGTCGAGCATCGAGTCCGCACCGACCTTGGCCGCGACCGTGCCGCCCAGGATCACGACCAGCACCAGCATCAATACGTCCTTGATGCCTGCCGCGAACGCTGCCGAGCGCAGGCCGGCAAGGTAGACGAACAGCAGCATCAAGAGCGCAGCCAGCGAGCTCGCCCAGGCCGCTGGCAGCGCCGAACCCAAGGTCAGCCTAAACACCAAGGACAGTGCGGTGAGCTGGATTTGCACATACATGATGAGCGCGATGATTCCGGCGATGCCGACCACTGCGCCGAGCCAGCGAGCTTGATAGCGCTGGACGAAATAGTCCGCTTGGGTCAGTAGCCCGCCACTGCGGCCCGCATGCCAGATACGCGGCATCAGCCAGTAGCCGAGCGTGCAGGCGAGCGATACCGATGTGAAGGCGATGTACGCGGGTGCGCCGAACGCCCAGGCGTACCCTGTGATACCGAGCAGCGCAAACGTGGTGTAGATCTCGCCGGCGTTGACGAACCAGAAGATCCAGGTGCCAAAGCGGCGTCCGCCGACGGCCCACTCGTCGAGGTTGAGCCCCGCTGCGCTGCGGTGACGTGCGGCGTACCACAGCGATGCGATCACCGTGAGGGCGACGATGCTGCCGGCGATCAGCAGGGCTGAGGCGGTCACGGCTGTGGGTCGTTGGGCGGTTGACGGTCGGGGCGGGGCTCGCGATCAAGCCGATACACGGTGCCGATGATGAGGCTCGTGACCAGGATGCCCGCCATCTGCCACACCATCGCAAACGGCAGACCCCAGGGCTGCCAGCGTACGTCGTTGATCATTGGCGCGAGCGCCAGATGCCAGATAAAGGGCAGCAACATCAGCGCGTGATGCGCGCGCAGCGTGCGTGTGTCCTGCGAGGTCTCGCTCACGTGCGCATCCAGCCGCGCACCTTGCGCTCGAGCACTTCGAGCGGCAGGGCGCCCGTGTCGAGGATCTGTGAGTGGAACTCGCGCAGATCAAACGCGGTGCCGCGTTCGCGTTGCGCCGCTTCGCGCAAGGCGCGAATGCGCAATTCACCGGTCTTGTAAGCGCAGGCCTGACCGGGTTTGGTGATGTAACGGTCGATTTCCACCTCGACGTCGTAGCGCGCCATCGACGTGTTGGCGAGCATGTAGTCGATGGCCTGTGAACGGCTCCAGCGCAGAGCGTGCAGACCCGTGTCGACGACGAGGCGCACCGCGCGCAGCATGGCCATGTCGAGATGACCAAAGTATTGGTACGGATCGTTGAACATGCCGAGCTCTGGCCCGAGGGACTCGGCGTAAAGACCCCAGCCCTCCGAGTAGGCGGTGTGACTGCCAAAGCGCAGGTTGTCCGGCAGTCGTGCATCTTCCAGCACCAGAGTGATCTGGTAGTGGTGCCCGGGTATGCCCTCGTGGATGGTCAGCGTTTCCAGGGTCGGGATCGGTCGGGTCTTGAGCATGGCCATGTTGAACCAGAGCACGCCCTCGGTCTTGCCATCGGGTGGACCCGGACGGTAGTAGCCCGTGCCACGTTGACCGCCGATCGCAGGCAGTGCCCGGACGGCAAAAGGCGCTTTGGGGCGACGCGCAAAGAGCGCTGGCATGCCGCGCCAGATCTGCGCTTCGATTTCGCGAAAGCGCGCGAGCAGATCTTCAGGTCGGGTGTAGTAGAACTGCGGGTCGCGGCGGATGAACTCAAAAAATTCCGCTAGGCTGCCCTTGAAGCCGACACGGCCGACAACCTCACGCATCCCCTCGAGGTAACGCGCCACTTCCTGCTGGCCGGTGCGGTGCAACTCCTCGGCGGTCACGGCTACGGTGGTGTGGTATTTGAGTTCGTCCGCATACAGGCGGTCACCATCCTTGAGCGCCCAACGCCCCGGAGCCTCAAGGGCTTGCGGCAGGTAGCGGGTCTTCAGGAACTCCGCGAGGCGTGCGTACGCGGGCAGCACCTGCTCGTTGACCATCGTCTGGTACTGGCGCTCGAGCGTGGCGCGGGTCGCTGCATCGAGATCGGTTGGAAATCGTCGGGTGCAGGCGAGTAGCGGCGATTCGGCAGCGGGCAGGGCGAGCATGGCCTGCAACTGTGCGAGCACTTTGGCGGTCGTCACGGTCGGCTGTCGGTAGCCTTGATCGAGCGCAGCGGAGGCGCGCTGGCGGACCGACTCGAGGTGCTGCGCGAAACCTTGCAAGCGCTCGAGGCCTCGTTGGTAGTCTTCGACGGTGTTGAACGGTGCGCCGGCGCCAGAGACGTAGTCAGGCAGTTCCACATGCAGCCCGCTCATGGAGTCGAGGGGCGCCGCCAGTGCCAGTTGCACGAGCCCGCTCTCGTGACGGCGGACAATTTCACTGGCGCTGAAGTTCAATACGTCGCGGGCAATCTGGTCCGTCGGGCCGAGTCGGTTGCGGTCGATGCCCTCGAGCGCCTGCAGATCGGCCCGCGCCTGCGCGAGTTGCCGTTGCAACGTGCCGTCTGCGAGCGGATCGACGAATGCAGGCGAACCCGCGGGCACCGTCGCGCGCGGCAGTGGGTCGAGCAAGGCGTTGGCCGCTTCGCTGTCGGCAATCAGTCGGCGCAAGCGCAGTCCGAGTTGCTCGTCCGCGGAGCCGGCGGCGGCAGCGCCGCCTTCGGCCGAT
>CAISHQ010000020.1 GCA_903885195.1 uncultured Pseudomonadota bacterium | reverse complement strand
GGCTTCGAGTTCGTCGACGCCACGGTGGGCGGCTCAGTGCCGCGCGAATACGTGCCGTCGGTCGAGAAGGGCCTGCGACTGCAAATGGACGAAGGCGTGCTCGCCAAGTTCCCGACCGTCGACTTCCGTGCGACGCTGTTCGACGGTAGCTACCACGACGTCGACTCGAACGCGCTGACGTTCGAAATCGCCGCCAAGGCCTGCTTCCGCGAGGGCATCCGCAAGGCCTCCCCCGTGCTGCTTGAGCCTGTGATGAAGGTCGAAGTGGTGACCCCGGGCGATTACCTTGGTGACGTGATCGGCGACATCAACCGTCGTCGTGGCTCGATCCAGGATCAGCTCGAGCGTGGTACGAACATCGCCGTCGTGGCGACCGTGCCGCTGTCGGAAATGTTCGGCTACATCGGACAGCTGCGTGCCATGTCGAGTGGTCGCGCCTCGTACACGATGGAGTTTTCGCACTACGATCTCGTGCCGCGCAACGTGGCCGAGAAGGTGGTGGAAGAGGCCAACAAGCGCTGAGCCCACTGAGCAACCCTGGCCCTCAAAAAAGCCCGCAGCAATGCGGGCTTTTTCTTTTTCAGACCCTGCGCAGGCTGGGCGCGACCCGGTCTGGGCTCAGCTGCAACTAAAGTCTAGTCGCCCCCGGCCGTTACTGCCTTTGAGTTACCCCAATGACACTCTCCCCCAACGGAGTGGTCGCTTGTCTATGTCCGTCAACAGTAATGTTGCGGCCCTGGCTGTTCAGCGCTCGTTGCTGAACAACACCAGGGAGTTGGCAACCTCGATGCAGCGCCTGAACACGGGCGTGCGCATCAATAGTGCTGCAGATGATGCGGCCGGGGTGAGTATTGCCGATCGCATGGAATCCCAGATCAAGAGCTACGGCATGGCCGTCCGCAACGCCGGCGATGCGATCTCCATGCTCGAAACGGCCGAGGGCGGCCTCGGCTCGATTGCCGATACCCTGCAACGCATGCGAGTGCTGGCTACCACGGCCGCGAACGGCACGACGGTCACCACCGATCGGCAAGCGCTTACTGACGAGGTCGACCAACTCAAGGCCGAAATCAATCGCATCGCGGGCGTCGTGAAGTTCAACGGCGTCTCACTGCTCGATGGCAGCTTCACCAACGCCAAGTTCCAGGTGGGCGCCATGGGTGGCGAGACCATCACCGTAGGCATCAAGAGCGCCGCCGCGAGCGACATCGGTGAGCAGAACACCATCAACGTGACGGCGCCGATCGTGCTGACCGGCCCGGCGGTGCCCACCGCGCAGTCTGTCAACCTGTATGGCACGATCTACAGTCTCGGCACCTTCACGCCGAGCGCCCCCGCTCTCGCGGCGGCCATCAACGCCACGACCAGCGTTACCAACCTGTCCGCCTCGGCACTGCCGAACACGATCAGCGCCACGTCGAACAACACCACGACCACCTTCAACGCGCTCGAGCCGCCCATCAGCGTGACCGTCAACGGCGTGGCGATCGACGTGCCGGTGACACCGCTCAACCCTGCAGCCACCAGCGCGCAGAAGGACGAAGCGCTGCGAAACAACTTCATCACGGCATTCAACCTTCGCAAGGCTTCAGGCGTTGCCGCTCTGCAAAACCTGACAGCCACGAACTCCGGCACCGGCATCACGCTGCAGAACAACACGCCCGCCGTGATCAATGGTCAGTCGGCGAGCCTGCCCTCCGTGCCCTTTGTACCGGCCACCATTAACGGTCAGGCGCAAAGCGTGCCCTCTGGTGTGTTCGCGGATGGCAGCACGACGCTGACCATCAACGGCACGAACATCGTGGTCAACACCACGAGCGATCTCGCCGCAAACCGCGCGGCGACGGTGGCCGCGATCAATGCGCAGACAGGGACGACCGGAGTCACTGCGGTGAACGACGGCGCCTCGGGCGTGCGCTTGACCTCCTCGAGCAGCTTCACCACCTCGTTTGTCTCGAGCAACGCCACTGTGGATGGCAATAACCTCACCGCTGGCGAAGCAGCGCAGGCCCTGGGGCTGGGCGCGCTCGGTCAGACGGCGAACCCGAGTGGCGTATTCAATGCCGGCACCACCCAGTTCACGATCAACGGCACGACTATCAGCCTCAATACGCCGAACAACGCAGCCGTCAATCGCTCGGTGGCAGTGGCGGCCATCAACGCGCAAACGGCCACCCATGGCGTGGTGGCTACGGACCTCGGCGCATCGGGCGTACGCCTGACCTCCTCAGGCAACATCACCACGGCATTCGTATCGACCGCTGCCAACATTGACGGAACGGTCCTGACGGCTGCTCAGACGGCCAAAGCGTTCGGTCTCTCCAACTTTGGCTCCACAGCCACGGCGGGCGGCAACCTCATCGTCTCTTATAGCGGCCCTGCGTCGACGGCGGCGGCGAATTTCGGCGTACCGGTTACCGCCGGCACCCTCAACACCGTGTCGGGCACCTCAAGCAACTCCGCAGCGAGCTACGCAGCGGTGGATCCCTATGTCGAGTTCTCGGTGAATGGTGTCAATTTCGAGGTCAATGTCACCAACTTCACCTCGAGCATGACCACGGGTCAGAGGAACGCGGCGCTGCGTGCCGATTTCGTCAACGCCTTCAACGCCAAGAAGGCCGCCGGACCGTCAGCACTCGATGGCGTCACGGCTGCCGCGACCTCGACAGGCGTCAATATCACCGCGCTCGATGGGCGAACCATGACAGTGCTGTATGTGTCAGACCCTGCTGGCACCTCGGCTGAAAACTTTGGTGTAGGCACCACACCGACCTACGGCAAGGCCGGTTCGGTGAACATCAACTACATCGCGCCCGATGGCGTGTTCGGCAACGTGACCTTCTCGGGCACGGGTCTCGATCCGAACATCCTGCCTCCCGATGGCATCAACGGGACCTCGGTGCAGGACGTGGACCTCACTGACCAATACTTCGCCAACTACGCGATGGAATGGATCGATGCCGCCATCGAACAGGTCGCCAACTACCGAGCCAACGTCGGCTCGGCACTCAACCGGTTCGGCATGACGATTTCCAACCTCCGTCAGACCGTAGAAAACCTCGAGGCCTCCCGGTCACGCGTCCGTGACGCCGATTTCGCCACCGAATACTCAAGCGTCGCGAAGCGCCGTGTGCTTCTGGATTCGGGCATGACCGTCCTGCAGAAGGCCACCTACTCGCCCAAGAACGTCCTGCAACTGGTGGATGCCGCTACCGCCCGATAAGGCCGCCACCCGCCCGTGACCCGGCCCCCTTTCGCGGACCCCCATGATCGGGTACCGTGTTTCCCATGATTCGCGTGACCTACCTTAGTCAGGAAGCCCTCCCGCTGTCCTCGGACGCCGTGCTCGGGCTGCTGACGCAGTGCCACCGTAACAACACCGACCGGGGCCTCACCGGGATGCTGCTCTTTGGCAATGGCACCTTCCTGCAGACCCTTGAAGGAGAAGCCGAGGTCGTCGATGGTTTGATGGAGAAGATCAGCCGCGACCCGCGCCACACCGGCATGAAGGTGCTGCGGCGCGAAGCCATCACCGAGCGGCTCTACAGTCAGTGGAGCATGGGTTTCGAGCGGGTCACAGAAAAGACGCTCGCGGAAATCCCAAGCCTGCGCAATATCGGCTTGCGCAACTTCAATCCGGAGTACCTCAGCAGCCATGGCGAGGTGATCGACACGCTGCTGGAGCGCCACCGTGCGCCGCACTGGGATCCGCTGATTCGTGAACTCGACGCCCGCGACAAACTCATCGCCCAGCTGCGCGGCGAAATCGCCAATGAACACATGCGCTCTGAGATGGCAGCACTCGTGCTCGAGACCGTCATCGAAGCCGCACAGAACGGGCGCCTTGACGAGGCGCATGTCGAGATCTGTCGCTCGACGCTACGCTCTCTTCGCTGATACGACACGGGAATCCTGTATGACCACGACGACCATCGCCACCTTGCAGGCGATTTATCTCCTTAAAGATCTCGATACCGACACGCTTGGCGTGGTCGCTCAAGCCGCATCGACCGATACGTTCGATGCCGGCGAAGACGTTTGCCGCGAGGGTCAAAGCGCAGGCGGTCTTTACCTGATCAGTTCAGGCAGCGTTCGCGTCACCAAAAGTGGTGCCGACGCAGATGTCGTCATGCTGGGATCCGGGAGTCATTTCGGCGAAGTGAGTCTGGTCGACGATGCTCCCCGCAGCGCAACGGTCACCGCCAACGAGCGCAGCATCATTATCAAAATCGACGCCGGTACGTTGCATCAGAAGCTCGCCGCGAACACAGCTGCTGGAGCGGTCTTTTACCGCGCGGTTGCTAAATCACTCGCCAAGCGCTTGCGTACGACCACCGACGACCTCGCGTTCGCACGGCAACTTGCACTTGAGCATCATCGTCGCTGAAACCGAAGCGCCGTCACCCGACCGTGCCGGTCAAGCAAAAGTAGGTAATAGCCTCGGCGGTCGTCGAGCGCGGGTTGCCTGCTCATAACCGTAAGCAATCTCGATCAACGTCGGCTCACTGAACGCCCGGCCCCAGAAGGAGATACCGAGCGGCAAAGCGGTTAGGAACCCGCTCGGGACGGTGATATTCGGATAGCCTGCGATGGCCGCGGGGGATGAGCTCGCGACATACGAGTTGCGAGATCCCCCATCGCCATTGACGAGATCGATGGGCCAAGCCGCGCCGTTGGAGGGCCCAACGATCGCATCGAGTCGGTGCTTGTCCATGACACCGTCGATCGCCTCCTGAGAAAGCGTTTTAGCCTGCATCAACGCAAGTTGATACTCCCGGCTCACCAGTGACGCCCTATTCTGCGCGGCGATCAGGATTTCCTGCTTGAAGTAGGGCATCTGGCGATCGGCGTTCGCGGTGTTGAAGGCGATCAGTTCCTCGAGAGTTTTGACCGCACCACCGCGCTGCGAGAGGTAGCGATTCAGCCCGTCCTTAAACTCGAAGCTCAGCACCTTACTTGATGCTTCCCCAGCCCCCGCCATCTCGAGCCTGACGTCGATCAACTCCGCACCCTGCGCCAGCAACACTTTGAGTTGCTCCTCCATCACGGCATCGACACGCGGCACGTTGCCGAAGTAATTGCGCGCCACACCGATGCGCTTGCCCTGCAGTCCATCGATCTTGAGATGAGGCGTGTAATCGCGCAGGCCTCGAGAGGCCTGTGCGGTGATGTCATCCTCCGCATCGAAACCGACCAGCGCGCCGAGCACTACTGCAGCATCGCCCACAGTGCGCGTCATGGGCCCCGCGGTGTCTTGACTCGCCGCGATAGGAATGATGCCGCTGCGGGAGACGAGCCCGAGCGTGGGTTTCAGGCCAACGAGCCCGGCGTTCGACGACGGGCAGATGATCGAGCCGTTGGTCTCGGTGCCGATCGACACGGCCGTCAGATTGGCGGATGTCGCCGCAGCCGACCCCGAAGACGACCCACAGGGTGATCTATCGAGTACGTAGGGGTTACGGGTCTGTCCTCCGCGCGCCGACCAGCCACTCGAGGAGGAATCCGAGCGGTAGTTCGCCCACTCGGAGAGATTCGTCTTGCCGAGAATCACGGCACCCGCCGCACGCAACTGGACCACGACGAAGGCATCGCGCTGCGGCGTCGGCGCTTCGAGCAGTGCGAGTGAACCCGCCGTGGTCTTCATCTTGTCAGCGGTATCGATGTTGTCCTTGATGAGCAATGGGATCCCGTGCAGCGCGCCGCGCACCCTGCCCGCCTTGCGTTCACGATCGACTTCACTCGCAATCGCGAGCGCATCGGGATTGATTTCCACGATGGAATTGAGCTTCGGATCGAGCGCCTTGATGCGCGCGAGATAGCCTTGCACGATCGCTTTGGATGTCGTCGCTCCTGAAGCCATCGCCTGCTGCAACGAGGCGATCGTGGCCTCCTCCAAATCGACCGCGGACCTCGATCGCGCAAGGACATGCTCGCCGAAGCCCACTGACACCACGGTTCCGAGTGCCGCCCCCGTGATGAAGTCTCGTCTATCCATCGTGTTAGCCCTTAGCCGAGTGATCGTGCACGGTCTTCAAAAATATCCGTCGCACCAGCGGCTCGAAATGCTCGAGCGACTGCGTGGGATAATCCGGATCGAACGACGCCTGGTCCCACTCACAAAACCTAACGCAGGCGCTATACCAGGGATGGTCTTTGAGCTGATCACGCCGATGACGATCGCCGCCAAGGTGATGCGCGTAGTAGTAGGTTTGAAACAAACCGTGCTGCGCGATGACCCAAGTCACCTCGTCACACACGTAGGGCCGCAGAATCGCTGCGGCAAACGCCGCGTGGTTGTAGGGTGCGAGGTCGTCACCGATATCGTGCAACAGTGCACCGACCACTAATTCATCGTCGGCCCCCGCGGCTTCGGCTCGGGTCGCCGTCTGCAAGGAATGCGTGAGGCGGCTGACGCGGTACCCGTCGAGCGAAGTGTCGAGTCGCTGCAAAGCGACTAGAAGACGATCAGGCAAACCCGCAGCGTAGTGGCGCGCATAGTCATCGAGCAGCTGATAGTCGGCGGGCGTTCCCTCGGCCATGTGCCGAAAGCTGACGGCTCGACTCACGCGCGCACCTCCGAGCGAGCGTTACGCTGATCGCTACCGTGCGACGATGTCACCTTGAACCGATCGGCGCTCGACGTCTCCCATGCGTCGCGATACATGGCGGCTACTGCAGCATAGCGAGCATCCGCCGAATCAAGCAGAACACCATGGTCGATTTCGGGATACATCAAGGACAGTGGAACTGGCCGCCCCTTGTCACCCCGGATCATGAAGGCTCGCGCCGTTAGTTGCGATGGGCTGTGGAGCCCGGCCGCTCCGATCAACTCCCCTAACGACTGCACCGTTGCTCGATGGAAGTTGACCACCCTAGCGGCGCGGTCGGCCACATCGAGACCACGTTGTCGCAACGCGTTTTGCGTGGCCACCCCGGTCGGGCATTCATCCGTATGGCAACTCCGCGACTGAATGCAGCCTAACGCAAACATGAAACTGCGGGCGGCGTTGCACCAGTCGGCTCCTAAAGCCAACATCGTAGCCAGGTCGAACCCCGACACGATCTTGCCGGCGACAGCCAGTCGAACGGAGTCGCGAAGCCCGACGCCCCGAAGTGCGTTGTGCGCAAAAGACAAACCATCCCGTGCGGGCATTCCCACGTGATCGGCAAACTCCACCGGCGCAGCCCCGGTGCCGCCTTCAGTGCCGTCGATGACGATGAAATCTGGAACGATGCCGGTGGCGAGCATGGCCTTGCAGATGCCCATGAACTCAACAGGATCACCGATACACAATTTGAAACCAACAGGCTTTCCGCCGGAGAGGCCACGAAGCTCCGAAACGAACTCAAGCAGTCCGGTCGGCGTCGAAAACCGCGAGTGGGTAGCGGGTGAGACACAATCTTTACCTATCTCTACCCCGCGCGTCAGCGCAATCTCGGCGCTCACCTTTGCCGCCGGCAAAACGCCGCCGTGACCCGGTTTTGCGCCCTGCGAGAGCTTTATTTCGATCATCCGTACCTGCGGATCACGCGCTTGAGCGGCGAACTTCTCGGCGGAGAAATATCCAGCGGCATCGCGACAACCAAAATAACCCGAACCAATCTCCCAGATGAGATCGCCGCCCTCTTGTCGATGGTAGGGAGAGATAGATCCTTCGCCCGTGTCCTGGGCAAAATTTCCGAGCCGCGCGCCTCGGTTGAGCGCGCGGACGGCATTAGCCGAGAGCGCACCAAAGCTCATCGCCGAAACGTTAAGAACCGATGAGTCATAGGGCTGCAGACACGACGGATTGCCGATCTTTACCCTGAATGCGTCCTCGTCGGGATGCACGGCCACGTTGGAATGGCTGAGCCAGATCGCACCCGGCTTGTAGGGGTCAATCAGAGTGCCGAACCCGCGCTTGTCGTTCTGCCCCTTGGCTCGCTGATAGACGAGAGCGCGCTGATTACGCGAAAACGGCAGCGGGGTCTCGTCGTCCTCGAGAAAATATTGCCGCATCTCCGGCCGGATGTACTCGAGCAAGAAACGCAGGTGCCCAATCAACGGATAATTGCGAAGGATTGCATGGCGCGTTTGCAAAACGTCTCTGAGGCCAATCAAGAAAAGCCCGAGAAGAACCACCGCCAGCGACAAACTCCAGAGCAGCGAGAGCATCGCCATCGGAGCCGTGAGGCACCAAACGTAATAACGACTGGGTATCATGGTAGGGAGTATAAAGGCCGCGGATACCGCCGTACCCGATACACGCGAAAGATCGAATGATACTGCCCCTAGAACCGTTTCAGAGGGCCAAGACTGTCACGGCTGCAAGCACGATCACGGTCCAACGCACGGCGATGAACGAGAATACCGGCTTGACCGGAAAAACGTGGGTTGTCTCGATGGCCGCCCACTTGTGCACCATGACATTCTTGTCCGCAACCGCGGTAGCAGTGCGAACGAAGTCGCGACGACTCCGATAGCGAATCAACGCCACGACCTGCCACGGCGGCAGATTGGGCGGTTCGATGAACGATCCCGCACGGCGCGAGATGAACAACGGGACATTTCCGTAGCGCAAAAGATAGGGAAAGAACGCACGGGCGTAGCGTCTGTCCGCTTCGATGGCGCTGTCGCCGTAGGAAGACCCCGGCGGATAGGCGGCCTTGTCCCGATAGCGAATCAGATTGACCATGACAAACTCGCGACCGTCGTCGCTCGCAAGGATGCGCTTCAGAGATTCGAAGAGTACAGGATCGTTTCGATCAACGCCGCGCGCGACCATCAGATCGAAGAATCGGGCAATTTCAGCAGCGGTGAGTGGGCGAGTGCGCCCGCCGTACCACCACAGGAAGAGTCCGAGTATCGCACTGACCATCAACACAGGGACTGGCGCGCTCATGCGGCGATGAAGGCATTGATGCGGTGCGCAAGCTCCGCAGCCTTGTCTTCCTGCAGGAAGTGGCCTGCGCCGCGAATGGCGGTGTGCGGCTGCCCGGATGCACCGGGAACACGATTCTGGAACCGTCGTTCACCGCCGCGCGTGATGGGATCTCTCGTACTGAAAAG
>CAISHQ010000019.1 GCA_903885195.1 uncultured Pseudomonadota bacterium | reverse complement strand
ATGATCCAAAGATCCATGTTGCCGTCGGTCATGCGCCCAAAGACGATCCAGCGACCGTCGGGCGAGACGGTGACTTCCGCTTCATATTGGGTGTTGTTGGTGAGCCGCTGCAGGATCTTGCCTTTGCGGTCGGACACGTAGAGTTCCGCGCCCTGCGGATAGTTGCGCCAGTCCGACCAGTTGCCGAGCGGCAGGTTCATGTGATCGCGGATCGAGGTCCACACGAGCCGCTCGTTGTCCGGGAAGAAATACGAGCAGCCGTCCCACCCACGATCATTGATCTGCACTTCGTCGGTGCCAGAGTCGGTGAAGGTTTTGGTGAGAAATCCGGAAAGACCGCGCGGGCTTTTCGCTGCCAGCGGACTTTTGACTTGTGCGATGAGATGCGTGGAGTCCGGGCCGTAGTAGGCCTCCGCGGCCTCGCCGATGTTCGGGATCTTCCAGGAGGGCATTTCCTGTGGCCGCGTCGAGGTCTCGACGCCGGCGGGGAACGTTACGGGCGCCAGCGGGCGGGCGAGGCCGTCACGGGCGACCGCAGTCCGGGTAGAGCTGCCACTTTGACAGCCAGCGACTATGAAACCGACGGCTAACGCCGTCCCCAGCACCATGCTGATGCGATTTATTCTCATTCGATGACCCCCGATACGCGGTCAAAACAAACTGTTTGTTATGTGGACATGCGCGCGAGACCCTTCCGTCCCGGTGCGCATTAGGTGTACGTTTCGCACACGAACCGCCAAAAAACAATAGCGGGCAGACACAGGGGTCACTCAATGGGCATTCATACCAGCAGTCGGGTTGCCGCAGCCGCGGCCGTTTCTTTGATCATCGCAGGAGGCACCGCGTCGCCGACCTGGGCACAGTCGGATGACAGTGCCGGACTCGAGGAAGTGGTGGTCACGGCGCGTAAGCAGAGCGAACAGCTCATCAACGTGCCACTGGCGATCACCGCATTTACCGCCGAAGCCATCGAGGCGCGCGGCATCAGCAATCTCGACGACGTAGCAGCTTTCACGCCGGGTCTGACGTTCTCCAACGTGATCGGCGACTTCCTGCCCGCACCCGTGATTCGCGGCGTGGCGCCTATTGATATCTTTGGCGAACTCAACACCGCGATTTTCTTTGATGGCGTTTACGTCGCCGGTCGTGAGGGCATCAACTTCAACCAGCTTGATCTCGAGCGCATCGAGGTCGTCAAAGGCCCGCAGGCGGCACTCTACGGTCGTAATGCGTTCAGCGGCGCGATCAACTATGTGTCGGCCAAGCCCACCAACGAATTCAAGTCGAAGGCAACGGTCACGCTCGGTAACGACGGCAAGAAGCTCGTTCAATACACGGCGAGCGGTCCGATCGGCGAAAACGGCCTGAAGGGTCGTGCGACGTTGCTGCATGACGAGTGGGATGGCTCCTACGAAAACCAGTACGCCGGCACTGGCCGCAAAGAAACCATCGGCGGTTACGAGTTCAACACCTTTAACGGCACCCTGCTGTGGGACGCCAGCGATGCCTTCGCTGCGGAGTTCGGTCTTTACCTCTCCAGCGACAACGTCGATAACTCGGCGACGACCGCCGTGGCGGCCAACTGCGAGGATCGTCGAGTTCGCGACCAGAATCTCGGCGTGGCCTCGCCGCGGTCTAGTCGTTTGCTCAACTATTGCGGCGAGTTGCCCTCGGTCACGGAGACCTCGCTTACGGCCGTGCCAGGCGCGTCGGGCGAGAAGCGCCAGTTGACCCGCGCGCACATGAAGCTGAGTTGGGACATTCAGGGCGGCGCTACGCTCGAGGCCATCACTGGATACTCGAAACTTGCGCAGCGATTCTTCGTCGATGGCAGCCGTAACTCCGGCGAGACGGCGATCTTCACCTACCAGCCGCTGCCGACGCGCGCGGTGCCGGGGCTCGGCATCACTACGGGCCCTCGCAAGACTTTCACCACCGGCCTGCTGCAGATCGGTCCCACGGATCGCTCTCAGGAAATCAGCCAGGAGCTTCGCGTTGCAAGCGATCGCGAGCAGCCGCTGCGCTACTCGGTGGGAAGCTATTACTATGAAAGCAAGTCGACGAGTGGTGTGGACGGTGTAATTGCCACGCAGAAACTGCCGGCCGACTTCTACTCGTTCTGCCTCGCCTGCACGCCGCTCGGTCCAACCACGGTCGTGGATTTTGCTCCGGGCGCCGGCAATGCGGCTTTCCTGCCCTGGTTCAATGATCCGGTGGGCGGTGCCAACTTCAGTGAAGTCTTCGTCGACAAGGCATCGGCGCCTTCGGTGTTCGGCGCCCTCGAGTACGACTTTACGAGCGGTCTCACCGGCAGCGTCGACGCCCGCTACACCAACGAGCGGCGCTCGTACCTCGACAAGCGTACGGGATCTTCGGGTAACGACACCTGGAAGCTCTTCAGCTGGCGCGGCACGTTGCGTTACAAGCCTGCCGAGCGCGTGACCTTCTTCGCTGGCGTTGCGCACTCGGAGAAATCCGGTGACTTCGATCCGACCACCGTGCGGCTCGTGAGTGCACCGACGGTCGATGTGACCTTGCCGGGGGCTTTTGATGCCGAAGAGCTGATGAGCTACGAACTCGGCGTCAAGGCCGAACTATTCGATCGCCGCGTGGGTGTAGAGCTCGATCTTTACTACCTCGACTGGAAGGACATCGTCATCCCGCAGGTGGTGTCGAACATCAACGGGAGCGATATCGTCACGCCGACCGGTGTGAACGTGAACGCCGGTGACGCGACGATCAAGGGCGTGGAGTTCTCGTTGACCGCTCGGCCGACCAATTGGCTCGACTTCAACCTCGGCGTGTCCTACGCCGATCCGAAGTACGAGCGTGCACGTGTCGACAGCTTCATCGATTTCCCGACCTATGCACCGACCGGTGACGTGTCGGGCAACCAGATCCTGCGTACCTCTAAGGTGCAGGGCAATGCGGGCTTCCAAATCCGGCGCGATCTGGCCGGCGATCGCGAGTTCTTCCTGCGCGGTGACGTGGCTCATCGCGGCAAGCAGTTTGCCGACGCCTCCAACCAGACGATCGTGCCGAGCTCGACCAACGTCAACGCTGCCCTCGGCGTGCGCACGGACGACTGGTCGCTCGAACTGTGGGGTCGCAATCTGACCGATGAGGATGCACCGACCGGCGCGTTCCGTGACGTGTACTTCAGCAACTCGCTGCCGACCGGCGTGAACACCGGCGGAACGTTCTTCCCGTTCCGTTACAGTGTCTCGCATCCGCGGCGGACGACCTACGGCGTCACGCTGCGCTACAACTTCTAACCCGTTACACATCGGGTAGGGGTTGTTGCGACGGCTGACTCGCGCGCTGCTCGCCGGCCTGATGGCCGGCGTGCTCGCGTGGCCGGCGGATGCGGCGAGCGATGTCGAGCAGTTGCGGCTGGGTGATTCGGCGCGACGCGAGCGCAGCGTCGACGTCGTGCTCGACGGAGTTACCGACACCCGTACCGGCGAACTCATCGATACCGTGGAGTTGGCCCGGCGGCTCAAGGACGTTCGCGTGCTCTTCATCGGCGAGGAGCACACCAACGGCGAGTTCCACCGCGTCCAGTTGAATGTCATCGAGGCTCTGCATGCGGCCGGGCGCAAGCCGATCATCGGCCTCGAGATGTTTCCGTGGGATCCGCAGCCGGCGCTTGAGCGCTGGTCACGCGGAGAGCTCGACGAGGCGCGTTTTCTCGACGAGTCGCGCTGGTATGACGTGTGGTCGCATCACTACGGTCACTACCGCGACATCTTCCGCTACGCGCGCGACCAGCGGCTGAAGCTCGTCGGCCTGAACGCGCCGCGCGATGTAGTGCGCACCGTGCGCAGCAAGGGATTCGAGGCCTTACCGCCGGAGACGCGTCGTCGCTTTCCGCCGAACATCGATCTGTCGAATGCCGAACATCGCGCCTTGGTACGCGCTTACTTCGATGACGATGATCCCTTGCACGCGAGGATGAGTGACGAAGCACGCGAGGGTATCTACCGCGCGCAGGTCACCTGGGATGCGGCAATGGGCTGGCAGGCGGGACAGGCCCTCACGGTTCCTTCCGACCCGCGCGAAATCGTCGTGGTGCTGATCGGCGCCGGCCATGTCGCCTACGATCTCGGTGCCGCGCGGCAGTTGGCCTCGGGCTTCAAGGGAGGCATTGCGTCGCTCATTCCGGTGACCGTGCCGAAGCGCATCAACGCGGCCTACGCGCAGTTCGTTTGGGGCATCCCCCGCACGGCTCAGCCGACTTTGCCCGTGCTCGGCGTATCTTTGATGGGTCGATTGGGTCAGCAACCCTCGGCGGTCATTCAGGTCGAGACGAGTTCGAGTGCGGCCGCGGCCGGGGTGCGCGTCGGTGACGTACTGCGCTCACTCGATGGCACGGTGATAGATGGCACTGCCGCCTTGCAGCGCAAAGTGGGTGAGTACGATTGGGGCGATGCCGCACGACTCGAGATCGAGCGCGCCGGCGTGCTGATGACGCTGCCGCTGGTATTTCGACGCACAACACAGGATGCCCGGTGAGTCGGCGCGCGCGGTCGATATGGGTCTGGGCACTCGCTTTGCTGCCCATCGCAAGCGTTGCCGACGTTGCACACTATTCGATACGCGCGGCTCTCGAGCCTGCAGTGGGCGAGCTGACGGCGACCGTGCAGGTGCAGTGGCCGCGTGAGCAGGCGGGCAAGCCTGTCGAGTTTTTGCTCGCGGCGCCGCTGCAGATCACGTCGGCTTCCGTCGAACTCGTGAAGCAGACGGGCGCGCCCGCTCAGGGTTTCCAGGGCATCAACGGGTCGGCGACCGCCATGCTTGAGCGCGGACGTGCACAGCGATACCGCATGGTGGCCCCTGCCGATGGCTCGCCGCTCACGCTGAGCTATCGCGGCAAACTCGATTTTGGCTTCGAGACACCGGGGCAGGAATACGCTCGCGGTTTCAGCGAAACCGCAGGCGTGATCCGCAACGACGGCGTGTACCTCGCCGGCAGTACGCTGTGGTACCCGTATCTGGGTGAAGTGCTGTTCACCTTCGACCTGTCGGTCGACGCACCCGCAGGCTGGCAACTCATCAGTCCGGGTACCGGCAGCGCCGGCGACACGAGCGGTCGTGCGCAGTGGCGGGTGAGCACGCCGGTCGACGAGTTGCACATCGTCGGTGGTCCACTACATCGACGCACGCGGCAAGCGGGAGCCGTGACGGCCGAAGTGTATCTGCGCAAGGACGATCCGGCTCTGGCCGCGAAGTACCTCGAGGCTACGGCGCGCAATCTCGAGATGTATCGCACGTTGATCGGCCCCTACCCGTACGACAAGTTCGCGCTCGTCGAGAACTTCTGGGAGACGGGT
>CAISHQ010000018.1 GCA_903885195.1 uncultured Pseudomonadota bacterium | reverse complement strand
CTTGGCCGCAAGGTACCCTTCGACCACCTGACCGATTTGCGCGAGTGCGGCATCAACGCTGGCGCCGGCGGCGAGCAACAGACCGAAGCGCCGGTTGCGCGACTGGTCGTCCGTGCAAGTGAGCACGAGGTCGCCGAGTCCGGCGAGACCCATGAACGTTTCGCGTTGCGCGCCGAGCGCCACGCCGAGGCGGGTCATTTCAACGAGACCGCGGGTGATGAGCGCCACGCGAGTGTTGGCACCGAAACCCAACCCGTCGGCGAGGCCGGCACCGACCGCCAGCACGTTCTTGATCGCACCGCCGACTTCGACACCGACGATGTCGCTCGAAGTGTAGGCGCGGAAATTATCGGCCGACAGGCTCTGCGCCAATGATTGGGCAAAGGCTTCGTCGGCTGAGGCGATGGTCATCGCCGTTGGCAGCCCCTGCCCGACTTCCTGCGCGAACGTCGGACCCGACAACACGGCAAAGGGTCGGTCGGTACCGAGGATTTCTTTGGCGACCTGATGCGGCAACAGACCCGTGTCGAGTTCGAAGCCCTTGGTCGCCCAGGCGAGCCGCGCACTGCTGCTGAGCAATGGTGCCAGCTCGATGAGCACGCTGCGCAGGGCATGACTCGGCACTGCAATGAGGATGTCGTTGACGCCAGCGACGGCATCTTCCAGGCGATCCACGACGATCAGCGCATCGGGAAACTTCGCCTGCGGCAGGTATCGGGTATTGCATCGCGCAGCCGCCATGCTCGCCTGCTGCGCGGCATCACGACCCCACAGGCGGGTCGGATGTCCTGCCCGCGCAAACTGGATGGCGAGCGCTGTACCCCAGGAGCCAGCGCCAAGCACCGCGAGCGGCGTGGTCGCTTGCGGCATGCCCGTCAGCTATTGAGCGGCGCTTGCGCGCCCTGACTCTCGGCCAGTGAGCGTGCGTAGAGCACGTCGAAGTTGACCGGCGGCAGCAACATCTGCGGGAAGCCGCCCTGGGCAACGAGGTGCGAGACCATGGCGCGCGCATAGGGAAACAGCACGCTCGGTGCGATGCTCGCTACGGCACGACGATAATCTTCGTCACTGAGGTTGCGCACGCCGAAGATACCGGCCTGCTTCACTTCGACGAGGAAGGCGGTCGAGTCACCGTTCTTCGCGGTGACGCTCACGGTGAGCACCACTTCGCGCATTTCGGGCGAAACCGACTCGGCGGCCGTGTTCAGATCGAGGTTGATCTGTGGATTCCACGAGCCATCGATGCGCGGCCCCTTGGGCGCCTCGAAAGAGCAGTCCTTGAGGTAGACGGACTGCAGGGAAAACTCGGGAGCATCGGCCTCGCCCTGCGGCGGGTTGGCGCCATCGGCGCGCGGATCCGGATCAGCCATGGTTTTGAGCCTCTTGGGAAACGAGCAGCGGATCGAGTCCGCCTTGGGCATCGAGTGCGTGCAGATCGTCGCATCCGCCGACATGCACATCACCCACGAAAATCTGCGGCACCGTGCGGCGGCCGCTGCGCGCGATCATCTGTTCCCGCAGCGCGGGATCACGGTCGATGTCGATCTCCTCGAACACCACCCGCTTGCGCTCGAGCAGCGCACGCGCTCTGGAGCAGTAAGGGCACCAGCCGGTCGCGTACATGACGACCTTCGCGGTCTGGGCGCTCATGCGCTTTTCTGTGACAGCGGCAGATTCTCGGTGCGCCAAGCCGCCACTCCACCGCGCAGGTTCAGAGCCTGCTTGAAACCCTGACCGGCGAGCACGCGCGCGGCTGAGGCGCCGAGGGAGCCCGATTCGCAGTACACGATCACGGGCTTTTCTTTGTACTTCTTGAGCTTGTCCCCGGCGAGGAGGATCTCGGCCGAGTCCATGCGCCGCGCACCGTTGATGTGGCCTTGGGAAAACTCTTCGGCCTTGCGCAGATCGATGACCAGGGCGCCCTGGTTCTGCAGACGGATCAGATCCTGGGCGGAAACCCCTGCGAACGAGTCGCGTCGTACCTTGACTTCGAAAACGATGACGAGCAGCGTCGCAACGGCCGCCATCGACACGAGCCACGGGTGGTTGGCGATGTAATCGGGCAGATTTTCCATGCGCCGGATTATACAATTTCGGTCGATGCGCGGCCCGATCATCGCCCTGATGCTGATTTCCTCGATCGTGACCGCCGCGACGGTCTCGTTCGCCCAGGATGCCGCCAAGGCGGAAGCGGAACTGAAGCAGCTGCAGGCCGAAATCGACCGCATCCGTAACCAGGTCGCCCGGGATGCGGCCGAGCGTGACCGGCTCGCCCGCAGTCTGCGTACCGCTGAAAAGGCTGCGGCCGGGGCGCGTACCGAGCTCGAGCGTCTGCGTGCCGAGCGCCTCGATCGGGAAAAGCGGCGCGAGCAGCTGGCCGGCGAGCGTCGCGAACGCGAGTCCGACCTGGCCAGCGAGCGACGACAGTTGGCCGCACAGATGCGCACCGCCTATCTCATTGGTCGCGAGGAGCCGCTGAAACTTTTCCTGAACCAGCAGGATCCGGCCAAGGCAGGTCGAATGTTGGCTTACTACGGCTACTTCGGTCGCGCGCGGGCCGAGCAGCTAGTCGCGATCGAAGACAACGTCCGGCAGATCTCCCAGCTCGATGCGGGTCTAGCCACCGAGCAGGAGCAAATCGCACAGCTTGAGTCGCGGCAGAGCACGGAAGTATCGAGGCTCGATAAGGCGCGTAACGAACGTGGGCAGGTGTTGACGGCACTGACCGCCGAGTCGAAAGCCCGCGCCGCGTCGCTCGAGCGTATGCAGCGCGAAAAGGCCGCTCTCGAGAAGCTGTTGCGAGAACTGCGTCGCGCCAGCAGCCGGTTTCCCACCGACAGCAAGAGCCCGTTTACCGGCATGCGCGGCAAGTTGGCTTGGCCCGCCAGCGGTAAGCTGGTTGCGCGCTTCGGGCAAAAACGTGCGGGTGCCGTGAAATGGGATGGCGTGATGATTTCGGCGCCGCGCGGCACGCCGGTTCGCGCCGTGTACCGGGGTCGGGTCGTGTACGCCGACTGGCTGGCCGGGCTCGGTCTGCTGCTGATCATCGATCATGGCGGCGGTTACCTCAGTCTCTACGGACACAACGAGCAGTTGTATCGCGCGGTCGGCGATCAGGTCGGTCCCGGGGACACCGTGGCGAGCGTGGGTGATTCGGGTGGGCGTGCTGCGCCCGAGTTGTATTTCGAGATCCGTCAGGCGGCTCGTCCCATTGATCCGGCGCCGTGGTTCAAGGACCGCCAGCCGTGAGGCGGGGCGATAGACTGCGGGGCAGGAGGCGCTTGCGGCGATGAAGCGAGGGTATCTCTGGCTGACTGCAGCAGGCGCTCTCGCGTTCGGCCTTGCGCTCGGTTGGCTGTTGCGTGCCGATCGGTCGCCGACGGCCGCTGCACCACCACCACCTGCGCGGTCGGTGGTGGCCTCTGCCGCCGCGTCTGAGGCGTTCGAGCCGCTGCCGGAAATCATGGCGCAGATCCGTCGCGAGTACGTCGACGAGCTCTCTGCCGCACAGCTGCTCGAGCGTTCGGCACGCAGCATGGTCGCCTCGCTCGATGCGCACTCGGCCTTGCTCGATCAGCGTGAATACGAAGAGTTGCGACGCGGTGTCGCTGGCAGCTATCCCGGCATCGGCATCGAGGTGACAGCCGTCGATAACGCCATTCGTGTGCTACGACCCTTGCCGGATTCGCCGGCCGCGCGCGCGGGGCTGCTCGCGGGCGATGTCATCCTGCGCATCAACGGCGAGCCGGTGGGTGCGAACGTGGGTGCCGCCATCGAGCAGATGCGCGGCCCGGCCGGTTCGCTCGTCAAGCTGACCGTGCGGCGCGCCGTCGGTAACGAACTCGTCGATCTGGTGTTAGAGCGCGCGCGTGTCGAAGTTCACAGCGTCACGGCTGACACGCTCGCGCCGGGCTATGCTTACCTGCGGATCGCAGCGTTCAGCGACACGACCGTAGCCGATTTCGAACGCGCCATCGCGGCCCTGCGACGCGAGCCGCCGCTGCGCGGGGTGTTGATCGACGTGCGTAACAATCCGGGCGGTGTGCTCGAGGCCGCGGTCGGTGTGGCTGACGCCTTGCTTGCGGCCGGGACCATCGTGCGAGCCGAGGGGCGCGGTGCGAACGCCCGCTTCACGCTGCAGGCGCAGCCCGGGGAACTGCTGCCGGGTGTCGCCGTTGCGGTGCTGATGAACGGCGCTTCGGCGTCGGCAGCGGAGATCCTCGCCGGCGCTTTGAAAGACAACGATCGCGCGCTGCTCGTCGGGCAGCGCACCTACGGCAAGGGTACGGTGCAGAGCATTATTCCGCTCTCGCAGGGCCGCGCGCTTAAACTCACGACGTCGCGCTACGCCAGACCTTCCGGCGAGTTCATCGACCAGAAGGGTATCGAGCCCGACGTGTATCTTCCGGGGCCGGAAACGGCTTCCACGGATCCGGCCATCGACGACGAAGTGCGTTTCACGCTGCGCGAATTGCAGCGGCGCACCCTCACCGCCAAGGCGAAGCGCAAATGATTGAACTGCTGACCTGGTTCATGGATTTCATTCTGAATCTCGACGAGCATCTCGTGGAGTTGCTGCAGCAATACGGCGTATGGCTGTATGCCATCCTGTTCCTGATTGTCTTTGCGGAAACGGGCCTTGTGGTCACGCCGTGGCTGCCGGGCGATTCGCTACTGTTTGCAGTCGGCACGCTCGCCGCCATCGATACGAGCGGTACGCTCGATGCGACGACCGTCGGCGCCCTGCTGATCGTTGCGGCGATCCTCGGCAACAGTTGCAACTACGCGATCGGTCGTTGGCTGGGGCCGCAGGTGTTCAGCGGGCGCTACCGCTTTCTGAAGACCGAGTATCTGCACAAGACCGAGGAATACTTTATCCGGCACGGTGGCAAGACCATCGTGCTGTCGCGGTTCCTGCCGATCCTGCGCACCTTCGCCCCGTTCGTCGCCGGTGT
>CAISHQ010000017.1 GCA_903885195.1 uncultured Pseudomonadota bacterium | reverse complement strand
GCACCCGTCGTCGAGGAGATCGAACCGAAGAACTCTTCGTCGAACAGGTTGTAGACGTTGGCCTGAACGCGAACCGACTTCACGCCTTCGATTTCGAAGTTGTAGCCGGCATCGAGGCTGTACACCGTGAAGCTCTTGACCTTGGCGTCGTTGAGGTCGGTGGTGAAACGCTCGTCGACGAACTTGCCTTCGAGGCCCACGTTGAAGCCCTCGAACGGACGCAGCTCGACGCGACCGGCGTAGGTCCACTCCGGCGTCTCAACGAGGCGCTTGCCGGCGAGCGGAATGCTGCCCGTGGCGCTGACCTGCAGGTTGTCCTGCAGCTCGCTGTCGTTGTACGACGCTGAACCGTTGACCACGATCCAGTCGTTCATCTGCCAGCCGACCTGGAAGTCAGCGCCCTGCAGATCGACGGCACCGACGTTACGGTCGACGCTGAACCCGAGGTCCGGATCGAACGAGGAGACGATGCGGTTCTTGAACTCGGACTTCCACACCGCGATCGAGGCGAGCAGCGCGTCCGAACGATAGCGCCAGCCGATGTCGAACGAGTCGGTCTCTTCCGGATCCGGCAGCGCACGGGCGAGCGAGCCGTCGGCAGCGCGGCGAACCGAGTACAGGTTGTCCGTACGCGGCGCCGAGAGGCCACCGGCGTAGGAGGCGTAGATCGTGTGCGCATCGGTCAGCGCATAGGTCACACCGATGTTCGGCAGCACTTCCTCGAACTTGGCTTCGGCCTTGAAGGGCGGCACGTATTCCGTCGTCGAGCTGCCGAGCAGAACGTTGCCGTTCGGCAGTACGCGGGTCACGGGCTGCGTGGTGCAGAGGACGTTACCCGAGGCGTTCTGCGTGTAGCAGTACTGGTTCAGTTCGCGCTTGAAGAACGGTGCGCGCACGCCGATCGTTGCGGTCAGCTTCTCGTCCATGAACTTACCGCGGTATTCGGCGGAGATCTGGTTGAGCTCGGCGATCGAGAAGCGGTCGCGAGTACGCAGGAAGCTGTTGTCGGCGGTGCGGACCACGCGACCCTGACGACCACCGAACACGTTCTCGGGGTTGCCATTGGCATCGAGGTAGCCGAAGGCGCCCGTTTGTCGGTGCTTGCCGTAGTCGAAGGCGTAAGCAACGCGCAGACGCTGCGTGTCGGACATGTCGTAGATCAGCGAGGCATTGAGGCCAAAGCGCTTGGTGTTGGTGTTGCTCGGCGTGTAGTAGCGCACGGTGTCGAGCACGTCACCATCGCCGTTGAGGTCGAAACCCACGGCTGTCGTGTTGCCCACCACGCGACGGTCGGCATTGTTCGTAGCACTCGGCGTCTCGTTGGCGGTCTGCGTACCGCCGCCGTTGGCGAGCGTGTACTGGAACGAAGGATCGATGGCGAGGCGCAGGTTGTCGCTGAGGTTCCACAGCGAGTTGATGCGGATGTTGCCGGTGTCGGAAGGATTGACGCGCAGGCCGTAGTAGTTCGTGCAGGCCGAGGGGTTCAGCACGTTCTCGGTGCCGCCCGCATTCGGTGCAGCATTTTCGTCCTGACGCGTGCCGGCGACGCCCGGAACGCGGGCGCAGAGCGGCAGGTTGTCGAAGTTGCGGCCGTTGGTCAGCCACTGCGCTTCGGTCGCATTGCGGTAGAAGTTGTTGCGGTTACGGTTGAAGTGGAACGAGGCCGCGATGAAGTTGCCACCTTCCAGATCCTGCTGGATGCGGGCATTAAACTGGCGCTTGTAGATTTCGCCGGGGCCCTTGTACTTGTCGTTGGAGGAGTGCGAGGCGCTGATATACGCACGCGTGCCCCAAGGACCGATTTCACCGGTCTCGTACATGCCGAAGTAGCGGCGATAGTTGTACTCGCCACCCGACACCGAGAGCATGCCGCCCGATTGCTTCGAGGGACGGCGGGTACGGTTGTTGATGGTGCCGCCCGTGGCCGAAGCCGTCGGGCTGTCGACGTCGGTCGTGCCGAGGTTCACGTCCACCGCTTCGATGAGTTCGGCATCGATCTGCTGGTTGGTGTAGATCGCGTAGTTGCCGGTGTCGTTGAGCGGAATACCGTCGAAGGTGAGCGAGACGCGCGCGCCGTCGAAACCGCGCAAGCGCAGGTTGCCACCCGAGCTGCCGTACGGGTCGGTGTTGGTGAACACGAGACCCGGAACTTGGTTCAGCGACTCGAGGAAGGTCTGACCGGGGATGTAGTTGCTCAGCGCATCACCCGTGATGGTGATACGCGACTTGGCGGCGTTCTGCTCGGTGACGACGCCGAGCGAGGCGGCGCGACGACCGGTGACGACGATCTCCTGCAGGTCTTCTGCAGCGGTCGTACCCGTGGACTGGGCGAACGCCGAGGGAGCCGTGGCGATCACCACCAGCGGGCAGGCGAGAAGGACGGCAAGCGTGACGCGCGAGCGTCGCGTTGCGGACACGGGCAAAGCATTACCCGACAGCAGCGTGGACATCGTTGCAAGTCTCCAGATGGACGAAATATGAAATCTGTTGAGGGCTTCCTGCCCTACAGGATGGGTGCGTATTAGACGAACGACCGGTGAACATTCTATGACAGCTGGGCCCTTTCGGGCACCCCGCCGGCTGTCTCATTTTCACAACATAGGGCGATCCGGCGAGTGCCGGTGCTCACGCCTCGCCGCTCTCCAAGGCCGCAACGAAGTGCCGTCGGCACAGCGGCACATAGCGATCGTTACCGCCGATTTCCACCTGCGCTCCCGAGGATTCGACCCGGCCGTCCGGGCGCACCCGCACAACCATGGTCGCCTTGCGACCGCAATGGCAGACAGTTTTCAGCTCGACGAGGTTGTCCGCCCAGGCGAGCAACTGGGCGCTGCCCTCGAAGAGGCGTCCCAGGAAGTCGGTTCTCAGGCCGTAACAGAGCACGGGTACGTTGAGTTCATCCACCACGCGAGCAAGCTGCCGGACGTGCTGGGCAGTGAGGAACTGCGCCTCATCGACCAGCACGCAGGCGAGCGGCGCCGTTGCCTG
>CAISHQ010000016.1 GCA_903885195.1 uncultured Pseudomonadota bacterium | reverse complement strand
GCCAGCACCGGCACGTTGCGCGCATCGAATCGAGCCTCGGGCATCACGAACCAGCGCGCCGCGTCGCCGAACGGCAGGTACAACTGCGTGGCGACTTTGGGTTCGGAGCCGATCTGGAAGTCCCAGACCCACTCGGCCGCGAGCGAACCGATGTCAGCGAGCACGAGACGTGCGGCCGCGTTGTAGTTGGAGTTGCCGCTGAAATCGTCCTCGAGACTCAAACCGAAGCGCACGTAATTCGGGCCCCAGGAATTGCGCTTGGCGGTCACCTCGATGGCAGAGCCGGTTGCTGACAGTGCCGCAGACGATGGACTCGCCGGTGGCAGCACGCGGTAGTCGACGCGCTCGAAGTTGCCGCGACCAGACAACGTCGTCAACGCCGCATCGAACGCCTCGGCCTGCAAGAGGCTGGACGAGGCACCCATCGCGCCCGGGTCCAACTCGAATGCAGCCTCGATCATTCGTGAATATCGCAACGAATCCGCAGCGACCCGCACGTCCTCGATCGTGGTCACCGACGAGTGCCGGGCATTGCGAGCGGCCACGTAGGCGGCATAGTCACCCGCGCCGATGGCCAAGGGTCGCAGACGCTCGATGGCCGCCGTCGCCGTCGTCTCACCTTCATTCGCTGCGCGCGCGAACACGTCAAAGTCGAAACTCGAGGCCTCGCCCAACTCGGGCGCGAGCAGGATGTCCTGTGACGAGAGCGTGCGGCGCTGCGCATCGCTGCCACGTCGGATGAGGATCGACAGCATCTGATTCGAGATGGTCGCTACCGAATCGAGTGAGTCGCGCTTGCGCAGCGGAAATCCCACATCCACCACGATGAGAATATCGACGCCCATCGCGCGGGCCACATCGACGGGCAAGTTGTTCGCAAGTCCACCATCGACCAGCAACCGACCCTCGACATCAACAGGTTCAAACACGCCGGGTGCCGCCAGACTCGCGCGCAGCGCCGTCACCAGATCGCCCTTCCCGAGTTCCACCGCCTCGCCGCTCTCGAGATCGGTAGCCACAGCACGGAACGGCGTAGGCAGTGCATTGAAGTCTGCGACCGTCGCCACCGGGAGGGTAGCCTTGCGCAGGATCTGGTTGATTCGCTGACCGGAAATCAGGCTCTTCGGCAGACGGAAACTGCCGCCTTTGAGACCCACCGGAAACTTGACCAGAAAATTCTGATCCTCGGCCTTGCGCCGAAAGCTCAGACGATCCCGCGGCGCCGGCTCACGAAACGCCTCGCGCCACTCACGCGATTCGATGAGACTCGCGATTTCGCTGGCGGACAAGCCACTGGCATAGAGCCCGCCCACCACCGCACCCATACTCGTTCCCGCGATCGCATCGATCGGAATGCGCTCGGCCTCGAGGACCTTAAGAACGCCCACGTGTGCACCGCCACGGGCACCCCCACCCGACAACACGAGCCCGACCCGCGGTCGCGCAGCCTCCATCGCGCCGAGCACATCGGCAGCGAGCAGGCCGAGGATTACGCTGAAGCAGAGGACGATACGCACAACTGCAAGGATAACAGCGCCCCGGCCGTTTGCTCCCACCCGGCTGCGGCCTGCGCAGGCATATCTCGGACTGCCGCCCTGAACGATAATCGACGCATGAACCCCGGACGCCCCCCCATCGCGCGCCATCGGCACATCGCCCTGATCCCCGTGCTGATCGCGGGCCTCAGCCTATTCGGCTTAGCAGCCGAATCCGTTGCTCAGGTCCTGCAGGAGGTCGTCGTCACGGCCCAGCGTCGTGCGGAAACGCTGCAGCGCGTCGCCGCGAGCATCACCCGTCTTGAGCCCGGTGCGATGGGACGGCTCGACCTCGGTCACCATGCCGAGGCTCTGAACCGCGTTCCTGGAGTGTGGGTCCAACGCGGCAGCGGACAGGAAAGTCTGCTCGCCGTCCGCTCGCCGGTGCTCGCCGGCGCCGGCGCCTGCGGCGCTTTCGTGATGCTCGAGGACGGCTTCCCGCTACGACCGACGGGATTCTGCAACGTCAACGAACTCTTCGAGAGCAACACTTCCCAAGCCGCAGCGATCGAAGTGGTGCGTGGTCCAGGTTCGAGTGCGTACGGTGCCAACGCCGTGCATGGCACCTTGCACGTCATTGGACCCACGGCCGCAGCCTTGCAAGGCGGCCGAGCGAGTCTCGTCAGCGGCGCCGACGGATTTATCAACGTAGCGGGCGCGCTCGGCGACGGTCGCAGCGGCCTCTACGGCACGTGGCGACACGACGACGGATTTCGCATCGACTCCGCGGTCACCGAGGTCAAACTCAACGCAGTACACGAGACGCCCTTCGCCGAGGGTGACCTGCGCTGGCGCGCGGCTGCCAGCCGACTCGATCAGGATACGGCGGGCTTCATTCGCGGCGAAAACGCTTACCGCGATCCCGCTCTGCGGCGTTCCAACCCAAACCCCGAGGCCTTTCGTGACGCCGACAGCGCCCGTCTCAGCGCGCGCTGGAGCCGAAGCGCCTGCGATGAGTGCCTCGATGAACTCGGCGGCGTGATGCGTCACTCATCCATGAGATTTCTGCAGCATTTCCTGCTCGGCAAACCGCTAGAGCGGAATGCACAGACGAGTGTCGCCCTGAGCTGGGCGCGCGAGCGACCCGTGGACTCCGTGCCGGGTCTCACCTGGCGCGCAGGCGCCGATGCCGAGTGGGCCGACACCTCGCTGCAACAGTTGCAGGCTCTGCCGACCACGGAGGGCTCCGCGGCCGCGCGCGCCATTCGACCGGCAGGTCGCCATTATGACTACGACACGACGGTGTTTGGACTCGGGGTGCAGGGTGGCGTGCAAATCGAGCGAGGGCGCTGGCAATGGCGTGCGGGGGCGCGTGTCGATCGCATTCGTTACGGTTACGACAACCGCATGCGCGATGGCAACACCGCCGAGGATGGCACGCCCTGCCCCGGCGGCTGCCTGTACAGCCGGCCCGCCGATCGCAGCGACCGCTTCGATAACTTTGCACCCCAGCTCGAGGCGCTCTGGCAAGGCTCGCCGCAAACGACGTTGTACCTACTGCTCGGCGAGGGCTTCAGGCCGCCGGAGATCACCGAACTCTACCGCCTGCAACGTAATCAGAGCAGTGCCGAACTTGACCGCGAGCAACTGCAGTCCATCGAGCTTGGCTGGCGTCATGCTCGGCATGGCTCGCTCGCCCTCTTTGCACAGCGCAAGCGCAATGTCATCTTGCGCGACGCCAACGGCTTCAACGTCATCGGCGGGCGCACCCGACACGAAGGCTTGGAGTACGAGTGGCGCCTGCCGATCGGTGCGTTCACACTCGCGGCGAACGGCACCTATGCACGGCACCGCTACGACTTTTCGCGGCAGATCGAGGGCGGCGAGACCATCATCGCAGGGCGCGACATCGACACCGCACCGCGACACATGCATCGGCTCGAGGCTGAGTGGCAACTCGATGCCCTCACAACGCTGACTATCGACTGGCGCCACACCGGTCGCTATTCGGCCGATGCCGCCAATACGCGCATTCATCCTGGCCACGACGTGCTCCGCCTGCGCAGCGCGTGGCAAGCCTCGCCACGCTGGCGGATGACCGTCGAAATCGACAATCTCCTCGACACCCGCTACGCCGATCGAGCGGACTTCGCCCAAGGCGAATGGCGCTACTTCCCCGCGCGCGGGCGTAGCGCGTTCATCGGCGTCGACTGGCGCAGTCGCTGAGTCAGCGCAGCGTCGCCGCGGCGAGGCGTTGATCGAGCGCAGGCCAGCGCAGTCGTAACCGTTCGAACTCCGCGCGCACGATTTGCGATACGGCGAGGTCACGGAACCAACGGCGGTCCGCAGGCACGACATACCAGGGCGCTGCCGCCGTACCGCAAGCCGCAAACGCTGCCTTGTACGCCGTGTGATACGCGACCCACTGACGTCGCTTGGCCAGATCGGCCAAATCAAACTTCCAACGTTTCTCGGGATGCGTCCGCCGCTCCTCGAAGCGTCGTTTTTGCTCTGCCCGACTAATGTGCAGGAAGATCTTCACGACGCGCGTGCCATTGTCGACGAGCATCCGTTCGAAATCATTGATCGCCGCATGTCGCTGGCGCACGGTGTGTCGATCGATTAAACGGTCGACCACAGGCACGAGCACGTCTTCGTAATGCGAGCGGTTAAACACGGCGACCGAACCTTTGGGCGGTGCATGCCGATGCACGCGCCATAAAAAGTCGTGGGCCTGCTCCTCGAGCGAGGGCGGTTTGAACGCCACCACGCTGCAGCCCTGCGGATTGAAAGCACCAAAGACACGCCGGATGGTGCTGTCCTTGCCGCCACCATCGAATGCCTGCAACACGATCAATACGGCGTAGCGACGGTCTGCGTAGAGCTTGTTTTGCAGTTCGTGCAGACGTTGCAAATTTTCCTGCGTGGCATGCTCGGCCGCGGCCCGCTCCCACCCGAGGCATCGCCCAGCGGCGGCATCAGGCAAGCTCGGCGCACGCCCAGGCGCGAGCCGCAGCGCTGCGACGATCTCGCTACGCTCGATAGGATCCACGGGCCTCTCCGCGCGGTATCTGCTGGGTGATGCAGTGGATGTTGCCGCCGCCGAGCAGGATCTCCCGCGCCGGAACCCCAACGACGCGCCGCTGCGGAAAAAGACGCTGCACCAACCGAAGAACGCGGTCATCGAGCGCGGGATCGAGTAACGGCACGACAACGCCGCCGTTGGCGATGTAGAAGTTCACGTAACTTGCCGCCAACCGTTCGCCCGCGTGGCGCGGCTTGGCCCCAGGCGCGGGCACGATGCCGGCGGCTTCGCTCGCGGTCATGTAAAGCGGCCCCGGCATGGGAATCTTGTGGATCCTCAAACGTCGCCCGCAGGCATCGCGCGCAGCGCTCAAGCGCTCGAAGGCATCGTGGGAAATGGCCCACTGCGGGTCGCGTCGATCGTCCGTCCAGCCGAGGGCGACTTCACCCGGTGCCACGAAGCAGGCGAGATTATCGATGTGTCCGTCGGTCTCGTCGTTGAACACGCCTTGACCGAGCCAGATCACCGTCTCGGTGCCGGTGTAGGCCTTGAGCAGCAACTCGATCTGCCGACGCCCGAGCCCGGCGTTGCGGTTGGGATTCAGCAGACACTGCTCCGTCACGAGCAGGGTGCCTTCGCCGTCGCTATGGATCGCCCCGCCCTCGCAGACGATGGGGGCGCGATAGCGCTCGAGCCCCTCGGTCTCGAGCACGCGCCGAGCGACGAGTTCATCGCGATCCCAAGGGAAATACAGCCCACCCGATAAGCCGCCCCAGGCATTGAAGTGCCAATCGACGCCACGCACCTCGGCGCCGTTCATGACACAGGTCGGACCAACGTCGCGCATCCAGGCGTCGTCGCTGTCGAGTCGAACCACGCGCACACGCGGCTCGACGGCCAGGCGCGCCTGCTCGAAAGCAGCGGGGTGTACGCCGACGGTGACAGGCTCGAACTGCGCGATCGCCTTGACAACGGCGGCAAATGCCCGCTGCGCCGGCGCCGCGTGCTCTCGCCAGTTGTCGGGGCGGCGCGGCCAAAGCATCCAGCACCCCCGATGTGGCGCGAATTCCGCGGGCATGCGGAAGCCATCAGCGGCGGGCGTCGAATCGAGCGGCGATTTCATGGCGGCATTCTACTGCGGTCGATCGCTGATCTGGGGTCGGCGGGCCAAGCGCGGCCATTCAACGTCGGTGGCGTGATAAAATCCGCACCACACGACGGCAGTGGGGTCACATAGGCCGCGTGTCACAGCGAAGGAGCACAATACATCATGACGACGGCTGCAAAAGTCACTCTCACGCCCCCCGCGGGCGGCGCCAAGATCGGCATCAAGGACGGCAAACTCGACGTACCGAATAATCCCATCGTCCCGTTCATCGAAGGTGACGGCACCGGTCCCGACATCTGGCGGGCGAGCGTCCGAGTGCTCGATGCCGCGGTCGCCAAGTGCTACGGCGGGCAGCGCAAGATCCACTGGCTCGAAGTCTACGCGGGCGAGAAATCCAACAAGCTGTTCAACACCTGGCTGCCCGACGAGACGGTGGCGGCTTGCCGTGAGTATCTGGTGTCGATCAAGGGACCGCTCACCACACCGGTCGGCGGTGGCATCCGTTCGCTCAACGTGGCGCTGCGCCAGCTGCTCGATCTCTACGTCTGCCTGCGCCCGGTGCGCTGGTTCAAGGGCGTGCCCTCACCCGTCAAGGCACCTGAAAAGGTCGACATGGTGATCTTCCGCGAGAATACCGAAGACATCTACGCGGGCATCGAGTTCGAGCTCGGCACCGAAGAGAATCGCCGTTTCAAGGCTCTGTTCAAGGAGCACTTCCCGAAGGCCTACGCAAAGATCCGTTTCCCGGACACGTCGGGCATCGGCATCAAGCCGGTCTCACAAGAAGGCACCGAGCGGCTGTTCCGTGCGGCAGTGGAGTACGCCATCGCCAATAAGCGCAAGAGCGTCACCATCGTCCACAAGGGCAACATCCAGAAGTTCACGGAAGGCGCATTCCGCAACTGGTCGTATGCGCTTGCCGAGCGCGATTTCCCTGGTCAAACCTACGGCTGGGAGCAGTGGGAGCGCACCAAGGCTGCCGACGGAGAAAAGGCTGCAAACGCGGAAATGGACGCAGCGAAGAAGGCCGGCAAGATCATCATCAAGGACGCCATCGCCGACATCACCTTGCAGCAGGTTCTGACCCGTCCCGACGAGTTCGACGTGCTCGCGACCTGCAACCTCAACGGTGACTACCTCTCCGATGCGCTGGCCGCGCAAGTCGGCGGCATCGGCATCGCGCCGGGCGCCAACATCAACTACGTCACCGGTCACGCCGTGTTCGAGGCCACCCACGGCACGGCACCGAAATACGCCAACCTCGACAAGGTCAACCCGGGCTCGGTGTTGCTGTCGGGTGAGATGATGTTGCGGTACATGGGCTGGACCGAGGCCGCCGATGCGATCATCACCGCCATGGATCGCACCATCGCGCAGAAAACCGTCACCTACGACTTCGCGCGCCTGATGGAAGGAGCGACCGAGGTCAAGTGCAGCGAGTTTGCCGACGCACTGATCCGCAATCTTTGACGGACCCGGCCGCAGTGACCGCTGATGCCCTGTTGGAAAGCAGCGCGCAGCGGATCGCTGCGGCCTTCGCCGCCTACAACGGCGAGTTTCGTGCGATCACCCGACGCGCGAAATCGCGATTCGAGGCGCGCGACTGGCACGGCAGCCAGCAAGATGCGGTCGAGCGCATCGATCTGTACGACAAGTCAGTCAACCGGCTCGTCGAGGGGATGCGTGCCCACTTGGGCGAGCGCTCGCAAGACCGGCACCTTTGGCAAGGCATCCGCAATCGTTTCCACTCGCGCACGGCCGGTCTCCCCGATGCCGCCTTCGCGCGGACGTTCTTCAGTTCGGTGTCTCGGCGCTCGCTCGGCACTGTCGGCGTCGCACCGGAACTCGAATTCACGGGTAAGGATCTCGATCCGCTCGAAGGTGCGGGCGCCAACCCGGAAGTGACCGAGTACGGGTTTCGCGGTGATCTGCAGTTGCTGTTCGAGGACTTGCTCGGCGATCTGGATTTGCGTTGCCCCTGGATCAACTTCGATCGCAGCGTCGAGCACGCCGTGCAGGACATCGAAGCCGCCCTCAATCGACGGCCGGAGCGGCCACGTCTCCTGCACATCAAGATACTTAGACCCATCTTTTTCCAGAGCACGAGAGCCTATATCGTCGGACATCTGGCGACCGAGGCCGAAATCCTGCCACTCGTCATCGCGCTGCAGCACACCGAGCGAGGCCTGTTCATCGATGCGGTCATGCTCGATGAGGACGACATCAGCATCGTCTTCGGGTTTACGCGATCCTATTTTCATGTCGATCTCGAGCGGGTCGTCGAAGCCGTCGTCTTCCTGCGTCAACTGCTGCCGCGCAAGCCGCTGTCCGAATTGTTCACCGTGCTCGGCCGGGCCAAACAGGGCAAGACCGAGCGCTTTCGCGAAATCAGCCGACATCTCGAAAGCTCGGACGATCGCTTCGTGCACGCCGCGGGCGAACGGGGCCTCGTCATGGTGTGCTTCACCCTGCCCTCGCTCGATGTGGTGTTCAAGCTGATCCGCGATCGCTTCCCGCCGGTCAAGAACGTGCTGCGACAGGACGTACTCGATAAATATCGCTTTGTCTTCAAGCATGATCGCGCTGGTCGATTGGTCGACGCACAGGAGTTCAAGCGGGTTCGGCTACCCAAGGCTCGATTCTCACCGGAGCTACTCGAGGAATTGGCCACAGAGACTGCAGAGACCGTGCACGTCGAGGGCGAGGATCTCATCTTCGATCACATGTACATCGAGCGGCGCATGATGCCACTCAACCTCTTCCTGCGCGATGCACCGGAAGAGGCAGCGAACCGTGCCGTGCTCGATTACGGTCAGTCGATTCGCGATCTGGCCCACTCCAATATTTTTGCCGGCGATCTGTTGCTGAAGAACTTCGGCGTGACCCGACACGGACGCGTGATCTTCTACGACTACGACGAGCTCTGTCAGGTCACCGATTGCCGCTTCCGTGAAGTACCGGTGGCGACCAGCGATGAAGACGAGATGCGCAGCGAGGCCTGGTTCTATGTCGCGGACAACGACGTATTCCCGGAAACCTTTCTGAACTTCCTCGCCTTCAGCGACGCCCAACGCCAGTTGTTCGTGCACAGTCACGGGGATCTGCTCGAGGCGGACTTCTGGCGCGGCATCCAACGGCGCGTCCGCGAGGGCGACATCCTTGAGATCCTCCCCTATCGCCCCCGTCGGGCGGTAAGCTCTGACGCGAGGAACCGCTTGTGACCACCTCCAAACCCACAGATCTATCGGTAACACCACGCGACATTCGGTTTGAGCCTGCGAAGGACTACGTGCGCCATTGGCTCGGCGGTGATCCGGTCGGCACTGCAGTGATGAACGCACTGTCGTTGACCTTTCCGGATGGCGAGCGCCTGTTCGTCGATGCGGTGCGCCACTACCGCGAGCGCCTGCCACCGGCGCTGCAGGATGACGCCCGCCATTTCATCGCCCAGGAAGCCCTGCACTCGCGCGAGCATCAGGCCCTCAACGATCTGGTCGATCCGGCGATTTACCCGGTGGCGGAGATACTCGCTAAGATTCGCGCCCGAATCGCCATGGCGCGCGCCCGGGGCCCCTTTGGCATGCTGGTCTCGACCATCGCCCTCGAGCACTTCACGGCGATGATGGCCGAGGTGCACATGGAGGCCGGGGACCGGTTGTTTGCCGGAGCCGAACCACGCATAGAGCGGCTTTGGCGCTGGCACGCCCTAGAGGAAACCGAACACAAGGCCGTGGCCTTCGACGTATTCATGGAAATCACCCGCCATTGGAACCCTCTGCGGCGGTACTGGCTGCGGGTGTGGACCATGGCGCTGATCACCGTGAACTTCACCGGCAACATCAGCAGTCATGCCGCGCGCCTGCTCGAGGCCGAGGGCTACAGCCGGCGGGCGGCGCGGGCCGCAGTGAGGCGCTATGTATGGCTCTCGCCCGGAATCTTCCGGCTCGGCTGGCGCACCTACTTCGCCTGGTACCGTCCCGGCTTCCATCCCTGGCAGATTGGGTCGCGACCCGAGGTCAATTCGTGGCGTACCGAGTTCGACGCCATTGCCAAAACATCATCATTGTAAGACGATAACCGACCGTCCCCACTTCCAAGGAAGGCTCTGATCCCATGAGAACCCTGAACGCCTGTATTGCGTCCATCCTCGTCGCCTCGTCTGCCGCCGCGAGCCATGCCCAAGACCAAGGCGGGCTTGAAGAGGTCACCGTCACCGCACAGCGCCGCTCGCAGAGCCTGCAAGACGTTCCCATCGCGATTACGGCCTTCACGTCGGAGCAGCTTGCTGCCCGGCAAGTGTTCGACACCTACGACCTGGTGCGCAACATCCCGAACCTCACCGGCAACGCCAACGTGGGCGTCGGTACCTCCAGCTCCCTCTACGTGCGCGGCCTCGGCAATGCCGAGTCGATCGCCACCTTCGACCTGCCGGTGGGCACCTACGTCGACGACGTGTACATCTCGCGTCAGAACCACAACAACTTCAGCATGTTTGATGTCGAGCGCATCGAAGTACTGCGCGGCCCGCAGGGCACGCTGTTCGGTCGCAACACGACGGGCGGCGCCATCAACGTGGTGATGAAGAAGCCGGGTACGGAATATCAGGGCTATGTCGAAGCCGGCGTCGGCCGCTTCGGTCTGGTCACGGCTCGCGGCTCCGTCGATCTGCCGATCTCCGATACGCTGCTGACCAAGTTCTCGGCGTATCGCGTCACGGACGACGGTTACGCCAAGCAGCTCTCGACTGGTCGCATGCTCAACGATCGCGACGCCACCGGTTTCCGTGCCGATGTTCGACTCGTGCCGACCGACGATGTGACGGTCGATTTCGTCGCCGAGTACGTCGACGATCGCAACACCAACTTCCTCAACGTGCTCGATGCCAACGAGAATCGCATCATCAACAACAAGCTGACGCAGGGTTCCCTGGTCGGCGTGTTCACGGGCGCAAAGGCCGCCCTCGACGTCGGCAACGAGGCGGTCACACGCGCCTACACGCTGAGCGTGCAGAGCATCATCAACGAAAACATCTCGCTGACCTCCATCACGGGATATCGCAAGACGGACCACGACTTCCTCGTCGACTCGGGCGGTGAGCTGCCGCGCGTCACCACGACCCGTGGCTTCACGCCGCTGAACAACATGGGCGATCACGCGCAGTTCTCGCAGGAGATCAAGCTCAACGGCAAGAGTCCGCAGCGCAACATGACCTGGGTCGCCGGTCTCTACTTCATGAATGAGGACAACTCGACGGACTTCGCCAACGCGAACACCGTGGCCACCACCGGTGTGTTCTCGGTCGCAGCCGACCGCACCATGAAGAACGATCTCAAGACCTACGCGATTTATGCTCAGGCCGATCACGTGATCGCGGAGAAGGTCACCTTCACCACGGGCTTGCGCTACACGAGCGAAACCAAGACCTTCGGCATCGAGCGCAACCCCGGCGCGACCGGCGCGGCGCTCTCGAGCACCGCGATTGCGGCGGCGGGCATCCCGCTCGAACTCGATGAAGACGTCTGGACGCCGCGCGTCGCCCTGCAGTACGACCTGTCTGATGACGTAATGGTGTTTGCCTCGGCCACGCGCGGCTTCAAGTCGGGCGGCTGGCCGGCGCGCGCGACGGTGAACAACGCGTTCATTCCGTTCGCCCCGGAAAAGGTCTGGTCGTACGAGATCGGCACGCGTGCCGACCTGTTCGGTGATCGCCTGCGTATCAACGCGACCGCCTTCTACGCCATCACTGACGACATCCAGATCCCCGCGCGCATCGACATCAACGGCGTGCAGATCTCCACCACCACGAACCCGGCGGACCTGCGCAACTCGGGCCTGGAAATCGATGCGGTATGGGTGCCGGTGGACGGCCTCAACATCACTGCGGGCATCGGCCTGCAGGATGCCAAGTACGTCGCCATCAACCAGCGCGTGCTCGATCAGGCGGCGGTGTGTCGTGCCAATCCGGCGGGCCTCTATCAGGGCGCGCCGGCCTGCAACGCCAACTTCGTCGATCAGTTCGGCAACATCGCGACCCCGGTCCGTTCGCCGGACTACACCGTCAGCCTGAGCGCGAGCTACGAGTTCACGGTCGGTGGCATCACGTTGACGCCGAACCTCGGCGTCAACGCGAGCGACGAGTACGCCATCGGTACGACGGGCAGCCCGCAGAGCACGAACGGCACCTGGAGCGGCAAGCAGACCTACATCAACGCGGGCCTGAACCTGAAGTTCGCCGCCATTGAGGGTCTCTCGGTGACGGTGGACTGCCGCAACTGTGAAGACAAGGCCTACCCGACGTCGGCGCTCGGCCCCTTCCAGTTCCTCGATCGTCCGGGCAGCTGGAGCGCCCGCGTTCGTTACAAGTTCTGATCGGGGCTCTCTACTCCTCGATCAATTCGACCCATTCTCCGGCGGGGCCACGCACTGAAGCGGCGTGGCCCCCGCCGTAGGCGAGTCCAGGCAGTCGTTGCGGGGCCGCCAGCCAGTCGAGCTTTAATGCGTCGAGCTTGCGAACTGCAAAGCTTGTCGAGACGATACCGAGCGGCAAGTCACCCTCCGGCAACGGTCGCGGCCCGGCGTTGGCAGAGTAACCGTCGAACTCGATCAGGTTGCCGTGCTGGGCCAGACGCGTAGTCGTCAGCGGCAACCCCGTACCCGGTGCAAGCGACTGTGCGCGAATCACCACACCGACCGGCACGCTGCGCGGCTTGTTGCGCGTCAAGCCAAAGGGCGTTGTGTAGAAGTCGAGCAGCGCCTCGATGTCGGGTCCAGCCACCACCATGATGAAGATTCGGCCGACCTCACCGTTGGGCAAAGGCAGCAGAGAACGGCTGCGGTCTCCTGTTTCCGCGGTCAAATAAAGCACCTCACCGCTCGGACCGACCACCTGGAATGCGCGGATGCTCGGATACGCGCCGAGTGGCGCCGGCTCACCGATCACCCGGAATGGCGAATCCTTGAGCTTCGCGTGCAAACCGTCCGGATCGTCGACGATGAGTTCGATGCCGTTCCAGCCATAAGTCGTCAAGGGCCGATACGGCAAGGCCAAAGCCGCCGGCGAGGCCTGAACGGCGCGAATATACACATCGGGTGCGGCATCGGAACTCATGAGCAGATAGGCTCGCCCTGCCGCGCGCGGCGCGCCCCAGCTACCGGCGAGTTCCGGCGACACGACGCCACGCTCACGGACTTTGTAGCCGAGCCAGCGGCCGTAATCGCGCTCCACGGCATCGAGGTCGGCGGCAGAGAACGTCGCCATACGGATGCGCAGCAACTGCGGCTGCGGCGCAGCCGATGTGGCCACGGTCTGCGCTGGCAGCGGCGTGGAGACGAGGCCCATTGCGAGCAACAAGCCTGCAACCAACCGAACGATGGCAGTGTTCAACATCGATAGCTCCCCCACGTCGAAATGCGTGTGCGTCGCGTTATGCTACCCAAACCATGAGCAAAGCACCCACCGAGGTCACCCTCCCTCGAACCACCCGCGGCAAGCGCCCGGTTTTCTTCGATGATCCGTCGATCGACCAGATGATGACCTTTGTCATCGAGTTGACCACGGAGGTCGCTGTGCTGCGCGAAAGACTCGATACCGTCGAGCGACTGCTCGATGCCGGGGTGCCGGTCACCCGCGAAGCAATCGAGTCTTTCCAGCCGCAAGCCGCGGTGAATACCGAACGCGACGCTTGGCGCGATGCCTACCTGAAACGTGTCTTCCGCATGCACCCGACGGCGTCTGCGCAGACCAGCGATCCCGAACGCGGATCCAGCCCATGAGCGAAACAAACGCCCCGTCGAAGCCCTGGCCGAATCCGGTCTATGCGTGGTACGTCGTGGCGTTGCTGGTCATGTCGTACGCACTCGGTGTGGTCGATCGAATCGTCATCGGCCTTTTGGTCAAGCCGATCAAGGCCGACCTGCAGCTGTCCGACACAGAGATCGGCATCATCCAGGGGCTCGCATTTGCGCTGTTCTACAGCCTCTTCACCTTGCCAGTCGGTTTTCTCATCGACCGCTGGAAGCGTGTTCCCGTGGTGTATGGAGGCCTCGCGATCTGGAGTTTCGCCACCATGGCGGGCGGGCTGTCCAAATCGTTCTGGGGACTGTTTTCCTCACGCGTGGTGATGGGCGCCGGTGAAGCCACGATCACTCCGGGATCCTCGTCACTGATCGCCGACTACTTTCCGCCCAAACTTCGCCCGCGTGCCTACGGCGTGTTTGCGATGGGTGGCTCGATCGGCATCGGCATCGCCTACATGCTGGGCGGCGTAGCGATCGGCCTTGCCGACTCCGTGCAAGCGATGGCGCCTGACTTGCTCGGTCGCTTCAGCGATTGGCAGGTGGTGCTGCTCATCGTCGGCGCGCCCGGCATCATCCTCGCCGTGCTCATGGCGCTCACGATGCGTGAGCCGGAACGACGCGGAGCCACGAGTGCCGCTGGGTCGAAGATATCGCTCGTACCGCTGTGGCGCGAGCTGTCCACCAACCGCATCGCCCTCGTCGCAGTGATGATGGGGACGATCATGAACGTCATGATCGTCAACGCGCAGCTCGCCTGGTTTCCGACGTTGTTCGTACGCGTGCACGAATGGGAGCCGCAGCGTATCGCCCTGGCGCTTGCCGTGGTGGGCGTGCCCTTCGGCATCATCAGTGCCATCACCGCAGGCTACGCGCTCACTTGGCTGGCCAAGCGCGGCCGCAAGGACGGCCCGATCCTCGTGATGATGCTGCAGTGCCTTGCCTGGGCCGTATTCGGTACAGCCAAATGCTTTGCGCCGACGCCGGAGCTCGCTCTGGTCGGTCACGTCTTCACCTCGCTGTTTGCCACCTGGGCCGTCACCGCTGCACTCACCGCACTCAACCAGGTCACGCCCAACCAGCTGCGCGGTCAGGTGGTTGCGGTCTACACGCTGCTGACCGGACTTGTGGGCATCGCCATTGGTTCGGGCGCCGTCGGCCTGCTGTCGGATACGGTGTTCGATTACCCGACCGGCATCGCGCCGAGTCTCGCCCTCGTCTGTTTCACAGGCGGTGCCATCGGCATCGCCATCCTCGCCTACGGTCGTCTCGGCTACGAGACTGCGGTGCGCCGTGCCGCAAACTGGGGCGAGGCGGACTGATACGATTCGATAGCGGAGGACACGCACCATGGCTGCACGCGCCGAAGACATCGCAACCCCGAACATTGACGAACTGTTCCGCCCGACGCACGACGAACGGGCTCGGCAGTCTTTCGTCAGCATGCTGCGCAAGCACGCCATCATCGACCTGCGCGCTGCGGTGCGCCGTCACTACGAATCTGAGGTCGCCCCGGCGCTGCGCGCCCGCGGCGCCGAGCCCGCGACCTGGCGTGACATCGAGCGCGTCATGGAGCCCGATCCGCTACATCGGCTGTACAGCACGCTGCGCTACAACGCGCAGGAGATGTGCTATCTATCGGTGCAGCCGGCCATCGAACGCGCGCTGCCCGAAATGATCGATCTTGCGCGTGATCTCGCCACCCACAATCCGGCGGGCGGCACACTCCGGCTCAATCCACAGTTCGAGATCCCACGTTATCTGCACGCCCTCGATGTGCATCTAGCTCCCGGCTGGGTCACTGCGGAACACACCGAGGACGACGTCGCACAAGGGGCGGTCGTGGGTTTTGGTGGCAAGGTCTTCACCGGTCAGCACCCTTACCGCAAACGACCGGGCGTCGTTGCCGAGTCCATTGCGCACTGGATTCAGCGTACGCGACCGGGCTTCACACCGCGCCGCATCCTCGACCTAGGCACCACGGCAGGCAAGAACCTGCTGCCGTACAAGAGCGCCTTTCCGCAAAGCGAGGCCCATGGCATCGACTGCGGTGCGCCGGTGCTGCGCTATGGCCATGCCTTGGCCGAGCATGAAGGCATCGCCGTGCATTTCAGCCAGCAGAATGCCGAACGTACCGACTTCCCGGACGGGCACTTCGACCTGATCGTCTCGAGCTTCTTCCTGCACGAGATTCCGCTCAAGGCCACTCGCAACGTGCTGCGTGAATGCCATCGTCTACTCTCGCCGGGTGGCCTGATGGTGCACATGGAACTGCCGGATGCGTCATCCGTCAGCGAGTACGACAACTTTTTCTGGAACTGGGATACGCACAACAACAACGAGCCGTTCTATACGAACTACCGCGAGCAGGATCCGCTTCGCTTGTGTGAGGAAGCGGGCTTCCTCCCCGCCGATGCCTTCAAGCTCACCATCCCAGACGCCGCGTCTTTCGGCGAGGAGCGCTATGCGCGTTTCCTCAAGGGCGAGCTGCCTGCGCCGCCGCACGGCAGCGGCGGTTGGTTCATCTTCGGCGCGGAGCGTCGCGGGTGAAGCGACGTACCTTCATTCACGGTGGACTCGGCGTGGCCGGTGCACTCTCGATGGCAGGCTTGGCGGGAGAATCCGTGGCACATTCCGAAACCGTGTTCGATCTCGCGATCGTGGGTGCAGGCACCGCGGGCTTGCCCGCCGCCCTGTTCGCAGCGCGACGAGGCGCGCGAGTCATCGTCTTCGATCGGGCTGAGGACATCGGCGGAACGCTGCACATGGCCAACGGCCAAATCAGCGCTGCGGGCTCGCACACCCAGCGCGCCAAGGGCATCGTCGATTCACCGCAAAAGCATTTTGAAGAAGCGATGCGCCTGTCCAACGGCCGAGCCGACCCCAATGTCGTCCGGCTTGCCACCGCGCAGGCACCGGATACGGTCAATTGGCTGCTCGATACGGGTCTCAAGCCCCTGCCGGACCATCCAGTCACCGGTGACAGTCCAGGCCGCAAGGCCTACGACACACCGCGTTACATCTGGGCCAAGGAAGAAGGCGTCGCCATCCTCGATGTAATCCGTCCGCAGGTGGCACCCCTCGTGGCCTCGGGCCAGATCACGCTGCGGCTGCGCACCCGGGTGACCGGTCTCACGCAGGATCGAAGCGGTGCAATCACGGGCGTACGCGCGGAGCCGCTATCCGCAGCGACGAGCGTGAGCGGTTCGACTAACGCGGCGGGCGCGGAGTTTCGCGTGCGCGCGCGGCACGTGCTGCTCACGAGCGGCGGCTATGCCATGAACCCGCGATTGTTCGCTGAACTCAGCGGGGTGCCGGCGTACTCAGCAGGGTCGTTTCCGCAAGCGCTCGGCGACGGTTTGAGCCTCGCCACGGCCGTAGGTGCCGTGCTTCGCGGTCACGATCTGCACCGCCCCGGGACCGGTTCGATCCTGACCGCCGGGCAGTTCCCCGCAACGGTCTACGCACGCTTCAACACCGTGCCGCAACGGCGCCTGCCGTGGGAAATTTGGGTCAACAACGCCGGCAAACGTTTCATCCGCGAAGACGAACCGCTGACGAACCAGCGCGAGCAGGCACTGATTGAGCAGCCGGCGCTGCGCTACCAGATCGTCTTTGATCAGGCGATTCTCGAAGCGGCGCCGCAGCAGATTCCGGACTGGAGCAGGGACAAGTTCCTCGCCCACTTCGATACCCACCCGATGTTCCATCGTGCCGACACCATCGAAGCACTCGCAGCCAAAGCACGCGTCGATGCTGCGGGTCTTCGGGCGACCATCGAGGACTACAACCTCGCAGTGGCGCGCGGACAGGACAGCTTGGGTCGCATTCATATGCCGCGACCGATCACCAAAGCGCCCTACTACGCCGTTACCCACCTCGGACACTCGGCGACCTCTTCGGTGGGTGTCACGGTGGATGCCCAACTGCGTGTCACACGCAAGGATGGTTCGCCGATTCCGAATCTGTATGCCGCAGGCGAGGTTCTCGGTAGTGGCGCCACGCTCGGCAATGCCTTCGTCCCGGGGATGATGCTGACACCCGCGCTCTCCCTCGGGCGCTGGCTGGGTCTGACCTTGCCTATCGGCGGCTGATCAACGAGCGGCGAGTTCGAGACTGCGGCTGAGATCAGTCTGCAAATCGAGCGGATCCTCGAGCCCTATCGACAAACGCACGGTGCCGGGACCGATCTCCGAGACGAGCAACTCCGCAGGCGAGAAATCCCGCGGCTGCATCATCTGTGGCGGCACAACGAGCGATTCAGTCGAGCCGAAACTCGGCGTTCGTGCAAACAGATGCAGCGACTCGGCGAATGTCCGCCCCGCCTCGAACCCTGCGCGCAGATCGAAGGTGATCACCGTGCCGAAATCACTCATCTGTGCCCGTGCCAGAGCCGCGTGGGCGTGGGACTCGAGACCGGGATAGCGAACCTTGCTCACCGCCGGGTGCGCCTCGAGAAAGTTGGCGATCTGCAAGGCGGCTGCAGACTGAGTCCGATACCGCACAAAATAAGTCTTCATGCCCCGGACCATCAACGACGCCGACAAGGCGTCGAGTTGCGCACCGAGCAGCGCATAGTCGGCTCGCATCGGCGCGATGATCGACTCGTCTGCGATAACCGCGCCACCCATCACATCGCCCGCCCCGGTCGTGAACTTGGTGAGGCTGTGGATGAACACGTCGACGTCGAACTGCCCGTGCTGATGAAAACCGGCCGCAGTATTGTCGAGCACCGTCAGCGCGCCGTGTTGCCGTGCCAGACGGGTGATCGCGGCAATGTCAGCGATCTTGTTCACCGGGTTGGTCGGTGATTCGAAGAATACGAGTCGTGTCGGCCGCGCAGCGAGCTCGCGTTCGAGCGCAGGCAAATCCTCGATCGAGAGCATCGTATGCGTCACACCAAAACGCGCCAGCAGCTTGCGGATGATCTGGCGGGTCGGGCTATAGCCCTCGATGAAAAAAACGATGTGATCCCCAGCGCTCGTCAGCGACAGCAGGCACTGCGCGATGGCATTGACGCCCGAGGCGGAGGCGAGACAACTGCTACGACCCTGCAACTGCGCGAGCAGCAGCTCGAGTTGCCGAACCGACGGGTTGCCGACCCGCGAGTAGAAAAACCCCGCCCTCTCGCCTCGCAGCACGCGCAGACTTTCGTCGACGCTATCGGTCTGCCATTTGACGTTTTGGTAGATCGGCAGATTAAGCGGCCGATTGTCCTCCGGCGTCTCGATCTCGGGCGGGTGGTTGACCTGTGTCTCGGGACGCGGATTGTCGAATTTCATCGAGCCATTCTATCGGTTACCGCAGCCCACGCGGCGCCCACCACACCCGCATGACCGCGCAGCGCCGCAGGCCGCAAGCGTGCCGGGCTCTCGAGCAGCGGCATCCACTCCTCGGCACGTTCGCTGACGGCGCCGCCCAGAATGAATACGTCAGGCCACAGCAGCCGATGCAGTTCGTGTAGATAACGGTTGACCCGTTGCGTCCATGCTGGCCAATCGAGCGCGAGCCGAGTACGCACGCTCGCCGCCGCGTAACCCTCGCCGTCGACATCCGTCACGCCCGGCAGCATCAGATGCCCGAGCTCGGTGTTCGGCCACAGTTCACCATCGAGAAACAGCGCACTGCCGATCCCCGTGCCGAACGTCAGCACCACGACTCGCCGGGCCGCAGCGCCACCCGCGGCGACCTCGGCCGCGAGCTGTCGACCGGCACCGAAGTGCATCTCGGCAACGCCCGCCGCGTCCGCGTCATTGAGAAACAGCACCCTCCGGTGACAACGGCGCGCAAACTCGCGCTGCACATCGAGCCCAATCCACGACTCGTGCACGTTGGCTGCCGTGCGCGCATAGCCGTGCTGCGCGACGGTCGGAAACGCGAGACCCACGGGCAGTTCGGAATCGTATCTCTCCAAAGCTCGCGCTAGCACGGTGAGAACATCGTCGGGCTGCGCGCCCTTGGGCATCGGAATACTCTGCATGCCCTCCTGCGCGTGGCCAGAGAGCAAATCGACCTCGGCGACACGCAGTGTCGAGCCGCCCACATCAATGCCTATGCTGCGAGTCATCAATTGGCGTCCGGCCTCATGGCGTGTCGCTGCGCGCCATCTGTTCCTCGAGCGCACGTTTGCGTTCCTGCCGCTTCATCCAAATGGTCGAGGCGACAACACCTGTGGCGACGATGAGCACCATGATAGTAGCGAGCGCATTGATGTCCGGGCTCACGCCGCGGCGAACCCGCGAGAAGATCTCCATCGGCAAGGTCGAGGACCCGGGACCTGAAACGAACTGGGAGATCACGACGTCATCCCATGACAACGTGAAGGCCAGCAACCAGCCCGACACGATGGCCGGCATGATCAACGGTAGCGTGATCTTGAAAAACACCGTGGCAGGTTTTGCGCCAAGATCGAGCGCTGCCTCTTCCAACGCGTCGTCGAAACCCGCGAGGCGCGACTGCACTACCACCGTGACGTAGGCCATGGTGAACGTAACGTGGGCGATGGTGATGGTGAGTAGCCCGCGCCCCTCCGGCCAGCCGATCATTTGCTCTAGGGCCACGAACAGCAGCAGCATCGCGATGCCCATGATGACCTCGGGCATCACGAGCGGTGCCGTGGTCATCGCCGACAACAGCGCCCGGCCGCGAAACGGACCGAAGCGAGTCAGCACGAGACCCGCCAGAGTGCCGAGGATGGCCGCGCCGCTCGCCGACAAAGCCGCAATCTTGATCGAGATCCAGGCGGCACCCAGCAACTGCTCGTTCTCGAAAAGGCGCACGTACCAGCGCAGCGTTGGTGAGTTCTCCGCATCCCACACCGTGACGAGCCGCGAATTATTGAACGAGAAAAACATCATCGACAGGATGGGGACGTAGAGGAACGCGAGCCCCAGCCCCAGGATCGACTTTCTAAACAGGCCGCGATCGTTCATCGGCGGGACGCCTCAAGCTCACGCTGCTGGTAGCGCTGGAACAGCAGGATCGGCAGCAGCAGCACCAGCAATAAACCAATCGCCACGGCGCTCGCCACCGGCCAGTTGCGTGCGCCAAAGAACTGCGCGGAGAGCACCGTGCCGATCATCAGCTGATCAGTCCGACCCAGCAGTGAGGGAATGACGAACTCGCCGACAGCGGGAATGAACACCAGCAGACAACCGGCCACGATCCCGGGCATGGAGAGCGGCAACGTAATCTTGAAAAACGCCTTGAATGGCCTTGCGCCGAGATCGGCGGCCGCCTCGAGCAGCGTCAGATCATGCTTCTCTAGATTCGAGTACAGCGGCAGGATCATGAACGGCAGGTACGAGTAGACGATGCCGACGTACACCGCGAAGTCCGTGTAGAGCAACACCAGCGGCTGGTCGATGATGCCGAGCGACAGCAAAGTGTTGTTGATTACACCGTTAGTCTTCAGCAAGCCGATCCAGGCATAGACCCGCAGCAGGAACGACGTCCAGAACGGCAGGATGATCAACATCAAAAAGAGATTCCGTGTCGTCGGTGCGGACCGAGCGATCGCATAGGCCATGGGGTAGCCCAGCAGCAGACACAGCACCGTCGAGATCGCCGCCACCTTCAGCGAATACAGAAACGTGTTGAGGTACAGACTGTCCTGCAACAGCACCTGATAGTTGGCGAGATTGAAGGTGGCGACCAGACGGCGCGATTCCTCCAGCCACTCGAACAGCGGCGCGTAACCCGGCTGCGCGGGCACCATGTATGAGAACGAGATCTTGAAGACGATTGCGAACGGCACCGCGAAGAACACCGCGAGCCAGAAATACGGCACTGCGGTGACAAGTCTCCGTCCGGCGGAGAGCGCCGTAGACACTGCAGCGAAGGTTGACGTGGCCACGGCCTGCTATTGGGTCAGCACGACCGGACTGGACGGCTGCCAGCGCAGCACCACACGCTCGTCCCACACGATGCGCTCTTCGTGCCGTTCGATATTCGGTATGGTCACCCGCACGGTGCGCCCACCGTCGAGTCGCACCAGATACACGGACATGTCACCCATATAGGCTATTTCACGCACCACGCCGCCCACGCAATTTTCGCCCTCGGCCGCCTGCCCTCGGGTCATTTCGATCTTCTCGGGCCGAATCGCCACGAACACGCGGGCATCCGGTGCCGCGCTGATGCCATGACTGACGAAGACGGTGGTATCGAGATCGTCACAGCGGATCCGCACGTGTCCCGGCTCGTCCTCGATGAGTCGACCCTCGAACATATTGACCGAGCCGATGAAATCCGCGACGAAGCGCGAGTTCGGAAACTCGTATATCTCGGTCGGCGTGCCGACCTGCACGATCTGGCCCTTGTTCATCACCCCGATGCGCGAGGCCAGGGTCATCGCCTCCTCCTGATCGTGGGTGACGACCACAAAGGTGACGCCAAGCTGTTCCTGAAGATTGATCAGCTCGAACTGCGTATGCTCGCGCAGCTTCTTGTCGAGCGCTCCGAGCGGCTCATCGAGCAAGAGCAACTTGGGCTTCTTGATGAGCGCCCGCGCAAGCGCCACGCGCTGGCGCTGGCCGCCCGAGAGCTGATGCGGCTTACGCTTGGCGAATTCGCCGAGCTTGACGATATCGAGCATCTCGCGCACGCGCCGCTCGATCTCAGGGCGGGCCACGCCCTCCTGCTCGAGACCAAATGCCACGTTGGCCGCTACCGTCATGTGCGGGAACAAGGCATACGACTGGAACATCATGTTGACCGGACGCTCGTACGGCGGGATGCCCGACATGTCCTGCCCGTCGATCAAGATGCGACCGGATGTGGGCGACTCGAACCCTGCCAGCATGCGCAGCAGCGTCGTCTTGCCGCAGCCCGAACCACCCAGCAGACAGAAAATTTCGCCCTTGAAAATGCTTAACGAGACGTTATCGACGGCGACGAAATCACCAAAGCGCTTGGTGACGCTCTCGATCCGCAAATATTGGTTCTGTCGATCGACAACCCGCTCGGCCATCTCGCTCCCCTGTGCGGGCAAATCTTTTTATGGGTCAACCGGCGGCGAGGTCGTAGCCCGACCCCGCCGCACGATCTGCGTAGAACTCGCGAATCAGCTGCCCGCCTTGAAACGGGTCCACGAGGCCGTCAGCAACTGCGTGAACGCATCGCTCTCGGCCAGATCCACGTTGAGCTTCGGCTTCACATCGGCCGTCGGGTAGACGCCAGGGTCGTTGAGCACTTCGGGATTGACCAAGGTGGCCGACGCCGCGTTGCTGTTGGCAAAGTTGACGTAGTTGGTGTTCTTGGCAGCAACTTCCGGTCGCAACAGGTAGTTGATAAAGATGTGCGCGTTCTTAACGTTCTTCGCATCCTTGGGGATCGCGAGCATGTCGAAGAACATCACCGCACCCTCACGCGGGATCTTGTACGCCACCTCGACGCCATTCTTGGCTTCGGCCGCGCGGTCACGCGCCTGCAGCACATCGCCCGACCAGCCGAGCGTCAGGCAAATCTCGCCGTTGGCCAGATCGTCGATGTACTTCGAAGAGTGGACGTATTTGACGAACGGACGGATGGACATCAGCACCTTTTCGGCGGCCGCGAGATCCTCGGGGCTCTCGCTGTTCGGATCCTTGCCGAGATAAATGAGCACGGTACCGAGCACTTCGGAGGGCGCATCGAGGATCGACACGCCGCAGTCTGCGAACTTCGCGACCACCTTCGGATCGTAGAACATGGCGAAGCTATCGAGCGGCGCATCGGCCATGCGCTCTTTGATCTTGCCGACGTTGTAGCCGACGCCCGAGGTTCCCCAAAGATAGTTCACCGAGTGCTCGTTGCCGGGATCGTGTCGCGCGATCTGCGCGGTGATCTCAGAATCGAGGTTCTTAAGGTTGGGCAGTTGAGCCTTGTCGAGCTTCTGAAAGATGCCTGCCTTGATCTGACGCTCGAGGAACGACGCCGACGGCACCACGATGTCATAGCCCGTGCTGCCCGCCAGCAACTTGGTCTCGAGCACCTCGTTCGAGTCGAAGACATCGTACGTGACGTCGATGCCGGTTTCCTTTTCGAAGTCGGTGATGACGGACTCGTCGATATAGTCCGACCAGTTGTAGACGTTGAGCTTCTCCACCGGCTTGCTGCTGCTGCAGCCGACGAGCGCGGCGGCCACCGCGACGGCAAGCGCTGCGGATCGGACCGTTTTAATCATGGTGCGGATCTCTCCCTGTGAGCGTGGTGAGGGGCAGGAAACGGTGCCTCGGCGGGCACCTGCCGCTTTTATAACGCAGCGACGCCGTGCAGGAAAGGCCGCGGCGCGCTGAGCTCAGACGAGCCCGTCCCGATGCAGTGCGTCACGGAGCTGGTCGAGGGTCAGACGAGCCTTGTCGACGAGCTCGTCGATCTCCGACTCGCGGATCACAAGCGGGGGCGCCACGATCAGGGTGTCCCATACGGCGCGCATGACGAGCCCATTGCCGATGGCGAGATCCCGGGCGCGGGTCCCGACGCTGCCCCGCTCCGGAAAGAATGTACGGGAGGGTTTGCGCGGTACGAGCTCCAGGGCTCCGAAGAGACCCAAGGACCTCGCCTCCCCAACGAGCGGATGGTCCCCCAGTTCCGCCCAACGCGTCGCCCAATACGGGGTCAGCGTGTCGCGTACCCGCTCAATGACCCGCTCACGTTGCATGATTTCGAGGTTGGCGAGCGCCACAGCCGCTGCAACCGGATGGCCCGAATAGGTGTAGCCGTGGGCAAACTCACCGCCTTCGGCGATCAAAACATCGGCGACGCGGTCGCTGACCATGAGCGCACCCAGCGGCACGTAGCCCGAGGTAATCGCCTTGGCGAGCGTCATGAAGTCGGGCCGGGTACCGTAGTGCTCGCAACCGAACCACTGCCCGGTGCGTCCAAAGCCGCAGATCACCTCATCCGAGGCGAGCAGGATGCCGTAGCGATCCACGATGCGCTGGATCTCGGGCCAGTAGGTCGTCGGGGGAATGATCACCCCGCCTGCGCCCTGCACGGGCTCGCCGATAAAGGCAGCCACGTTCTCCGGCCCCAACTCCAGGATTTTTTGTTCGAGCTCCCGGGCGGCCTGCAGGCCAAAGTCCTCGGCGGTGAGCTCACCGCCGCACTCGAACCAGTACGGCTGACCGATGTGCACGATGCCCGG
>CAISHQ010000015.1 GCA_903885195.1 uncultured Pseudomonadota bacterium | reverse complement strand
CGTTGGTGCTGGACTCGTGGTCGTCGGCGGTGTCAACGGCGAGGTGATTGCCCTCGAGCAGGCCAGCGGCGCTCGCCGTTGGAGCGTGCAGGTGGGCGGCGAGGTGCTCTCCGCACCCGCCGTCGCGGCCGATGCGGTCATTGTGCGGACCGTCGCAGGTCAATTGGTTGGCCTTGCCACTGACGACGGCCGTCAGATCTGGCGTGAGGACCAGCAGATTCCGCGTCTGACGCTTCGCGGTGTGGCGAGTCCCGTGATCGCGGGCAACGCGGCGATCTGCGGTTTCGACAATGGTCGAGTGCTGTCGGTGGCGACGCGCAATGGTGAAGTGTTCTGGGAGCAGCTGGTCTCGCCCGCGCGCGGCCGTACCGAGCTCGAGCGCATCGTCGATATCGACTCAGCCGTGAAGATCTCCGGGCAGGACATCTTTGTCGCGGGCTTCCAGGGCCGCGTCGCGATGCTGGCGCTCGATTCGGGTCAGGCGTGGTGGTCGCGCGAAGTGTCGAGCCATCGCGGGCTCGACGTCGACGACGAGCGTGTCTACATCTCCAACGCCGAGGGTGAAGTTCTGGCACTGCGTCGTCGCTCGGGCGTCGATCTGTGGAAGCAGTCGGGCCTGCGCATGCGCCGCCTGTCTGCACCCGCCGTGATCGGCAAGCACGTGGCGGTGGCGGATTTTGAAGGCTACGTGCACTGGCTCGACGTCGAGACCGGAGCGTTCGTGGCGCGTAGCAAGACGGGCGGTCGCATCAGCAATCCGCCGGTCGTCGTCGGTGATTTGGTCGTTTTCCAGGATGACGAAGGCCGCGTGACCGCGCTTCGTCCGCGCTAGGAGCTTCGGGATGTTGCCCGTCGTCGTGCTCGTCGGGCGGCCGAACGTCGGCAAGTCGACGCTATTCAACCGCCTCACTGGCACGCGCGATGCGCTGGTGGCCGACATGCCGGGCGTCACCCGCGATCGCCAGTACGGTTACGGTCGACTGGGGCCCATGCCTTACGTGGTTGTGGACACCGGCGGTCTTGTCGAGCAGCCCTCGGGCATCGAGGCGCCGATGCGCCTACAGACCGAGCGCGCGGTCGCCGAGGCCGACGTACTGATATTTTTGGCCGATGCGCGCAGCGGTCTCACGCCGCAGGATCACTTCGTGGCGCGCGAGCTGCGCCGCTCGGGCAAGGCCGTGTTTCTCGCCGTGAACAAGGCCGAAGGTCTCGATCCTTCGACTGCAGCGGCTGATTTCCACTCGCTCGGTCTCGGCGAGCCGCTGGCCATCGCGTCGGCGCACGGCGAGGGATGTCGTGAGTTGATGGAGCGTGCTCTGGCGGGGTTTGACGCCGCAGCGGTGCAGGCCGAGACCTCGGTGGACGATGGTCGCATTCGCATCGCCGTCATCGGGCGACCGAACGTCGGCAAGAGCACCCTCGTCAACCGCCTGATCGGCGACGACCGGGTGATCGCGAGCGACATGCCGGGCACCACCCGCGACAGTATCTTCGTGCCATTCGAACGTGATGAGCGCCAGTTCACGCTTATCGATACGGCGGGTGTACGGCGGCGCGGCAAAGTCGAGGACTTCGTCGAGAAGGCGAGTGTTGCCAAGACGCTGCAGGCCATCGATACGGCACACGTGGTGATTTTCGTGGTCGATGCCCATGACAGCATCGGCGAGCAGGATGCGAGCGTGCTCGGTCTCGCTCTTGCGCGTGGTCGGGCGCTACTGATCGCCGTCAACAAGTGGGATGGCATTCCGATGGAGCAGCGCGACGAGATTCGTCGCCAGCTCGAACTGAAGCTCGACTTCGTGCCGTATGCGCCGGTGCATTTCATCTCGGCGCGGCATGGCACCGGAGTGGGCGAGTTGGTCGCGGCAACGATCCGTGCCTACGACGCGGCGATGACAGAGATCCCGACGCCGAAGCTCAGCAAGACTCTCGAACGGGCCATCGCCCAGCACCAGCCGCCGATGGTTCGTGGCCGTCGTATCAAGCTGCGCTATGCGCACCAGGGCGGACGCAATCCGCCGCGGATCATCGTGCACGGTAACCAAACGGCTCATGTGCCCGAGTCCTACACGCGCTACCTTGCCAATGTGTTTCGGCGTGAGTTCGACCTCTTCGCCTCACCCGTGGCGGTCGAGTACCGCACGGATGCCAATCCCTTCGTACGCCTCAGGGGGCGCCCGAAGCCGAATCTAGAAAAAGGGCGGGGTCGACGAAAGCGCGATTGAGCGCCACGCCCCAATGCAGATGGGGGCCCGTGACGCGACCGGTGGCGCCCACCTCGCCGATTTTCTGCCCGGCTTTCACCTCAGTACCCGGCGTCACGCTGATCGCACTCAAGTGACAGTAGAGCGTGACGAGACCCTGTCCATGGTCGATGAACACCGACTGTCCATTGAAAAAATAGTCGCCCGTGTCGATGACCCGACCGGGCGCCGGGGCCACCACGGGTGTGCCGATGGGTGCAGCGATGTCCATGCCCGAGTGCGGATTGCGCGGCTGGCTGTTGAACACGCGCCGCAGCCCGAATGAGCTCGAACGCGGCCCTTTGACCGGCGAGATGAAGCGCATCGTGGCGGGCGCTGCGGCACTGAAGGTGGCGACGGTTGCGCGGATGTGCGGCTGCTCACGCTCGACGCGCGCGGCATCTTCGGCAGACAAATCGACATGCTTGGGCGCGACTTTCAACGCCTGCGTGCGATAGGTTTTGCCCGCCACGGTGAACCCGCGCGTGAGCCGGTTTACGCCTTGCTGGATGGTGAGCAGGGCAGCTCCAGGCTCGCGGGCGAGAGGAATGCCGACGATGGCGAGCCAGCCGCCCTCGCGCGGCACGACCATCACCCGATCTCCCTCGAAGGTGACCGCGGGTGCCGTGTCGCTCGAGCCTTCGAGTTCAATGAGCGCCACGCCGCCCGGCACCGCACTGGCGCGCGGCCAGTCGGTCGGCATCGCATCGGCGAGGCCGCTCAGCAGGGCAACAACGATCAGCAGCGCAGTCTTCACGATTCGAACTCCCCTTCGGCCACATCGGTGACTTGCGCGCGCACTCGACCGCGCCCGAGGCGCGCTTCAATGGTTTCGCCGCGTACCAACTCGCCACTGTCGCGGATCAGCCGACCATCGCTGCGACGGGTGACGATGGCAAATCCGCGATCGAGCGTGGCGAGTGGGCTCACCGCATCGAGCGTGCGCTTGGCGAGCTCAAAAGCCTGCCGACGCTGCGTGAGCAGGCGCGGCAACGACTGACGCAGGCGCGCATCGAGCGCAGCGTGCCGCTGCACCTGCCGCGCGAGCTCGCGCGCCGGCGAGACCTGCGTCAGGCCCGCGCTGGCACCGGCCAGTCGGCCACGCGCCTCGGCCAGATGCAGCAGGATCTGGCTGCCGAGGCGTTGTTCGAGGTCATCGAGTCGCTGCGCGCCCTGCCGCAACCGCTGGCCGGGGTGGGCGAGCGCAAGGCGACGGTTGAGTGCACGCAAGGCCTCCGCGTCGTCGCGCAACTGGCGTTGCATCGACTGCGCGAAGCGTGCGGCGAGTCGTGCCAGGCTGGTGCGCCAGGCCGTGGCATCCGGCACGACGAGCTCGGCGGCCCCCGAGGGCGTGGGAGCGCGCAGGTCGGCGACGAAGTCGGCGATGGTGAAGTCGATCTCGTGGCCGATGCCGCTCACGACCGGCATTGGCAGCGCGCGCAGCGCTCGAGCGAGTTGCTCGTCGTTGAAGGCCCACAGGTCCTCCAGTGAACCGCCGCCGCGGGCGATGATCACCACTTCGCACTCGGCGCGGGCAGCGGCGGTGGCGACCGCTTCGAGCAACTGGCCGACCGCCTCTTTGCCCTGCACGGCGCTCGGGTAAATCACCACTCTCGCCGCCGGAAAGCGTCGAGCAAGGATGTTGAGAATGTCGCGGATCGCAGCCCCGGTCGGCGAGGTGATTACGCCGATGCAGGATGGGGCGGTCGGCAGGGGTCGTTTCAGCGCCTGCGCGAAGAGCCCCTCCGCCTCGAGCCTCGCGCGCAGCAGATCGTACTCGCGCCGCAGCGCACCGACCCCCGAGTCCTCGAGGTGCTCGACCTGCAATTGGTACTCACCCCGGGATTCGAACATGCCCACCCGCACTCGGGCGAGCACCCGCTGGCCGTTGGTGGGCGTAAAGCGCAGCAACGCATTGCGGCCGCGGAACATGGCGCAGCGGACCTGCGCATCCTGGTCCTTGAGGCTGAAATACCAGTGCCCGGAGGCGGGTCGCGAGAAGTTGGAGACCTCACCCTCGACCCACAGCTGCGGCATGCCGTGCTCGAGGAGCTGGCGAACCTCGCGGTTGAGCCGCCCGACGGTGTAGATGTCCCGCTCCCCCCGGGTCGGGGCCGCGGTCGTCCGGGTGGTGGGTGGGCTGTAAAGTGCCAAGAGGCCTGCAAGTTTACCGGGTTTGCCGCCCTGCGTAGAATGCGCCGTCCAAACCTCTCTGGACGGCCCCCTCCATGCGAATCCTCGAAGAAGCACTCACCTTCGACGACGTGCTTTTGGTCCCGGCGTACTCGGACGTTCTGCCGCGCGAAGTCGACCTGTCGACCCAGCTGACGCGGCGCATTCGCCTCAACCTGCCGGTGGTCTCGGCCGCCATGGACACCGTCACCGAGGCGCGGCTCGCCATCGCCATCGCCCAGGAAGGCGGCATCGGCATCGTCCACAAGAGCATGACCATCGAGGCGCAGGCGCGCGAGGTCGATCGCGTCAAAAAATTCGAAAGCGGCGTCGTGCTCGATCCGATCACCGTATCACCCGATGCGACCATCCGGCAGGTTCTCGAACTCACCAAGGCGCGCGGCATCTCCGGCATGCCGGTGGTGCGCGGCAATCAGGTCGTCGGCATCGTCACGAGCCGCGACTTGCGATTTGAGACTCATCTCGATGCGCCCGTCTCAAGCGTGATGACGCCGCAAGAGCGGCTCGTCACCGTGCGCGAGAACGCACCGCGCGATGAAGTTCTGGCGCTGTTCCACAAGCACCGCATCGAGAAGGTGATCGTGGTCGGCGATCGCTTCGAGTTGAAAGGCCTGATTACCGTCAAGGACATTCAGAAGGCGACCGAGCGCCCGCGCGCCTGCAAGGATGAGGGCGGACGACTGCGGGTGGGCGCGGCCGTTGGCACGTCCCCTGACACGCTCGATCGCGTCATTGCGCTGCGCGAGGCGGGCGTCGATGTCGTGGTCGTCGACACTTCGCATGGTCACTCGCGCGGCGTCATCCAAATGGTCGAGCGCATCAAGGATCGCTGGAACGACTTGCAGGTGATCGCGGGCAATATCGTTACGGCTGAGGCCGCGCAGACGCTCGCCAAGGCGGGCGCCGATGGCGTGAAGGTCGGTATCGGCCCAGGCTCGATCTGCACCACGCGTATCGTCGCCGGTGTCGGCGTGCCGCAGATCACTGCGATCTCGAATGTGGCAGCGGGCCTTGCGGGCACCGATGTGCCGTTGATCGCCGATGGTGGCATTCGTTACTCGGGCGATATCGCCAAGGCGCTCGCGGCCGGGGCCCACTGCGTGATGATCGGCGGTCTGTTCGCCGGCACCGAAGAATCTCCGGGTGATGTCGAGCTCTTCCAGGGCGCGAGCTTCAAGAGCTATCGCGGCATGGGTTCGCTCGGTGCGATGGCCGAGCGTCACGGGTCGAGTGATCGCTACTTTCAGGACACCACCACTGAACTCGAAAAACTCGTGCCCGAGGGCATCGAGGGTCGCGTGCCGTACAAGGGCAGCATCGTGCACATCCTGCATCAGCTCGCGGGCGGCCTGCGCGCTGCGATGGGGTATACGGGCAGTCACGATATTTCGCAGATGCGCAGCCGGCCGCAGTTCGTGCGGATTACCACGGCGGGTGTGCGCGAGTCGCATGTCCACGATGTGAGCATCACCAAAGAAGCGCCGAACTACCGCATCTCATGACTGGCACTGCAGCGGCCGACATCCACGCCGACCGGATTCTGATCCTCGATTTCGGTTCCCAGTACACCCAGCTCATTGCGCGGCGTGTGCGCGAACTCGGCGTGTACTGCGAAATCCACCCCTGGGATGCGGGTGAGGCGGACGTCCGCGCCTTCGGCGCCAAGGGCATCATTCTTTCGGGCGGTCCCGAGTCGGTGACGGTCGCAGGTGCGCCCGCGGCTCCGGCCGCGGTATTCGAGCTCGGCGTACCGGTGCTCGGCATCTGCTATGGCATGCAGACCATGGCTGCGCAGCTCGGCGGTCGCGTCGAGCCGGGTGCGGTGCATGAATTCGGTTATGCCGAGATCCGCGCGCGCGGACACTCCGCGTTGCTACAGGGCATCGAGGATCGCGTCAACGAGCAGGGCCACGGGCTGCTTGATGTGTGGATGAGCCATGGCGATCGCGTGGTGGAGTTGCCGCCGGGGTTCAAGGTGATTTCTTCGACGCCCGATCTGCCGATCGGCGGCATGGCGGATGAGACGCGGCGCTTCTACGCCCTGCAGTTCCACCCCGAAGTCACGCATACCCGGCAGGGCGCACAGATCTACGCGCGCTTCCTGCGCGACATCTGCGGCTGCGCGGCGAGTTGGAACCCGGGCAATATCATCGACGATGCCATCGCTCGCGTGCGCGCGCAGGTAGGGCAGGGTCGCGTGCTGCTCGGGCTCTCGGGCGGTGTCGATTCATCGGTGGTGGCGGCGCTGCTGCACAAGGCCATCGGCGATCAGCTCGTCTGCGTGTTCGTCGATCACGGTCTGCTGCGTCACCGCGAGGGTGATGCCGTCATGGATATCTTTGCCCGCAACCTCGGCGTGCGGGTGATCCGCGT
>CAISHQ010000014.1 GCA_903885195.1 uncultured Pseudomonadota bacterium | reverse complement strand
TCCTCGGTCGTGTATCTCTGCTTCGCCATCGTCCACGTCTCCTGTCCCTTTTATGAACATTAAACATGGACCAAAAATACCGGGTCAGGTCATAGGGAACATACCCCTAAGTGTACCCCCAAGTTTCAGCAGATACCCCCAGATGACAATGGAAATCTGCAGAGTTTGAAGTGCATTTAAATGCTTGTTTTATCTACGTATTCAGAGTTCTTCAGAGTGCTACAGAGGACAATATGGTGGAGGCGGCGGGAATCGAACCCGCGTCCGCAAGCACTAGACTTCAGGATCTACATGCGTAGCTCTCTCTTTGTATCTCGCCTCACGCTACCCGAGGAGCAGGGAAGACGCTCAGCCAGCGACAGTGACTCTTAACGGAACTGCCCTGTCGCACGGCAGACCGCGATCCTATAAGCGCGTCCCCTGATTCGGTGTTATAGGCACCAGCCGGTCAGAGGTTAGGCGGGATTAAGCCGCCAGAGCGTAGTTGTCGTCGTTGGCAACTGTAGTTTGCAGCAAAGTTTTACGAGGTTCACTGCACCTCGGCACGCCCCTGAAGGTTCGCAACCCACGTCAAAGCCGGTCGCCCCCTTCAAAAGTATGAGTTGGAGTCTACCCGAAAGCAGAAGTTCCCGCCCGTGGCGCAATCCGGTCTCGGCAGGTCGCATCGGTGCAACGCTTTGGACGCCAAGGGGCAAGACTTCGCACATGAGACCCGCGAGTCGAACCCGACGATCCGCCCAGAGTCCACTGGCGCAGTTGGACTGGCGCGCCGTGAGCAATCCGTATGTGCCGTTCGAGGTGCTGTCGAGCGATCAGATCGAGGCCATCCACGAGACCTCGCTGAAGATGCTCGAGCAGATCGGGGTCGAGTTGATGTCGGCGGCAGCGCGCGACCTGCTGCGCGAGCGCGGCGCCCTCGTGGACGAGGCGAGCGGAGTGGTCAAGCTCGATCGTGTAATCGTCGAATGGGCCCTGTCGCAGGCACCGTCCACTTTCACCCTGACCTCGCGCAATCCCGCCAAGCAGCTCGTCATAGGCGGACGCAACGTCGCCTTCGGGCTCGTAGCGGGGCCGCCCTTCGTGCACGATTTCGAGCGCGGACGGCGCGCCGGTAACTACGCCGACTACTGCGATTTCATTCGGCTTGCGCATTACTTCAATGCGATCCATCTGATCGGCAATCAAGTCTGCGCGCCCGTGGAGTTGCCGGCCAACTCGCGCCACCTCGACGCCTACCGCGCGAACCTCGTTTACTCGGACCTCGCCTATCACTGCACGGCGATCGGCGCGGGCCGAGCGCGTGATGGGATCGAGATGATGGCGATCGCGCGCGGCATCACCGCTGAGCAGATGGCCGAGAGTCCGGGTGTACTCACCATTATCTCGGTCAACAGTCCCCGTCGATTCGATGAAGCCATGGCCGATGGGCTCATGACCATGGCGCGCTATGGGCAGCCGGTGGTGGTCACGCCGTTCACACTGATGGGCGCCATGGCGCCCGTGTCACTCGCCGGGGCGCTGGCGCAGCAGAATGCCGAAGTGCTCTTCGGGCTCGTGCTGGCGCAGGCTGTGCGGCCTGGCACGCCTGTGATGTATGGCGCGTTCACCTCCAACGTCGACATGCGCTCGGGCGCTCCGGCCTTCGGCACTCCGGAGAATGCCAAGGCGAATATCGCGAGCGGCCAACTCGCACGGCGTTACCGCCTGCCATACCGCACCTCGAACGCGAGTGCGTCGAATTCGGCCGACGCGCAAGGCGCCTACGAGACGCAGATGTCGCTGTGGGGCGCCATGCTCGGGCACGGCAATCTCATCTACCACGCGGCGGGCTGGCAGGAAGGCGGGCTCGTGGCCTCGTTCGAGAAGCTCGTGCTCGATGTCGAGATGCTGCAGATGATGATTGAGTTTCTGCAGCCCCTCGTCGTCGATGAGGCGGAGCTTGGTCTTGAGGCGCAGCGGGAGGTCTCGCCCGGCGGCCATTTCTTTGGTGCGGCACACACCATGCAGCGCTATCAGACGGCGTTCTATCAGCCGCTGGTGTCGAACTGGCAGAGCTACGAGAACTGGCAGGCGAGCGGTGGGCTCGATGCGACGCAGC
>CAISHQ010000013.1 GCA_903885195.1 uncultured Pseudomonadota bacterium | reverse complement strand
TGCTCGAGAGCGAGAAGGCCACGGCCGCGGCGGGCGTTCCGACGGTATGGCTCGCCTTGCTGAATCATGTCGACTCCATCAGAGGCCGTTTCAATACGCTGAACCGCACTTTGATCGGTGGTTCGGCGTGTCCGCCTTCGATGATTGAACGTTTTCTGGCCTATGGAGTCACCGTGCAACACGGCTGGGGCATGACGGAGATGTCGCCGCTCGGCACGATCAGCAATCTCAAGTTGGCCCAGTTGGCGTTGCCCGCCGATCAGCAACGCAGATATCTGGAGAAGCAGGGTCGCGCCGTCTTCGGTATCGATCTGAAGATCGTCGACGAGACGGGTCGCGAGTTACCTTGGGATGGCAAGTCGGCGGGCGATCTGCTCGTGCGTGGGCCTTGGGTGGTCGCCGAGTATTTCAGCGGCGCTCTCGGCGGCAAATTGACGCCACCCTTGGTGGATGGTTGGTTCCCAACTGGGGACGTGGCCACCATCGACCCTGACGGATTCATGCAGATCACGGATCGCAGCAAGGATGTGATCAAGTCGGGTGGTGAGTGGATCAGCTCGATCGACGTGGAAAATATCGCCATGGCGCATCCGGCCGTGGCCATGGCCGCTTGCATCGCCGTCCCGCATCCGAAATGGGACGAGCGACCGCTGCTGGTGGTGGTTCGAAAGCCGGGTGTGGAGGTGACGCCGCGCGAGATCCTCGACTTTTTCGCGGGCAAGGTGGCCAAGTGGCAGGTGCCGGATGACGTGGTGTTCGTCGACAGCATCCCGCTCGGCGCGACGGGCAAGATGCTCAAGGCCCGGCTGCGCGAGACGTTCCGTAACCACCGTCTGCCGGGAGCCTAAAGACCTGCGACTGCGGTATTCTCTCGCCCCATGAGCCATGGACGCGTTACGCCGGAACTGCGGCGCTGGATCGTCAAGCAAGTCGAGGCCGGGCAAACGCCCGAGGGCTTGCTTCAGTCCATGATCGCCAATGGCTGGCCCGAATCGGTGGCCCTCGAGGTCATGGAGCGCACCCTGCGCATCAGAGTCGCGCAGCTCAAGGCGGGCGAGAATTCCAAAGAGGCGGCCGACGAAGGCTCAGAGGGGTGAGTCGTGTCCGCCATCACCCGCGCTGAAATCGACGCGCTGCCTGCGTTTCCGCTGATCGAGCCGGATTTTCTGACCCGCGAAGAGCACGCCGCACTGCTCGGGTTTGCCGATGCGCGGATCGAGCTCTTTGGCGAGACGACTCCGAACGGTGACTACTGGCAGGGGCGAACCTTGATGCCGGAGCAGATTCCGGATCCGTCCATTCGTCAAACGCTGCGGGATCTGCAGTCAAGAACGATCGAGCGGCTCACGGCCTTGCTTGCGGCTGAGTTCGGCGAGTCTCCGCCCATCTATTCAGATCTCGTCAACTACGCTCGATGGCCGGCAGGCTACGAGTTGCAGCCGCATGCCGACAGCGAAAACCCGGGTGGCGCGCCGCATCCTTTCCCTTGGCGTGACTTCGCTTCGGTGATCTATCTGAACGATGACTATGTCGGTGGTGAAATCTACTTTCCGAATCTCGGTATCGAGTTGAAGCCGGACCCGCGAACCCTGATCGTTTTCCCCGGGACGTTGTTCTTCCTGCATGGTGTGCGGCGGGTGGAGCAGGGCATGCGTCATACCATCGCCTCCTTCCTGACCTTTGATGCGATGCGGCGCTACGTCTTTTAAACACGGGTGAAGCGTGATCACGGTACCGGACAACATCATCGCCGTCATTCCCTACGACGACTACTACCGCGGCAAGCACGACGAGGTGTACTACTCGCTGCGTGGTGACAATAAGCGCGAGTGGTTTTCCCGCCATGCGTATTTTTGTCTGCCGCTCGTCATTGGCAACCAGTACGGTTTCGCAGTCAAGTCACTCTTCAATGCCACGTTCCTCTGGAACGGGGGGCCGGAACCTACGGATACGACCGTTACGATCCACAATACGGAAGACATCGAACGGCACGGTAGTTTGCAAACTATCGTGTCGAACTTCGGTATTGGCATCGTCACCGTGCAAACCGCCTTTGCGCTGCGTACGTCGCCCAACGTCAATCTGATGACGATACAGCCGCCCAATTACTTCATCGACGGCATTCAGAACATGACGGGCGTCGTTGAGTCGGACAACCTGCGTCGCGACTTCACCTTCAACCTGAAGATCACGCGGGCCAATCACCCGATCGACATCCGCGTCGGTGATGTGCTGGCCGGTGTCATCCCGTACCCGCGGCAGTACGTCGAAAATTTCGAGATGGTCGAAGGATACGAACTGTTTACCCCGGAGCAAATTCGCGAGGAGCAACAGGCTTCGCAGGATTTTGGACGTGAGCGTGTCGAACGCGATGTTTTGCGTCCGGATGGCGTAGGGCGCCGGTACCACAACGGCGAGGATGTTTACGGTAATCCGTTTCCTCATTCGCATCAGAAATCGTTGACCGCTCGTCCCAAAAAGAAGAGTCGATGATCAAGGCAATCAAGCCCCTTAATTTGCGTCGATCCATTTCCGCCACTGCACTGACGGCCTGGTCGGCGTTGTGGTGCTTGCTGGTGCTGAACGTTCCATTCTGGACTCGCGTTCTTGAGTTGAGACCTTTAGTAGATGCGCGTGATGTCGCCTTCGTGGCCTCGGTCGCCGTGCTTGCGGGGCTCATCTCCAATTTGTTTCTGGTGCCGCTGACCTTGATTCGTCCGCTGGCCAAGCCGCTGCTGGCGATCGCGATGGTGCTCGCGGCGCTCGCTGCCTACTTTGTCTGGGCGTACGGCGTACTCGTCGACAAGGTGATGATTCGCAATGTTTTCGAGACCGAGGCGCTCGAGGCGGGCGAACTCGTCAACTGGAAGTTGCTGTTGTTCGTGGGTGTCCTTGGCGTGCTGCCTGCTCTGGTCGTGCTGCGTGTCCCATTGGCGCGTCCATCTTGGCAGCGCGAGTTGCTGCATCGTGGTGTGGCTCTCGGCGTAACGATCGTCGGTATCGGTATCGTGGCCTTCTTTTTCTATCAGGATCAGGCGTCCTTCCTGCGCAACAATCGCGACCTGCGTCATCGTCTCGTTCCCGTCAATTATCTTGCGGGCGTGGGCAGTTACGTGCAGGAGATCACTAAGCGAAAGCTGCCCTACCAGGCGATCGGCGCCGATGCTGCGCTCGGGGCTCGCTGGAAAACGCCCATGGCAGAGCGGCCGCTACTGCTGGTGCTGGTGGTCGGCGAGACGGCGCGCGCTGCCAACTTTTCCCTCGGTGGCTACGGACGCGATACCAACCCCCGGCTCGCCGAAGTGAAGGACCTCGTGTACTTCACGGACGTCTCATCCTGTGGAACCTCGACGGCGATTTCGGTGCCTTGCATGTTCTCGGATCTGGGTCGCGAGGGATTCTCGGCGGAGAAAGCCCGCGCACGTGACAATCTGATCGACATCGTTGCAAAAGCCGGACTCGGGGTCGACTGGTACGGTAACAACACCAATTGCAAGGGCATTTGTCGTGCTGCGGGCGAGAAGCGCGCCGTACGCGAGAACCATCCGGAGCACTGCAAAGCAGACGTACCGTGTACCGATGCAGCCATTTTCGAGGATTTCTGGAGCACGTTGCCGGCCTACTCGGGACGCGGGCTGGTCGTGCTGCACCAGCTGGGCAGTCATGGTCCGGGTTATCACCTGCGATATCCCGAGTCCTTCAATCGATTTACGCCGGTCTGTCGCAGCACGGACTTCTCTAAGTGTCAGGTGTCCGAGATCGTCAACGCCTACGACAACACCATTTTATTCACCGATCATTTGCTGGCGGAGACCATCAGTCGCCTGCAGTCGATGGCTGATCGCGTGGACTCGGCCATCCTGTATGTTTCGGATCATGGCGAGTCGCTGGGCGAGAACGGCTTGTTCTTGCATGCCGTGCCTTACGCGCTTGCGCCTCGCGTGCAGACGCACGTGCCCATGGTGTTCTGGAGCACAGCGGGTTTCAACGAGCGGATGCAGCTCGATCGCCAGTGCCTTGTCGAACAGCGCAACCGTCCGCTGTCGCACGACAATTACTTGCACACGATTCTCGGTCTGCTCGATGTCTCGACGTCGGTTCGCAAGCCTGAACTCGACTTCGGGCAGGGCTGCCGCCGCTCGGCTACTACGCCTCCGGGCTGACCCAGCTGCGCGAGCGTTCCACTGCTCGGGTCCATTCGTGCATGCGTGCGGCTGCCTGGTCTCGACTGATCGAAGGCTCGAAGCAGCGGTCCATCTGCCAGCGTGACTGCACGTCGTTCGCTGAATTCCAAAAACCGCTCGCGATGCCTGCGAGGTAAGCGGCGCCGAGAGCGGTCGTTTCGGTGACTGCAGGCCGAACCACCGGAACGCCCAGTAGGTCCGCCTGGAACTGCATGAGGAAGTTGTTTCGCGATGCCCCGCCATCGACCCGCAGCTCGCGCAAAGGCACCGCGGCGTCGCGCTGCATGGCCTCGAGCAGATCTGCACTCTGGAAAGCGATCGCCTCAAGTGCCGCGCGAGCAATATGACCGCGAGTCGTACCGCGGGTGATGCCCACGATCGAGCCACGGGCGAACGGATCCCAATACGGGCTACCGAGACCCGTGAATGCCGGGACGACGTAGACGCCGCCGTGGTCCGACACGCTGGTCGCGAGTGCCTCGACGTCCTCGGCCCGTTGCACGAAGCCGAGACCATCGCGCAGCCACTGAACCACGGCGCCCCCGACAAAAACGCTACCCTCGAGGGCGTATTGCAAGCGATGACCATGCTCCGCCGCGAC
>CAISHQ010000012.1 GCA_903885195.1 uncultured Pseudomonadota bacterium | reverse complement strand
CGGGGCTCTCGTAGCCGAAGCGCTCAAAGAACACCTGCCTGTAGTACGGCTGCAGCAACACCATTTCTCGAACACCCACGATGGGATCGCGGAACGGTTGGGCGATGCGTTGACCACTCACCTCGCCGATGACAGCGAGCAGCGGGTGGATGACCGAGAGCGGCATGCCGGCTTCGCGGGCGCGCTCGGCATGATTGACGATATTGAATACGCTGCGCGTGACACGCACGCCCCAGCGAGAACCTACCGCACGAAGATTGGGGCCGAGGCCCAGCCCGACGTTCAGCGGCGTCTCCCACTGCATGAGGCGGACGAGACCGTGGTCCGCTTGCTGGTGCCCGAGGCGCATCGACTGCAGTGCCGAGCGCACGCCGTACCGCGCGAAGGCCTCAGTTGTAGAGAGCCTGCCGCGTTCGAGCGGGTAGCAGCCATAGGCGGTCAGATCAGCCGCCGCGACCTCGAGGTCGGGTACGCCGACGCAGACTTCATGCAGGCCGCCGAAACAGCCCTCCGGTGTGGAGCTCATGGTGACGATGATGGCACAGCTGCGCTACCGATCAGAAGCTGCTCTTCGTTTCGATCACGAGCTGCATGTTGCTGATCGATCGATCGCCATTCAGCGGGAACGCGAGATCGACGTGCAGCACATTGCCGAGTGCGGTGCGACTGTTGCCGAGTCGCAGACCGATACCGATATCGGTCAACACGCCCCGCGGTTGACTCCCGTAGGGGTTGTTACCAAGTGCGCCCCCCGCATCCGCGAAGATGGCGCCGCCCACGTTGACGAGACGAAACGGATACCAGTCAGTGAAAAAGCGCTGCTCCAGAGTCAGCAGCCAGCGACCCTCGCCCGCCTGGTAGCGCAGCGGGTAGCCGCGCAGCCCGTTGTCGCCGCCGAGCAGGATCTGGCGATCTGGATCCAGCTTGTGGCCCTGTTCGAGGCTGAGCGAGGCGAACCACAGCCGCCGCTGCGATTGCCGGTGGTAGTAGCGTGCGGAACCTGCGATGACCGTGTCGACGAAGTTGCTGCCGTCATGGCGACCGCTGGCGTTGGCGCTGAGTAGCAGCGTCGACTTGCCGTCGAGTTCGATGCCTCGAGAGGCCGCGGTATCGAACAACAGGGCATTCTCGCTGGAGCCGAGGGACTCGGCGGCATAGCCGATGCGAGCCGATACCTGCCAGCCGTACTGGAAGTCTTCAGTGCGCTCGATTTGGTCGCGGTTTCGGGTTTCACGAAACTGATCCTGCAACCATTCCATCGATACCCAGGGGTAGACGAGCTTTCGGTCCGCCGGGACCCGCGATGCTGGGCGCTTGTCGCCGACCGAGTCGAATTGGCGCTCATCCTGCGTAATGCCGAGGCGATAGCGGAGAACTTCGCCCTCGATCAGTCCTTTGGACCATCCGCCGTACGCCGTCGCGAACTTCGCTCGAGTGGCGTACTGCCCGACGACCTGTCCGAGGTCGTAGCGTGAATCGATACGGGTGTCATCGGCGAAGCTGAGGCCGCCCGCGCGACGGGTGTCGAGTGCATAGAAACCATGGTCGAGATCAACGAAACGCCGCTTGCCGTCGCTGTTGTTGGCGAACTCGGTATCGACCGACCACCACGTATTGCCAAGCTGCCGATCGCGGTAAATCAGTAGATCGGTCGTTCGATCGATGCCTGTTCGTCGCGATAGCCCCAGTTGAGCGCCGGTGCCGAGTAGGTTGAGCTCCTCGATCTCAAAGCCCGAGGTGTTTTTACCGCCCTTTCGTCCGAAGGAGATTCCCGGATTCAAGGTCCAGACGTCGCGCGTGGTGACTTCGAGGTCGACTTTGCCGTCCCGCACGGCAATCGGCGTGATCCACGCCTCACGCAGGTAGCGGGTCTTGCGCAGCAGTCGCTCCGTCTCGCGTAACAGTCGGGGGTCGTAGGTCTGTCCGCTCTTGAACAACAATTGCCGTTCGATGGTTTTCGGCCGCGTGTTGATGTGCAGGGTGTTGGCCCAGCGAAAGAGCCAGGTGTTTTCCTCGGGGATGGCGGTATCGAAGATATCGAGAGGGGTGATGCTGATCTCGCCGACAACGCTGCCGGAACTTTGCAGGATGGCGTCGT
>CAISHQ010000011.1 GCA_903885195.1 uncultured Pseudomonadota bacterium | reverse complement strand
TTGATCGAAGAAACGCTCGGCGGCACGCTGCAAACGCTGCAGACGCCAGGGCACGACAATCGTGTAGTCCACCCGCTGTGCGCTGAATCCGTCAGCGGGCTCAAGTTCTTCCTCACGCAGCCAACCGTGCTGCTGCAGTTCCTGCAGATCGACCAGCAGCGGGTTGCCCGCAAAGGCCGAGTCGCTCATGTAGGGCGAGTTGCCGGGACCGATGCCGCCCAAGGGCAGGACCTGCCACAGACGCTGCTCGCCCACGGCGAGCCAATCGATGAAATGCCGCGCCGCCGCGCCGAGATCACCCGAGCCATGCGGCCCGGGCAGGCTGGTCGGGTGCAGCAGTATCCCGCTCGAACGCGGCAATCTCATGAGTCCTCTCCCTGCACCAGCATCAGCAGGCTCTCGGCGGCCACGGATATACGCAACGGCTGAGCCGCAGCCACCGGCTCGAAACCCGATGATTCCGGCGCTCCATCTGCACGGCTGGTATCCAGCACCACCCGCCAAGCCCCGTGCGGCAACACGGCATGCGCAGCCTCCGCCTCAGCGTTGAGCAGCAGGTACACCTGCTGTTGCGAGTTGGCGCTACCGGTTTTTTGCAGATGCACGCCGAGTACCCGCGACTGCGGATGGTGCCACTGGTGCGTCTCGAGCGCCTCGCCTTCACGACCGAACCAACCGATGTCGTAGCCACCATCGCCTTGATGATCACCCACGTACCAGGCATTGGCGAACGGTCGATATCGCTCGCGCACCTGCGCAACTCGCTGCACGAATCGCTGCAAGTCGGCATCGGCCCCCGCCCAATCGAGCCAACTCAAGGGGCCGTCCTGACAATAGGCGTTGTTGTTGCCGCGTTGGGTATGCCCAAGTTCGCTGCCGGCAGCGAGCATCGGTGTGCCTTGCGACAGCAGCACCGAGGCGAGGAGCGCGCGCTGCACGCGGTCGCGACGTTCGCGGATTCGCGGCTCGTCGGTGTCGCCCTCGACGCCATAGTTTCGGCTGTGATTGGCCGTGTGCCCGTCGCGGTTGTGCTCGCCGTTGGCCTCGTTACAACGCTCCGCGTAACTCACCAGATCGCGCAACGTAAAGCCGTCGTGCGACACCACGTAGTTGACCGAATCGGTCGGCTCGCGATCGCGATGCTGTAGCGTATCGGCCGATCCGCAAAGACGTTGCGCCCACTCGCCACGCGTCGCCTCGCCCGTGATCCACCAGCGCCGTGCAGTATCGCGGAAGCGGTCGTTCCACTCGAGCCAGCCGCGGGGGAAAGCGCCAAGTTGGTAGCCGCCGTGGCCGACATCCCAGGGCTCGGCGACGAGGCGCGCGTGAGCGAGCACGGGATCTTGCGCGATGACCTGGAAAAACGGGCCCTTTGAATCGAAGCCGTGGTCGCCCCGCGCCAGTACCGGCGCAAGATCGAAACGGAAGCCATCGACGTGCATCTCGGCGACCCAGAACCGCAGCGAGTCCATGACGAACTGCAGCACACGCGGATGGCGCAGATCGAGCATGTTCCCGCAGCCCGTGTCATTGGCGTAGCGCAGCGGCGGTGGCGACTCCAGCCGATACCACGATGCATTGTCGAGGCCGCGCCAGCTGAGCGTAGGTCCGTGCTCATCGGACTCACAGGTGTGGTTGAATACCACATCGAGGATGACCTCGATGCCCGCCGCATGCAGGGCCTTGACCATGTCGCGGAACTCGTCGCGCAGCGCGCGCCCGGGGTCGGGCATCGCACGGCTCGCGGCACTCGCGTAGCGCCAGTCCGCGCAGAAAAATCCGAGCGTGTTGTAGCCCCAATAATTGACGAGGCCACGATTCACGAGTGCCGGTTCGTCGAGGTGCTGATGCACGGGCAACAGGCTCACGGCCGTGATGCCGAGTGAGCGCAGATGGGCCACTGACGCCGGATGGGCCAGCGCCGCATAGCTGCCGCGCAGCGCGGGCGGGACGAGCGGGTTCAGCATGCTGAATCCCTTTACATGCAGCTCGTAGATCACGAGATCCTCCCGAGCATGTTCGGGTCTCGCGTCGTCGCCCCAGTCGTACTCGTCGCGGACCACGCGCGCCTTGCGCAGGTCACCTTCGAGAATTTCGCGTGCGCAGGGATCGAGGAGCAGCATCGAGGCATCGAAACGGTGACCCGCCTCAGGCTGCCAGGGTCCAGCGGCTCGCAGCGCGTAGACGAGTCCGACACCGGCGCCCGATAACTCGCCGTGCCAGATGTCACCCGTACGCGCCGGCAAGGCGAAGCGCTGCAGCTCATGCTCGCCCGTCGAATCGAAAACACACACCTCGATGGACATGGCATGTGCAGAGAACACCGCGAAGTTGACGCCTCGCGGCGTGACGCTCGCTCCCAGCGGATAGCAACGGCCGCGGCCGATCATTGCGACTCCCAATGCATGAACAGCACGGCCAGTGGTGGCAAACGCAAACTGATCGACCAGGCCCGGCCCTGTGCCGGTTGCGCTTCGGCCGCCCGTGCCGCCGACTCGTTACCCACGTTGCTGCCGCCGTAGCAGGCTGCGTCCGTGTTCAGACACTCGCGCGCTGTACCCGGTCCCGGTACGCCGACTCGATAGTGTTCGTGCACCGTGGGCGTGAAGTTGCACACGACCAGCATCGCGGTCTTCGGGTCCCGACCACGACGTAAAAAAGCGTAGACCGAGCGGCTGGCATCGTCATGGGTCAACCACTCGAAACCAGCTGACTCCGCATCACGTTCGTACAACGCAGGCGTCTGCCGATAGAGTTGGTTCAGATCACGAACCAGATGCTGCACGCCACGGTGCTCAGCCTGCTGCAACAAGGACCAGGACAGCTCACCATCGTGATTCCACTCCTGCGGCTGCGCGAACTCGCAGCCCATGAACAAGAGCTTCTTGCCCGGGTGCGCGAACATGAAGCCGAGATACGCGCGCAGATTGGCGAAGCGTTGCCAGGTATCACCCGGCATTCGTCCAAGCAGCGAGCCCTTGCCGTGCACGACTTCGTCATGCGAGACGGGCAGTACGAAGTTTTCGCTGAACGCGTACATGAGGCTAAATGCCAGCTCGTCCTGATGGTATCTGCGATGAATCGGGTCACGCGCGATATAACGCAGGCTGTCGTTCATCCAGCCCATATTCCACTTGTAGTGGAAGCCGAGCCCACCCGCATACGTGGGGCGCGACACCGCCGGAAACGCCGTGGACTCCTCGGCAATGGTCACCGCGCCGGGACACTCACGGCCCACCACTTCATTGAGACGCCGCAGAAAAGCCATGGCTTCCAGATTCTCGCGGCCTCCATGCACGTTGGGCAACCACTCGCCCGGCGGGCGGCTGTAGTCGCGATAGAGCATCGACGCCACGGCATCAACACGCAGGCCGTCGATCCCGAAACGCTCCAGCCAATGCAAGGCACTGCCGATCAGGAAACCGCGAACCTCAGGCTTACCGAAATCGTAAATCAGCGTGTTCCAGTCACGATGCACGCCCTCGCGCGGATCGGCGTACTCGTAGAGCGAAGAGCCGTCGAACCGCGCAAGGCCATGCGCGTCGGCAGGAAAATGTGCTGGAACCCAGTCGAGCAGTACACCGAGCCCCGCCGCATGACAACGCTCGACAAAACGGCGAAAGCCCGCCGCGTCACCATGTCGCGCCGTCGGTGCGTACAAGCCGATGGGTTGATAGCCCCAGGAGCCGTCGAACGGATGCTCGGTGATCGGCAAGAGTTCCACATGCGTGAAGCCGAGCTCACTCACGTACGGTATGAGTTCGTCGGCAAAAGCATCCCATTCGAGGACAGCGCCCGCACTCCCGCCCGGTCGTCGCCACGAGGCGGCATGCACTTCATAGATGCTGATCGGTGCATCGAGTGCGTTTGCGCGCTGACGCTGCGCGGGCAGACGGACCCGCGGCGGCAGCGGCGCGACGATGCTGGCCGTGGCGGGGCGCAACTCGGCCTGCAGTGCGTAAGGATCTGCTTTCTGCGGCAGCAGTTCGCCTGCAGCGCTGCGCAACTCGTACTTGTAGCGGACACCAGCCGCCACGCCGGGTAGAAAGATCTCCCAAATGCCTGTCGGATGCCGACGGCGCATCGGATGCCGCCGGCCATCCCAAAGATTGAAATCGCCGACCACGCTCACGCGTGAGGCCCGCGGAGCCCATACCGCAAAGGCTGTGCCGGCTACGCCATCGAGCTCGAGTGACCTCGCCCCGAGCGCCTCGCAGGGCCGCAGCAGCGTACCCTCACCGAACAACCACAGGTCGGTATCGGCCAGAAACGCACCGAAGCGATAAGGATCCTCGAGCAGAGAATCGCCACCGCTCTGCCACTCAACCTTCAGCCGGTAGCGCTGTGCCCATGCTGCATCGACATCGGCTTCGAACAAGTCGCTGCCCGCGCGCCGTTGCAATCGCTTGCGATGTTTCGAGTCGATGGCCACCGCGGTAACTTGCGACGCACCGGGCAGAAACACGCGGATGGCGTAGCGACCCTCCGCGGCGCGATGCGGACCCAACACGGCGAACGGATCGTTATGAGTAGCGCTGCGCAGCGCATCGACGTCCGCCTCGGCGAGCATCACTCGTTCACCGGCGCGGCTCCACCCGCCAAATTCTTCGCGCGTACTCGCCGATAGCTCGGTCCGAAGAGAAAACGCCCATACCCGCAACGTTGCGAATGGCCGCTGCCGCCCACGCCTCAGAGTCTCTGAAAAGAGTGTCCACTCGAGCCTGCGCCGCAACATAGGCAGCGTAATCAGCGAGCAACAGATAGTGATCGCCGCCGCGCAGCAGTCCGTCGATCAGCCCGCGATAACGCGCCGGGTCCTGCGGCGAAAAAACGCCGTCGGCTATCGTATCAAGCACGCCACGAAGCACCGGATCCGCATGGTAAAGGGCGATCGGATCGTAGCCGCGCGTACGCCGCTCTGCGACTTCGGCGGTGCGGAGACCGAAAATGAAAATGTTGTCGTCGCCGACGCGCTCGCGGATCTCGATGTTGGCGCCGTCGTCGGTACCTATGGTCAACGCACCGTTCAGCGCGAGTTTCATGTTGCCGGTGCCGGAGGCTTCGGTGCCGGCTGTGGAGATCTGCTCCGACAGATCGGCGCCGGGCATCACGCACTCGGCGATCGAGACGCTGTAGTTCGGCAAGAACACGACTTTCAAACGCCCTGCGATGCGCGGATCGGCATTGATCACCGCGCCGACGTCGTTGATCAAGCGGATGATGCTTTTGGCAGTGGCATAAGACGAAGCGGCCTTGCCGGCAAAAATGACGGTGCGTGGTACCCAGTCCGCAGTGGGGTTGGCCAGCATCGCCTGATAACGGGTGACGACATGCAGCACGTTGAGCAGCTGCCGCTTGTACTCGTGGATACGTTTCACCTGCACGTCGAACAGGCTGTCGGGATCCACGACAACACCCACCTCGCGCTCGATGAGCGTCGCAAGCCGTTGCTTGTTGGCACGCTTGACGGCCATGAACGCCGCACGGAATGCAGTGTCCTCGGCGCGCTTACGCAAACCCGACAGTTGTTCGAGACGGATCCGCCACTCCGTGCCGATGCAGCCATCGAGCAGCGTCGCGAGCCCCGGGTTGGCGCCCGCGAGCCAGCGCCGTGGCGTGACGCCGTTGGTCACATTGGTGAAACGCTCCGGCCAGAGCTTCGCGAAGTCGCGAAAGATGGTTTGTACCAGAAGATCGGAGTGCAACGCCGAAACACCATTGACGCGCTGGCTGCCGACGATCGCCAAATGCGCCATGCGTACGCGGCGCTCGCCCGTCTCATCGATGAGCGACAGGCGCTGCAGCAACCCCATGTCCCCGGGATATCGTGCTGCAGCGTCATCCAGCAGCTGCTGATTGATGCGATAGATGATGTCGAGGTGTCTGGGCAGCACGTGACCGACGAGCGCGACCGGCCAAGTCTCGAGCGCCTCCGGCATCAACGTATGGTTGGTGTAGGAGAACACGCGACGGGTGATGTCCCAGGCGGACTCCCACTCAAATCCCTGCTCGTCGCACAGCACACGCATGAGTTCGGCCACACCGATCGCCGGGTGCGTGTCGTTGAGGTGGATCGCCACGTGCTCGGCGAAATGACCGAGGTCACCGAATTCGGCCAGGTGGCGCGCGATGATGTCTTGCAACGAAGCCGACACGAAGAAGTATTCCTGCCGCAGACGCAATTCGCGCCCAGCCGGCGTGCTGTCGTTCGGATACAGAACCCAGGAGATATTTTCGTACTCGTTCTTGATGCCGGCGGCCCGGGCGTAGTCACCGCTATTGAAGGCATTGAGATCGAGTTGGGCCGGCGCCGCGGCACGCCACAGCCGCAAGGTACTCACCCGGTCGTTGCCATGGCCGGGGATCACGAAGTCATAGGCCTTGGCGAGCACCTCGCCCGCCGGGTGCCACACCGACTTGCCGTCTGTCGCACCGACCTGTCCGCCGAAACGCACCCGGTAATCGAGCGCCGGGCGCGGAAACTCCCAGGGCGTGCCATTGATCAACCACGGGTCGGGGTACTCGACCTGGCAGCCCTCCTGGATTGCTTGGGCAAACATGCCGTGCTCATAGCGGATGCCGTAACCCATGGACGGCACGCCCAAGGTCGCCATGGAGTCGAGAAAACAGGCTGCGAGGCGTCCGAGTCCGCCGTTGCCGAGACCGGGGTCGGGCTCCTGTGCCTCGATATCCTCCACCCGACGCGCGTGTGCAGCGAGTTCGGCGGCTGCGTCGCCTGCCATGCCGACGGCGGCCAGCGCGTTGCCCAGCGTTCGACCGATCAAAAATTCCATCGACAGGTAGTACACCCGACGCGCCCTTTCAGTGCGCTCTCGGCGCTCGTTGCACACCCATCGACGCGACAGTTCCTCGCGAACGGCCAGTGCCGTGGCGCGCATCAGGTCGAAGTCACCGGCGCCCTCGGGTGCGACACCGATTTGGCCCAGCAGGCAATCGTCGAGACCGTGGGGTCGCGGGGTAGGGCTGGAGTCTGACAATGGAATTCCCGAGCAAATCGCACCGATGACGATGCAGATGCAATTATCATACTCGTGGCCCGTCTGTTCCAGATTCGCGGCCCGGGAGGTTGTCGATGATCTCGAACGAACTTGCCACCAGCCTCGATCTGCCGAAGCGTACGGTTGCGCTCGTGCTCGCCGGCGGCCGCGGCAGCCGACTGCTCAACCTGACCGATCGTCGCGCCAAACCCGCCGTCTATTTCGGCGGCAAGTTCCGCATCATCGACTTTGCCCTCTCCAACTGCATCAACTCGGGCATTCGGCGCATCGCCGTGCTCACGCAATACAAAAGTCATAGTCTGATGCGGCACATCCAGCGCGGCTGGGGCTTCATGCGCGGTGAACTCAACGAGTTCGTCGACGTGCTGCCTGCACAGCAGCGTCTCGATGAAGTGAACTGGTATCAGGGAACCGCCGATGCCGTGCATCAGAACCACGACATCATCCAGAGCTTTCGCAGTAAATATGTGGTCATCCTCGCCGGCGATCACATCTACAAGATGAACTATGCGCTGGCGCTCGCGGACCACGTCGAGCACGGCAGGCCTTGCACGGTGGCCTGCATCGAAGTGCCGCGCTCGGAAGCGCACGCTTTCGGCGTGATGGCCGTCGACGACAAGGATCTCGTCACCGAATTCGTCGAGAAACCGGCCGATCCGCCAGGCATTCCCGGCAAGCCCGAGCGCTCGCTCGCGAGCATGGGCGTGTACATCTTCAATACGGACTTCCTGCTCGATGTGCTCTCGGCCGATGCCGACGATCCGAATTCGAGTCATGACTTCGGCAAGGACGTGATCCCGAAGCTCGTTCGCGAACAACAAGTCGTGGCCCACCGCTTCGCCGACAGCGCCGTCGGCACGCGCGAGAGCGAAGAGCCCTACTGGCGCGACGTCGGCACGATCGATGCGTACTGGGACGCCAACATCGATCTGACGGCAACCGATCCACTGCTGAACCTCTACGACGATCGCTGGCCCATCTGGACCTACCAACCGCAGTTGCCACCTGCAAAGTTCGTGCACAACGAAGATACGCGTCGCGGCGTTGCCATCGAATCGCTGGTCTCGGGTGGCTGCATCGTCTCGGGTCACGTGGAACGATCCTTGATGTTCAGTGGCGTGCGCGTGCATTCGTATGCACGGGTCAACTGGAGCGTGTTGCTGCCGAATGTGCAGGTCGGGCGCGGCGCACGCATCAGTCGGGCGGTGGTCGATCGCGGCTGCATCATTCCAGACGGCCTCGTGATCGGCGAAGATGCCGCCCTCGATGCGGCGCGGTTTCTGCGCACCACCTCGGGGATCACGCTCGTCACCCGTCAAATGCTGCTCAACTTACCGAAGACACCTTGACCACCTCGAGCCGACCCTTGCGCGTGCTGCATGTCGCAGCCGAGATGTTTCCGTTCGTGAAGACGGGCGGTCTCGCCGATGTGGTCGCCGCATTGCCCGCGGCGCTGCAAGAGGCCGGTGTCGATGCGCGCGTGCTGCTACCCGGGTACCCAGCCGTGCTCGCTGCGCTAGTCAAGTCGCGCAAGGTTTTCGAAGGCTCAGGTCTGTACGGCGCCGCGCGGGTGACGCTGCGACACGGCACGCTGCGCGGCAGCGAAGTGCCCGCCTACGTGATCGATGCCCCGTATCTCTACGCGCGCGACGGAGGACCGTATCAGGACGAGACAGGACGCGAATGGCGCGACAACCTGCAGCGCTTCGCCCTGCTCGGCTGGTTCGGTGCGCATCTGGCAGCCGGTGACATCGATGGCCGCTGGCAACCGCAGATCCTGCACGCACACGATTGGCACGCCGGCCTCGCGAGTCTCATTCTGCGACTGCACCCGGCGCGCACGACCCGATCGGTGTTCACGATCCACAACCTCGCCTACCAGGGACGCTTCCCGCTCGGTGACTTCCCCCTGCTCGGTCTGCCCTCGCACTGTCTCGACGGGCTCGACGGGATGGAATTCCACGGCGATGTGTCGTTCATGAAGGCCGGGCTGATCGGTGCCGACGCCATCACCACGGTCAGCCCGACGTACGCCCGCGAAATCCCCACTGCGGAATTCGGCTGCGGCCTCGAAGGCGTGCTGCGCAGCCGCACGCGCGATCTGCACGGCATCCTCAACGGCGTCGACCCCGGCGTGTGGAACCCTGCCAACGATAAGCACCTCGCGGCGAATTACGACGTCGCCCAGCTCGATGGTAAGTCGCGATGCAAGGCGTTGCTGCAGCAACAGATGGGTCTCACGGTCCGCAGCGATGCACCGCTGTTCGCCGTCGTCAGCCGTCTCTCGCAGCAAAAGGGGCTCGATCTGCTGCTCGAAGCCTTGCCGACGCTGATCGCTTCGGGTGGACAGCTGGTGCTGCTCGGCAGTGGTGATGCAGCGCTCGAGAGCGCGTTTCGCGAGGTGGCGCGAGCGCATCCTGCAGCGATCGCGGTCCAGCTCGGCTACGACGAGCCTCTGGCACATCGCATCGTCGCCGGCGCCGATGCCATCGTGCTGCCCTCGCGCTTCGAGCCCTGCGGGCTGACTCAGCTGTATGGGCTCCGCTACGGCACGGTGCCGATCGTGCGTCGCGTTGGCGGTCTCGCCGATACGGTGGACGCTGCGGTGGGATTCGTGTTTCTGGAACCCGAGAGCACGCTCACGGCCGTGCTGCAGCAGGCGATCGATGCATTCCGCGAGCCTGCCCTGTGGCAGGCGCGCATGCGTGCAGGCATGCGCCGCGATCATGGCTGGTCGAGTGCTGCATCACACTACGTGACGCTGTACCAAACGCTACTTCAGGCAGCCGCTTCGCCGTCCTGATCGAGCTCGGCCTCTTCCATGCCGAGTTCTTTGAGCTTGCGAGTCAACGTATTGCGCCCCCAGCCGAGCAGTCGGGCTGCGTCCTGACGATGGCCCTGGGTGTGCTTGAGCGCCACACGGATCAACGTGCGCTCGAACTCGGGCAAGGCCGTATCGAGCAAGGGTGATGCGCCGCTTTGCAGCGCCTCAGTCTCCGCCCAGCGCGCGAGCAGGGCCGACCAACCCTGCGCGTCCTGCGCAAGACTCGCACCCAGTATTTCGGTGGGCAGATCATCGAGACGGATCTCGCTACCGGGTGCGAGCACCGACAACCTGCGGCACAAATTGACAAGCTCGCGCACGTTGCCGGGCCACTGATAGGCCTCAAGCGCCGCGCGTGCGTCGTTGGCCAGCGTCTTGTGCTCGACGCCGAGTTCCTGCGCAGCGACGCGCAAGTAGTGCTCCAGCAGATCGGCCACGTCTTCGCGGCGCGCGCGCAGCGGCGGCAGCTCGATGCGGATCACGTTCAAGCGGTGGAAAAGATCCTCACGAAAGAGGCCGCGACTGACTCGATCCTCGAGGTTCTGGTGAGTCGCTGCGATCACTCGCACGTCGACACGGATCGGCGTCTGGCCACCGACGCGGTAAAACTCGCCTTCGGCCAGCACGCGCAGCAGGCGCGTCTGCAACGGCGTGGACATGTCGCCGATCTCGTCGAGAAACAGCGTGCCGCCGTCGGCCTGTTCGAAGCGACCGCGACGCAGCGCATCCGCCCCCGTGAACGCGCCCTTCTCGTGGCCGAATAGTTCGGACTCGAGAAGTTCGGACGGAATGGCCGAGGTGTTGAGCGCAATGAATGGCTTGTTCGCACGTGGACTGTGTCCGTGCAACGCGCGCGCAACGAGCTCCTTGCCGGTGCCGGACTCGCCGGTGATGAGCACCGTGACGGCCGAGCGTGACAGGCGCCCGATGGCGCGGAACACCTGCTGCATTGCGGGCGCCTGACCGAGCAACCCGGACATGCGGCCATCGGCCGTGTTGTCGGGGCTAGCACGCTGCACGCTCTGCGCTGCACGCTTGACGAGTTCGACGACCTGGTCGATGTCGAAGGGCTTGGGTAGGTATTCGAACGCACCGCTTTCGTAGGCCGACACGGCGTTGTCGAGATCGGCGTGGGCGGTCATCACGATGACGGGCAACTGCGGGCGTGCACCGTGGATCTTGCGGACGAGGTCGAGACCGGAGAGCCCCGGCATGCGAATGTCGGTGACGAGCACGTCGGGGCTGTCACCACGCAAGGCGTCGAGCGCGAGCTCAGCCGCCTCGAACACCCGCGGCAACATGCCAGCACCTTTGAGTGCGCGCTCGAGCACCCAGCGGATCGAGGCATCGTCATCGACCAGCCACACTCGCAGTGGACGGGCGCTCATGAGGTAGCCTCGGCGAGCTCGAGCGGCAGCAGCACCGAAAACACCGTGCGGCCCGGCTCGCTTTCGTATTCGATGATTCCGCCGTTGCGGTTGACGAGCTCCTGCGACAGCGCGAGCCCCAGACCCGTGCCGTTCGCCCGCCCGGTCACGAGCGGAAAGAATAAACTGCTGCGGATCGCGGGCGGCACGCCAGGGCCGTCATCGAGCACGTCGATGCGCGCCGCCAAGCGATGACGCACGAGACCGATGTGGGCTTGGGTGATGGCTCGAGTGCGCAAGGTCACCGTGCCGCGCTCACCGACAGCCTGCAGCGCGTTACGACAGAGGTTGAGCAGGGCCTGCACGAGCTGGTTACGATCGAAGAAACCTTCCGGAATGCTGGGGTCATAGTCGCGCTCGATGCGCACCCCGCCACCCGACTCGGCGCGCAACAAGCGATAGATGTGTTCGCAGATTTCATGCACGTTGACGACGGCCTTCTGCGTCGGGCGAGCCGGGCTCGTCATGCTGTCGACAAGTGCAGTCAGCCGATCGGCCTCGTTGATGATGACCGTGGTGTATTCGCGTAGATCCGCATCGGGCAATTGCCGAGCGAGCAACTGTGCGGCGCCGCGCAAACCGCCGAGCGGATTCTTGATTTCATGGGCGAGCTGCCGCGTCATGAGTCGGTTGCCTTCGAGACGGGTACGCAACTCGTTGTCGCGGCTGAGACGAGCGCGCGGTGCAGCATCGGACAATTCGAGCAGGAAGCGCCGCGAACCGGTCACGTCATCTACAGGACTGACGATGGCATCGACGATGCGCGCCTCACGCGGCGCGCTGACGGGACGCAGACTGACTTCACATTCGTTGACGACCTCGCCCCGATCACGGGCGCGCGCCAGAGCAGCAGCGAGCACCTGTCCGTCGACGAACAATTCGGTGAGCGGCCGACCGCGGGACTGGTTGAGTCCCACGGCCAGCAGGCCCTGTGCCGAGACGTTGGCGTGGATGATGCGGAAGTCCGCATCGAGCAGCACGATGCCTGTCAGCAGCGCATCGAGCAGATCCGACGGGTCGTGATGCGCGGCGAAGGTCTCGAAGAGACGTTCAACCGCCATGGGTGTGACCACGCATCACGACCGTACCATCAGCAGCTGTAGTAGAGGTCGAGCTCGATCGGGTGCGTGCTCATGCGGAAGCGCGTGACTTCCTGCAACTTCAGACCGATGTAGGCATCGATCACGTCGTTGGTGAACACGCCGCCGCGGGTGAGGAACTCGCGATCCTTGTCGAGGTGTTCGAGCGCCATGTCGAGCGAATGGCACACGGTCGGAATGTGCTTCGCCTCCTCGGGCTCGAGGTCGTAGAGGTCCTTGTCGGCCGGATCGCCCGGGTGGATCTTGTTCTGGATGCCGTCGAGACCCGCCATCATCATGGCGGCAAAGGCGAAGTACGGGTTCGCGGACGAATCCGGGAAGCGCACCTCGATGCGACGCGCCTTCGGGTTCGCAACCCAGGGGATACGAATCGAGGCCGAGCGGTTACGCGCCGAGTAGGCAAGCATCACCGGTGCTTCGAAGCCCGGCACCAGGCGCTTGTAGCTGTTCGTACCCGCGTTGGTGAACGCGTTCAGTGCCTTGGCGTGCTTGATGATGCCGCCGATGTAGTAGAGGGCGGTTTCGGACAGGCCGCCGTACTTGTCGCCGGCGAACAGGGCTTTGCCGTCCTTCTGCAGCGACTGGTGCACGTGCATGCCCGAACCGTTGTCACCGACCAGCGGCTTCGGCATGAAGGTGGCCGTCTTGCCATACCCGTGCGCCACGTTGTGCACGGCGTACTTGAGGATCTGCACTTCGTCGGCTTTCTTGACGAGGCCGCCGGCGCCGATGCCGATTTCGCACTGACCACCGGTCGCCACTTCGTGGTGATGCACTTCGACGACGAGCCCGAGCTCTTCGCAGGCCGCACACATCGCGTTGCGGATGTCCTGATAGGCATCGACCGGCGGTACCGGGAAGTAGCCGCCCTTCACGCCCGGACGGTGTCCCTTGTTGCCTTCCGGATATTGCGTATTGCTGTTCCACGCACCCTGCACCGAGTCGATCTCGTACGACGAGCCGTGCATCTCGTTTTTCCAGCGCACGCTGTCGAAGATGAAGAACTCGTTTTCGGGGCCGAACATCGCACCATCGGCGATGCCGGTGCTCTTCAGGTAGGCCTCAGCGCGCTTGCCGAGCGAGCGCGGATCGCGCTCGTAACCCTGCATGGTGGCGGGCTCAATGATGTCGCAGCGAATATTGACCGTCGACTCTTCGAAGAAAGGATCGAGGATCGCCGTGCTCGGATCGAGCATCAGGATCATGTCGGACTCGTTGATGCCCTTCCAGCCCGCAATCGACGAGCCGTCGAACATTTTGCCGTCGCGGAAGAGGCCGTCATCCACGGTCTTGGCCGGGATGGTGACGTGCTGCTCCTTGCCGCGGGTGTCGGTGAAGCGCAGGTCGGCCCACTTCACTTCCTTCTCTTTGATCATCTTGATGACGTCACTGGCGGTGGTCATAGTCGCTCCGTTATCGAAAACCAATGAAACTGACGCCCAAGTATGATGCATCAATCGTGCCGCTGCACCGGAGAGTCGGCAAATCAAGGTGATACACGGCGAAACATCCGCCGTAACAGCGGTTTTACGCCCTGCTTTAGAGCGAAACTGATTATTTATGCACTAATTTAGTGCAAATCGCGAGCTTGGGCTCCGCGCCCAGGTGTAAGCGGAAAGCAGACACAGCACCCCGCTGAGGCACCCCATCACGACGTAAGGCGCGGACGGGCGCCACAGGTCGAACAGGGTGCCACCCACCACGGCCGCGAAAAAGATGCCGAGCGAGCCAAACAGAGTGAATACGCCAATCACGGCACCGCGGCCGCGCTCCGGAGCGACCTGACCGATCAGCGCCTGCGAAGCCAAGATGCCGCTCATCTCGCCAATGCCGAGCAACACCGCAGCGACATACATCGCCGGTTGGAACGGATTGTCGACGAGGCCGAACCAGACGTAACTGCCGCAGGCGAGTGCGGACGCCACGGCCATGAAAAACACTCTATCGATACGATCGATGAAGCTGATGACGGTGATGGCCCATAGCGTTGCCGTGATCTGGATCACGACGAAAATACCGCTGCCGCGAGACAAGGCCTCTGCGGGGGTCATGCCCTGATCCTTGCCTGCCTGCACCATCCAAAGAAAAAAGAACGCGCTGATGATCGACAGCGATGCGCGTGACACGGCCGCCGAACAATACGCCAACCGCACGCGGGCATCGCGCGCGGCGGCGAGACCAACGCGCAAGGTCGCCAGCAGCGGTTCTCGCTCGCTGAGTTGGCCAGGCGATTGGCGCGCCAGCCCACGCAACACGATTACGAGTGGAATCAGGCACAGTGCCGCCACCGTCCAGTAGGCCGCGCGGCCGGCCGCCACGGCATCGAAACCCTGCGCCGCGTAGAACTTCGGTAATTGCGTGGCCAACCCGACGAGCGACGCGACGCCAAGTCCATTCAGGAAAAAGCTGATGCCAACGAGCTTGCCGCGCGAACTCTCCTGGGGATAGTCGGCGATCACAGCCGAGAGCATCGCCGCAATCAGCGAAGCACCGCAGGCGGTGATGAAGATCATCGCGTACAGCGTCCAGTTGAACTGCGCGAAAGGGAACAAGAGATAGCCGATGGCGAGAATCCCGAACCCCATGGCGTAGATGAGGCGGCGACCCAAACGATCGGACGCCGCGCCCACGAGCCCGGACAGCAGCAGCGCCGGAATCTCGCTCATCACATCCATGGTGCCGCTGACACGGCCCTGGATGTCGTCGGGAATGCCGAGCATGGAGTTGAACAAATACGGCCGCAGATTGCCGACCAGCGTCATCAGACCGATGGAGAAGAACGCGGCGCCCAGCAGTGCGTGGAAATTACGGCGCTCGATGCCGGGCGCGAGTTCCCATATCCCGACCTTGATGCCAGCGTGGCTCGACGCACTGTCCGCTGCGGTTGTCACGATTCCCACCCCCCGTAATCCCCGTGATTCAGCCGCTATACTGTGCGCCCTTTGAACGACGACGGCGAGTGCCGCGTGCCGGGAGCCATGGCTCACACCTTTCAAGAACTCATTTTCGCCCTGCAGAAGTACTGGTCCGATCAGGGCTGC
>CAISHQ010000010.1 GCA_903885195.1 uncultured Pseudomonadota bacterium | reverse complement strand
CGAGTGCGCTCGCGGTAAGTCCCTGGAATCCGCCCATGCCGCCGTGCACCGGCGTGCGATGCTCGTTCAGCAGGCGTCCGTTGGCGGAAAACTCGAACAAGTGGCCATCGCCCAGCCGCTGTGTACCGGGCATGAACGGCAGCGTGGTGCGTAGCGGCACGCGTGAGGCCGTGCCGACGAAGTTTTCACCGAGGAAAAACCGGCCATCGGCTGCGAAGGTCACGTGCGCGAAGGAGCGCGCGGGTGCCTTGAAATCGGCAAGGCGCCGTCCATCGCGGCCGTAGCGCAATATCTTGTACGCGAAAGCATCGAACGCCCACAACACGCCATCCGGTGCAAATCGTAAGCCTTGGACAATATGCGTGGTGTCGTCGATCCACAGCGTGTTGCGAAGGCGCAGATCGGCGTCGTAGTGCAGGATCCGTCCGCGGCCGCGATGATCGTCTGCGGGATCGTTCAGCAGCGTGCAGCCAACCAGCACGTCACCGCGGGAAAACGCGGTGGTCTCGGCCTGCAGCGCGGAAAAAGGCAATGCGCCGAGACCCACCAGTACGGTGCGCCGGCGCAGTCCGCTCACTTCTTGTCCCAACTCGCCTTGTTGCTCGAGCTCGGCGGCAGCCTGCCGCAATGCAGGCCCGCGTCCACCATCAGCACTTCGCCGGTCACGACGCTCGCACCCTCGAGGAACCAGACCAGCGCCTCGGCGATCTGTTCCGCGGTCGGCACCGTCTGCAGCGGCACCATGGCGGCGGCGTTAACGAGAAATGCCTGATACTGCTCTGGGGTCATCCCGCCCTGCAACCAGCGCGTCTGGATGGCACCGGGTGCGATGGCGTTGATGCGGATCTCCGGACCGAGCACCAGCGACAACGACTGCGTCATCATGTTGAGCGCGGCTTTGCTCGCCGCGTAGGCCATGGATGAAGCGATGCCCGTGACGCCGCCGATCGAGGAATTGTTAACGATGGCACCGCGGCCCTGCTTTTTCATCTGCGGCGTTACGGCCCGCACCATCTGGTAAGCGCCCACTACGTTGACCTTGTAAATCGCGAGGAAGTCCTCGGCGCTCAGGCCATCGAGATTCTCGTATGGGTTGAACTTGGTCTTGGCCGCGTTGTTGATGAGATAGTCGATGCGATCCCAGCGAGCGATTGCAGCTTGAGCCATCGCCTGGCACGCCGCATCGTCGGCCACGTCACCCTGGAAGACGATGACGTCTGCGCCCTTGTCGCGACAGCGTTGGGCGGTATCTTCCGCCTCCGCCTTGCTGCGCGTGTAGTTGATGACGACGTTGCAACCGCGCTCGGCCAACATGATGGCTGCGGCTGCGCCCACGCCTGTGGCCGATCCGGTGATGAGGGCAACCTTGCGGGGCTGTGCGGTCATGGTGTGCTCCAGGCAATGGCCAGACGATGGCCGAAAACGGATGGATGGACTGATGGGTCGATGACTTGGATGATGCCGCGCCCGCGGGCGGCGGAGCAGCCCGCTGCGTGCCCTGTCCGATCTAAGGTCAGCTGTCCGCCAATCTCCCTGCGGGTCTGGTCTGCGGGCATGGCGGGGGGTAGTCTTCGGCAGGCCAGACGTTCGTTCGTCGATACTTTCCGGGGGGTTTCATGGCGTTCAAGGACATGCGCGAGTTTCTCGCGTTGCTCGAAAAGGAAGGGCAGCTCAAGCACATCGATGTGCCGCTCAATGGTCGGCGCGACACGAACGAGCTGCAGGCCTTGATGAATTACGTCTGCGCAAAAGACGGCCCGGCGCTGTTGCTCAACAACGTCGATGCCATCAATACCAAGGACGTGCCAATTCTGTTCAATCCCTTCGGCACGCGCGAGCGTACGGCCATGACCATCGGCTTTCGCGACTGGCGAGAGGCCAAGCTGCATCACTCCGAGGTACTGGCCGATCCGGCGCGTTGGCATGCGCCAAAGATCATCGACAAGGCGAATGCGCCTTGCAAAGAAGTCATCATCAAAGGGGATGACATCTCGCTCGACACGCAGTTGCCGCATGTGTGGTTTGGCAAGGAAGGCCCGGCGTACATCACCAATGCCATGACTTTCTCCAAGGATCCCGAGACGGGCGGTCGTAACACCGGGTGGTACCGGTTCACGCAGTTCCTCGAGGCCACCCATCCGCAAGGTGGCAGTTACGCCCCGTCGCGCGCGAAGACCGATCTGGCGGCCTTTTATTGGTGGAATCCGCCGTTCTCCGATATCGGCCGCCACACCTTCAAGGCCTCGCAGATGGGCAAGCGGCTGGAAGTCGCGATCGCCGGCGTCTGCGAGCCGGCGCTGCATCTCGCTTCGGCGACGGGTGTGCCCTTCAACGTCGACGAGACGGCGTTTGCCGGCGGCTTGCGCGGTGAGCCGGTGGAGATGGTGCGTTGCGAGACCGTCGATCTCGAAGTGCCCGCTACGGCGGAGTGGGTGCTCGAGGGCGAAGTGCTCACCGATGAACTCGAGGCGATTGGCTGGCACTCCAATCCGGTCGGTTACTACGATCGGGTACAGGTGTTTCCGATCGTGCGCGTCAAATGCATCACGCGTCGTCGCAAGCCGATCTGGCACGCGACCATGGAAATGGTGCCGCCCTTCGATCACAACTACATCGCGCTGCTGCCGGTTGAAGGTGAGGTGTTGTCGGATCTGCGCAAGAAGATCCCCGAAGTGCACGATGTCGCCGTGACACCGAACATGTGCTACGTGGTGCAATTGTCGGTGGACGGCTGGCGCAAGCCGCATCCGAACTTCGGCAAGTATGTGATCCACGCTGTGTGGGGCTCCGCGGGGCGCTGGGGTCGCACGGCGAAGCTGGTCATCGTCGTGGGCCCAGATGTCGACCCGTACGATCTCAAACAGGTGGAGTGGGCGATGATGACCCGCTGGCAGCCGGCCAAGGATTCCATCGTGCAGCCGGATGGCATTCCGATGATCCTCGATCCGTCTTGCGAGAAGTCGCCGCAGTTCGGTGCTTTCCGTTCCGATCAGATGGGCATCGATGCGACCATCAAGATCCCCGAGCGCTTCACCGAATATCCCGAGGTGTCCAAGGCAGATCCCGCACAGGTCGAGGCCATCGCGAAGAAACTCGCCGGCATCGTGTGACCTACGCCGCCCGGGAGCGTTTCGGCCGCGAGTATTACCGGCGCTTCTATCGCGACGGGCGTACGTCGGTGACCTCGCGTCGCGAGATGGCAGCGCGGGCACAGTTGATCGCCGCGTACACACGGCACATCGACTGTCCGGTGGCGAGCATCCTCGATGCCGGATGCGGTCTCGGACTGATGCGCACACCGTTGCTGCGAGCGTTGCCCGGCGCCACGTATGTCGGGCTCGAGTACAGCGAGTACCTCTGCGAGCGGCATGGCTGGATCCAGGGCAGCGTTGCCGACTTCAAGGCGAGGCAGCCCTTTGATCTTGTCATCTGCTTCGATGTGCTGCAGTACCTCGATGACGCGGCGGCCGCCCAGGCGATGGGCAATCTGGCGAGACTGTGTCGAGGCGTGCTCTTTTTCAGTGCCCTGACGCGGCGTGACTGGCGCGAAAACGCCGATCAATCACGCACTGATCCGGATGTCATCATGCGTAGCGCCGCGTGGTATCGCAGTCGTCTGCAGCGTGGGTTTCGCCAGATCGGTGCCGGCTTCTGGATTCGTCGCGGTGCACCGCTTGTGACCTGGGAACTCGAGAGCGCAGGGTGAGCCGATTCGCATGACGCGTATGCGCATCATCGGCGCTGCACTGGCGGTCAGCGCATGCGCATACCTGTTGCTGTGGCCTGTACCGGTCAATCCCGTGGCTTGGCAGGCGCTGCCGATACCCGCGTATGCCCGCGTCCATGCCGTCAACGAAAGGCTCGCAGGCCTGCAGTCGATTTCTTTGGCAGGGAATGCAGGGCCCGAACACGTCGCGATCGGCCCGGACGGACGGCTGTACGTGGCGGTCGAGGGCGGGCGGATCCTGCGCATGCAGCAAGACGGCGCGGCACTCGAGGTGTTTGCGCAGACGGGCGGTCGTGTGCTCGGTTTTGCGTTCGCGGCCGATGGACAGCTCTATGCAGCCGACGCGCTGCGTGGCCTGCTGCTGATTGACCGTGTAGGGCAAGTGCAGCCCCTGGTCACCCACTTCGGTGATGAGCCGATCCGCTACGCCGATGCCGTTGTCGTCGCCCGTGACGGCCGGGTGTACTTCAGCGATGCTTCGACGCGATTCGCACCAGCCGAGTGGGGCGGCACGTTCGAGGCCAGCGTGCTCGACATCCTCGAGCAATCAGCGACGGGTCGCGTATTCGAGTACAACCCGCTGACGCAGACGACGCGGCAGGTCGCGACGGGCTTCAGTTTCGCTAACGGTCTTGCACTGACCGCCGATGAGCAGCATCTGCTCGTTGTCGAGACGGGCCGATATCGTGTGTGGCGCATCGCTATCGGCGCGCAGGACTTGGATGTCCGCTCGCTCGAGGCGGGCGCATCGACCTCGACGACGTCGGCGGCGACGGCGGCGCCTGCGGCGACGGTACTGCTCGATAATTTGCCGGGCTATCCCGACAACCTGATGCGCGGGCTCGACGGACGGATTTGGCTTGGCTTCACCAAGCCGCGCAGCGCTGTGGTCGATCGCATGGCGCCATACCCCTGGCTGCGCCGCCTGACGCTACGACTGCCGCGCGCGATGTGGCCGGTGCCCCCGGCGTACGGTCATGTCATCGCCTTCACCGAGACCGGCCAGATCGTTCGCGATCTGCAGGACCCTTCGGGCGCTTACCCTGAGACGACGGCCGTCACCGAAACCCGCGAGCGCCTGTACGTGCAGAGTTTGCACGCCAGCACGCTCGGTTGGTTACAGCAGAACCCCTGACGTCTCGGGCTGTGTGCCGCGCTCGATGTGCCGCGGCTCGTGCCCTTCGGGCGGAATGAGCTTGTACATCACCGGTGTGACAAGCCGTGCGAGCAGCGTCGAGGTGATGAGTCCCCCGATGATCACCCAGGCCATCGGTGAGTACAGGCCGCTATTCTGTGCCGCGAGCGGCAGCAGGCCGCCGATGGCGGTGGCCGAGGTCAACAGAATCGGCAGGAAGCGGATCTCGCCCGCACGCTCGATGGCCTCATCGAGCGGTACGCCCTCTTCACGCAGCTGATTGGTGAAATCGACCAGCAAGATGGAATTCTTGATTTCGATGCCGATGAGCGCGATGAAGCCAATGCTCGCCGTGAACGAGATGTCGTTGTTGGTGACGAGCAGCATGAGCATGCCGCCGAAGATGCCGAGCGGAACCACGGTGAGCACGATCAGCGTCGAGCGGAAGCTGCCGAACTCGAGCACGAGGATCGCAAAGATGCCGAAGATGGCGACGATGATGGCTGTGCCGATGCCGCCGAAGGCATCTGCGCCCGCTTCCGCATCACCGCCGAGCACATAGCGATACCCGCGCGGCCAATCGAGGGCGTTCAAGCGCTTGACGACCTCGGCCGTGACTTTACCGGTGTTCTCGCCGCGCTTGACTTCGGAATTGATGGTGACGGCGCGCTCACGATCGAAGCGCGAGATGAGCACCGGAGCCCGATCGAGAGTGATCTGCGCAACCTGCGAGATCGGCAGCGATTCCCCAGTGGCCGTGATCACCCGCGCGTTCTTCACCGAGTCGAGGGTGGCGCGACCATCGAGCGGCGTGCGTACCGTGATCGGGTATTGCTCACCGTCCTCGTCCTTGAACGTTCCCGCTGGCAGACCGGACACGGCTAGGCGAACGGCTCGATCGATTTCGACTGCCGGCACGCCGAGCAATGCGGCTTTCTGCGTGTCAGCGTCCACCTTGATGTTGGTGCGCGGAAACTTCAGCGGGTTACGCACGTCACGGGTGCCCGGGGTTTTCTCTAGCAACTTCTCGACATCCGTTGCAAGGCGGTCGAGTACTTGCAAGTCGGGCCCCACGATACGGACCGCGATGGGTGCGGTAACGGGCGGTCCATTGCGGAATTCCTTGACCGAGATGCGCGCACCCGGATAGCTGTCGAGGCGCTGTCGCAGATCGTCGATCAACTGGGGCGTGCGACGGGTGTTGTACGCCTCCAGAGTAACGAAAACCTCGGCGTACGATGCCGACTCGGTCCGCTGGATGTGGTTGTAGTACATCTGCGGGTTGCCGCGCCCGAGATTAGCGAACACCGCCTTCACGCCCGGAAACGACTCGAGCTCGCGTTCGACGAAGCGCAGAGCCTGATCGGTGCCTGCGAGGCTCGTGCCGGTCGGCGTTTCGATCTGCACCAGGAAGATCGGCGTGTCGGCTTTCGGGAAGAGGCTTGAGCCGAGCACTGGAATCAGCGCGGCGGACAGCAGCAACGAGCCGCCGATTGCGGCGATCACCGTGGTGCGTGGCCGCTCCAGGCAGTAGTGCAGGGCCGGTCGGTAGTAGTTGTGAATACCGTTCATGAGTCGCTGCAGCAGCCGATTGGAATGCCCCGACTCCTCTTCCTTCAGCAAGCGACTGGCGAGGAACGGAATGATGAAGAGTGCAATGAGCAGCGAGCCGATGATGGTCGCCACGACGGCCGTGGGTAGAACACGGATGAACTTGCCGGCTGTTCCGGGCAGCGCCATCAGCGGCAAGAAGGCGAAAACGAGCGTGGCCGTACAGCCGAGTACGGCGATGAAGATCTGCTTGGTGCCCGCGATGGCGGCGCGCGTACGGTCGTAGCCCATGCGCAGGTGACGGGCAATGTTCTCGACCGCAACGATGGAATCGTCCACGAGTAGGCCAAGCGCCACCACGAAACCGGCAATGGAGAGCTGGTTAAGCGAGTAGCCGAGGAAGTAGAGCACCGTCACGCCAAAAGCCAGCGACAACGGGATCGAGATCATCACGATGCCTGCCGCACGCAGCCCGAGCGGCAACAGCGTCAGCGCGACGATGGCGATGGCCAGGCCGAAGTCGGTGTACAGACGATTGAGTCGCGTCTTTACATTCAGCGACTGATCGAAGCCAAGATCAAGCGCGATGCGCTTCGGCAAGCTGTCCTGATAGCGTTCGACTTCCTCGCCGATGGCCTTGCGGACCTCGAGGACGTTGTAGCCTTCCTTCATGTTCGCCGTGACGAACACCGCGCGCTTGCCGTTGTAGCGACCGACGTAGCCGTACTGGCCCTCTGCCCAGCGCACCGTCGCCACATCGCTGATGCGCACGATGCGCCCGTCTACCGAGTTGAGCACCGTATCGCGTACCTGCTCGAGATTCTCGTACGCACCCGTGCTCTTGACGGTGAAGCTGCGCGGGCCGACATCGATGATGCCGGCGGGGATGTTGGCGTTTTCGCTTTCGAGCGCTTGGATGATGCGCGCCGGACTCATCTTGAGATCGGCCAGGCGCTTCAAGTCCACCTCTACGCGCAGCTCTCGAGGCGGATACGCCCAGCTCTCTGCCGTGCGCACACCGGGAACGGATTTCAATAAATCCTTCAGATCGCGCGCGTGATCCTCGAGCTCCCGGTAGGGGGCCTCCTCAGAGACCAGTGCGTACTGCACGATGTTGACGAGACCCGGGCTGAATTTGCGGATGCTGAGTTGCCGCAGCTCGGCGGGCAGCGAGGGTCGCAGCGCATTGAGCTCGCGGACGATCTCGTCGTATTTCTTGTCGGCGTCGGTGTAGGCGTAGAACTCGACGATGGTGAACGCAACGCCGTCGGCCACTACGGTCTCAAGCTGACGGATGTCATCCAGCTCGGCGATGCGATCCTCGAGCGGCTTGGATATCAGGCGTTCGAGATCCTTCGGATCCGCGCCCGGCATGATCGCCGTGATATCGAATCCCGAGATCTTGAACGACGGATCCTCTTCGCGCGGCACCGAAATGAAGGTGTAGATGCCGATGACGACGAGACAGAGGAACGCCACCATGGTGAACTGGTAGCGGCGGATCGGAAACTCGAGCAGCGACACGGGACTCAGCGCTCCGTGACAATGCGGATGCGCTCGCCGTCCTGCAGGTACAGCGCACCCTCGGTGACGACGCGTTCGCCGCTCTTCAGGCCGCGCGTCAGCGCCACCTGTTCGCCTTCGATGAACGACACGACGATCTCACGCTTGCGAGCCACGGCACCCTCGACGACGTAGACGTTGGCGCGGTCGCGGTCGCCCTCGACGACGGCCGCGATGGGCACGTGAGTGAGCTGACTGCGGCGGGCGGTGGCCGGCTCGATGCGCACTTTCGCCACAAGGCCGCTCGCGAGCATCAGATCGGCGGCGGGGTCGAGACGCAGTTCCGCTGGAAATAGGCCGGTACGCGGATCGGCGGCCGAGGACACCTCGCTGACCACGCCCTTCAGTTCGCGGCCTGGATACGCATCGAGCGTCACCCGCGCGGGATCGCCCAGCCGCAACTGCACGATGTCGCGATCGGCCAGCGATAGGCGCACGACGTGGCCGCGAGCACTGCTGCCCAGAATGACGACCGGTTGGCCCGGCGGCACAAGTTCGCGTTCCTCGAACAGCGTCCGCAGCACCACGCCATCGCTCGGCGCGCGAATCGAGGAGTAGCCGAGGTTGAAGCGAGCTGCATCGCGTGCGGCACGGGCGACGGCAGCTTGGGTGCGAAGATTCTGCAACGCTTCGAGGCTGATCACTTGATCGGCATGCAAGCGCTCGCCGCGATCGAGATCGCGCTCGGCCTTCTCCGCCGCTTGGCGTGCCTGCTCGACTTGGGCGTTGACTTCGGTGAGTTCAAGCTCGGCGAGTAGGTCACCGCGGCGCACCCGGCTGCCTTCCTGCACGGGGATTCGTCGGATGATGCCCCCCGTTTTGAACGACAGTCGCATTTCTTCGGCTGCACCGACGAGTCCGTTGGCCTCGATGAGTGGGCTCGCAGGGCCGAGCGTGGCGAGCGCGGCGCGCACCGGTGTTCCGGCGTTGCGTTCGGCATTTTCATTGGGGGCGCCGCTGCAGGCGCTGAGACAGACTGTGGCGAAGACGAGCAGAAAACGATTGAATGCTGGCATGTTGTGAGCCGCAACTTAGCGTTGCGGCACTCCCGTGGCGTAATCGAGTTCCGCTTGTCTGGCGAGCAGTTCGAAGCGGACGGAGTTGAGGTTCAGTTCGGCGGCGGTGAGGCTGGTGCGTGCATCGAGGAACTCGACCTGACTGATCACGCCCTCGTCGCGCTTGCGACCTGCGATGCGGAACGCCGCACGAGCCGCCTCGGCCCGAGCCTCGGCAGTTCGCAGCGAGGCTTCGCTGGTATAGAGCTGGTCGAGGGCCTGCTGCACCTCGAGCTGGATTTGCTGCGCGACCTCTTCGCGGCGCGTGCGGGCCTGCTGCTCGGCGATACGCGCTTCGCGAACCTCGGCGCGACGCGTGCCGCCATCGAACAGCGTCCAGTTGAGTAGCAGCGAGACCGTAGCGAAATTCCGACCGCGCCCGAATTCGTACTGCTCGCCCTGCGTGCCGCCATCGACACCGAGCGCAAGCGTCGGCTTGCGTGCGGCGCGAGCGAGATCCACGCGGGAGCTCGCAGCGCGGACGGCGCGATCGATCTGACCGATCTCAGGGCGATTCACCAGGGCGCCTTGGCGCAGCGTCACCAGATCCTGAGCGGTACTGTGAACCTCGACGTCGGCATCGGCGTCGTCGAGATCGGTGTCGAGCGCGCGGTTCAGCAGAAAGTTGACGTAGCTCTGCAGTTGGTCACGAACATTGCGCGTTTCCGTGGCCTGCTGGCCGACGGCCAGCCACTCGGCCTTGGCACGCAGCACCTGATCCTGCGTGACCTTGCCGTTGCGGAACAGCGATTCGGTGATCCGCAGGTTTTCTGCGAGCAGAGTTTCGCTGGCCTCAACGATCACGGCGCCGCGGCTCGCTCGCAGCCAGTCGAGATAGCCGATCGTCACATCACGCTGCAATCTTTGCGACAAGGCGACTCGAGCAAACTCGTTGGCTTCGAGCAGCGATCGCTGTGCACGCAGAGCGGCCGGCAGCGCCGGGGCATACAGGGCCTGACGCACGCTGATGCGCGTGTCCTGCTCCTGCTCGCGCTGCAACAGGAAGCGTGGATCGCTGATGCTGCCGAAGCGCGCGGGCTTGCCGTCGGCGAGCAGCAATTCGTTGAGCGTGCTGTAGACGGGGTTGAAGGCCGCCGCGAGGGGCAGAGAGACCTCGCGCCCACCTTCGGAGCGGGTGTAGCGGGCACCGAGCGTGGCTTCGGGGAAGAAGCGACCGCGGGCGGCATCGAGCGCCGCCTGACTGCGCTCCACTTCGAGCGTGGCCGCCTGCAGACCGAGGTTCGAGCCGCGGGCGAGGCGCACGTACTCATCGATCACCGTGGCGAGCGGACGCCGCTCGGTGGCAGGCAGCGCAGCACTCGCTTGGATCGTCGGACCTGCGGTGGTCGTCACCGGCTCGGCGCTGGCGCTGTTCGCAGCGACCGGCAGGCACACGAGTGAGCACAGCGACAGAGCAAATCTTGCCAGCGGGCGTGTCATCGCGAGGCCCCAGTGGG
>CAISHQ010000009.1 GCA_903885195.1 uncultured Pseudomonadota bacterium | reverse complement strand
TCCGTGTAGGCGAGCACGCCCTTGAGCGGACCTGCCGCAGCCGCCTTGAGCAGGCCATTGATTTCATCGACCGACGTCGGCCGCTGGGCCGTAAACGTGAGATCGACCAGCGATACGTTGATGGTCGGCACGCGCACGGCGAAGCCGTCGAACTTGCCCTTGAGCGCGGGCAGCACGAGACCCACGGCCGCGGCCGCACCCGTCTTGGTCGGAATCATCGACATGGTTGCCGAGCGCGCGCGGCGCAGATCCGAGTGGTAGACGTCGGTCAGCACCTGGTCGTTGGTGTAGGCATGGATCGTGGTCATCAAGCCACCGACGATGCCGATGTTCTCGTGCAGCACCTTCGCCATGGGCGCGAGGCAGTTGGTGGTGCAGGACGCATTCGAAACCACCGTGTGCGAGGCACGCAGCACGTCGTGGTTGACGCCGAAGACCACGGTCGCATCGACGTCATCACCGCCCGGCGCGGAAATCAGCACCTTGCGGGCACCGCCCGCCAGATGCGCGCTCGCCTTGGCCTTGCTCGTGAAGAGTCCCGTGCACTCGAAGACGATGTCGACGCCGAGCTCCCCCCACGGCAGCTTGGCCGGATCGCGCTGCGCGAGCACGCGGATACGATCGCCGTTGACGATCATCGAGTCGCCCTCAACGCTCACCTGACCGTTGAAGCGACCATGAGCGGTGTCGTATCGCGTCAGATGCGCATTGGTGTTGGCATCGCCGAGATCGTTGATGGCGACGATCTGGATCTCGCCGGTGCGGCCGCTTTCATAAAGGGCGCGCAATACGTTGCGGCCGATGCGGCCATAGCCGTTGATGCCTACCTTGATCGCCATCTGTTCAATCTCCTTATCTGGGTCCGTTGAGTAGTGAATCGAGCGCGCGGCCGATGTGCGCCGCAGTCAGCCCGTAATGATCGAAAAGATCCGCCGCCTTACCGGAGGCGCCGAAGCGGTCGATGCCGATGACACAGCCATCGCTACCGACGTACTTCCACCAACTCTGCGAGGCGGCCGCTTCGATGGCCAGCCGACGGCGCACGGCGCGCGGCAACACCGCTTCGCGCCACGCAGCATCTTGCGCATCGAACACGTCGGTACAGGGCATGGACACCAGACGCACGCGTCGACCGGCCGCGTTGGCCGCACGCACGGCTTCGGCCGCGGGCGCAACCTCGGAGCCGGTGGCGATGAGAATGGCCTCGGGCAAACCCTCGCCCGCAGGCTCGATCAGCACGTAACCGCCGTTGGCGACGGCGGCCTGCTGCGCGGCATCACGCGGCTGCTGCGGCAGGGCTTGCCGCGTCAGCACGAGGCTCGTGGGTCCCTGCTGTCGCTCGATGGCAGCGAGCCAAGCGCACGCGGTCTCGAAAGCATCGCAAGGACGCCACACGCTGAGATTCGGCATGGCACGGAGCGAGGCCAGATGTTCGATCGGTTGATGCGTCGGCCCGTCTTCGCCGAGCCCGATCGAATCATGCGTGTACACGAGCAGGATGCGCTGGTGCATCAACGCCGCAAGTCGCACCGCATTGCGCGCGTAATCGGAGAACACGAGGAAGGTGCCGGCGTAAGGCGCGAAGCCGCCGTGCAGCGCCAGGCCGTTCATCATCGCGGTCATGGCGAACTCGCGCACGCCGTAGTTGATGTAGTTGCCCGAGGCATCCGCAGCGGTGACCGCACGCGAGTCCTTGCGGAAGGTGTTCACCGAGCCGGTGAGATCCGCCGACCCACCGATCAACTCGCCCATGCCCGGGCCGAGTACGTTGAGAATGGCGCCCGAGGATGCGCGGGTTGCCTGGCCACCCGTCACCGCGAGCGCTGCCGCGACTGCCGCATCGCGCAAGGCCGGCCAGTTCGTGGGCAATCCGCCCTGCATGCGACGGGTGAACTCAGCAGCGAGCTCCGGGAATTCGCGACGATAGCGGTTGAAGCGGCGCTGCCAGGATTTCTCGGCCCGCGCGCCTCGTGCGCGCTGATCCCACGCCGCGCGCAATTCTTCGGGTACGACGAACGGCTCGTGCGACCAACCGAGTGCCGCACGCGTGGCAGCGATTTCCTCGGTGCCCAGCGGCTCACCGTGGGTCGACTTGCTGCCCTGCTTGTTCGGCGCACCATAGCCAATCACGGTGCGCGCGCAAATCAGCGTCGGCTTGCTGCGTTCGCCGCGCGCACGACGCAGCGCCTTGGCCACGGCCTCGCCATCGTGCCCATCGACATCCTTGATGACCTGCCATCCGTAGGCCGCGAACCGCTTGGGCGTATCGTCGGCCATCCAGCCCTTCACGGCACCGTCAATCGAGATGCCATTGTCGTCGTAGACGCAGATGAGCTTGCCGAGACCGAGTGTGCCGGCGAGCGAGGCCGCTTCGTGGGAGATGCCTTCCATCACGCAGCCGTCGCCTAAGAAAACGTACGTGTGGTGATCGACGATGGCGTGCCCATCACGATTGAACTCGGCAGCGAGCAACTTCTCTGCGAGCGCCATACCGACGGCCGTGGCGATCCCCTGACCGAGCGGGCCGGTGGTCGTTTCGATGCCCACATCGAGGTCGCGCTCCGGATGGCCCGCAGTGCGCGAACCCAACTGGCGGAAATCTTTGATGTCCTGCAGCGACAACGGATGACCGGTCAGGTGCAACACCGAGTAGAGCAGCATCGAGGCGTGGCCGTTGGAGAGCACGAAACGATCGCGATTCGCCCAACGCGGATTGGCGGGGTTGTACTGCATGACTTCACGCCAGAGCACTTCGGCAATATCTGCCATGCCCATCGGCGCGCCCGGATGCCCTGAGGCCGCCTTCTGCACCGCATCCATGGAAAGTGCCCGGATGGCGTTGGCGAGCTGGCGGCGTTGCGACATGGGAAGTCCGTGGGTGTTTGCGAGAAACCGCAATTGTCCCTCACCGGGAGCGGTTTTTTCAACGAAAAACACGGCCCGCCCGCACACCGACCGCAAGGTTAGTGGCTATAATCACGGCCCCTTTTCAGCAGCGTGATCTCGAGAACGCCATGGCCAACAGCTACCTGTTTACCTCCGAGTCGGTTTCCGAAGGGCATCCGGACAAGGTCGCCGACCAGATTTCCGACGCCATCCTCGATGCGATTCTGAAGGAGGACAAGCGCTGCCGCGTCGCCGTCGAAACGCTGGTCAAGACCGGCGTCGCGATCGTCGCGGGCGAGGTCACCACCAACGCCTGGGTCGACATCGAAGGCATCGTGCGCGAGACCGTGCTCGGCATCGGTTACAACTCTTCCGAAATGGGCTTTGATGGCGCCTCCTGCGGCGTACTCAACGTCATCGGCAAACAGTCGGCTGACATCGCTCAGGGTGTCGATCGCGGCGACCCGCGCAAGCAGGGTGCAGGCGATCAAGGCCTGATGTTCGGCTTCGCCACCAACGAAACTGACGTGCTCATGCCTGCGGCCATCACGCTGTCGCATCGGCTCGTCGAGCGCCAAGCCAAGGTGCGCAAGCAGGGCAAGCTGCCCTGGTTGCGCCCGGACGCCAAGAGTCAGGTCACGCTGCGCTACGAGAACGATCGCCCGGTCGCCATCGAGGCGGTGGTGCTCTCCACGCAGCACAGCGACGACATCTCCACCAAGAAGTTGCGCGAGGCGGTCACCGAGGAAATCCTGCTGCCGGTGCTGCCGAAGAAGTGGCTGCACAAGGGCACCAAGTTCCACATCAACCCGACCGGCCGATTCGTCATTGGCGGCCCGGTGGGTGACTGCGGCCTCACGGGCCGCAAGATCATCGTCGACACCTACGGCGGCTTCGCCCGTCACGGCGGCGGCGCCTTCTCCGGCAAGGACCCCTCCAAGGTCGACCGCTCGGCCGCCTACGCCGCGCGCTACGTCGCGAAGAACATCGTCGCTGCCGGTCTCGCCGACCGCTGCGAAGTGCAGGTCTCCTACGCCATCGGCGTCGCCGAGCCCACCTCGGTGATGGTCGAAACCTTCGGCACCGGCAAGGTGTCGCGCGAGAAGCTCACCCAGCTCGTGCGCCGGCATTTCGATCTCACGCCCTATGGGTTGCGCGAGATGCTGCAGCTCGCCCGTCCGATCTACCGCAAGACGGCGGCCTACGGCCACTTTGGCCGGGAAGATCGCGATTTCACGTGGGAGCGCACCGACAAGGCGGCGGCCTTGGCGGCCGAT
>CAISHQ010000008.1 GCA_903885195.1 uncultured Pseudomonadota bacterium | reverse complement strand
GCTCTGCGTGGCGACGAGGCGTTCGGCACCATCGGCGGCAGGGACCGACTGTGGACGAGGCTTCGCGGGTTCGATGGTGACGTGCGCGGAGCTGCCAACCACCCGATCGATCTGGAATTCGGCGAGACCGTTGATCAGCGCGGCGTTGAAGGTGAACACCGTCACCGCCACCGCGACGCCGCCGATCAGCAGCGCCGACTGCAGACGGTTGGAGAGCAGGTAACGCAGGGCGACTTTAAGATCGAAACGCATGGTTCGGGGGCTCCGCCTACAAGGCCTTGCGTGCGTCGGAACCGCGTGGCCGCTCGCCGGCGGGTAAGGCGGTTAGATCCCGCGTCGGCAGTACGTTCTCGCCGACGAGGTCGGCGCGCGGGCTGGCCAGCAGCAGTTGGCCGCCCGTGAGGCCCTCGAGCACGATGACTCGATCGCTCGGCCACTCGAGAAAACGGATGGTCTGCTCGACCACCACGTCATCCTTCACGGTCAGCACGCGAGCACCCGCGCCGCGACCGAGGATCGCGCTGCGCGGCACGGTGACCGCCTGATCGCGCCGTTCGATGACGAGGTTCACATCGGCCGTGAGACCGGAGCGCAGGCCGTCTATTTTTTGATCGAGTCGCAGGCGCACTTTTGCGCCGCCCGTGCGCGGGTCGACCTTCGGCGAGACGTAGTAGAGGGTTGCGGAAAGAGGCGTGGCGCGACCCGCAACGAGGATATCGGCCTTCAGGCCGTCACGAATCTCGGGCAGGTATCGCTCATCGATGTCGGCTTCGACCTCGACATCCGCGAGCGGTGCAATCTCGTAGATGACCGTCTGCGCACCGACCACTTGACCCCGATCAACCGGGCGCGCGAGCACCACGCCGCCTACGGGCGCGACGATGCTGTTATCCCGCAATCGTGAGGCAACTTCGCGACGCGACGCGGCGAGACCCTCGAGCGAGAGCCGCGCCTGATCGAGCTCGAACTTCGCAGCATCGAACTCCTTGACGGTGGCGAGGCCCTGCTGCCGCAACTGTTCGATACGCTTGAAGCTGCGCTCAGCCTCGGCCACGGCGCGCTGCTGCAGGGTGATCTTTGAGCCGACCTCATCGAGAGCGGCGCGCGGTGCATCGGCCTCGAGCTGTACGAGCAGTTCGCCCGCGCGCACGGTCTCGCCTTCTTCTTTAGCGAGCGAGACGATTTGGCCCGCGCTCTTCGGCACGATGGTGACAGTGACCTGGGGTCGTGTGCGCCCCGAGACGGCGAGCACGCGTTCGGCGGGCCCGGCGGTGGCCTCGACCACGCCGACCGGCGTCGGCCGCGAGGAGCGATAGACGTAAAAGCCGACGAGCGCGACGACGAGTACGCCGAGCACGAGGTAGCGGTAACGGGAGAGAAAACTACGTTCTGGTTCGTCGAAAGCCATCGGGCGCCTGATCCTTGGTGCACTGCAATCCGTTGCAATATCTTAAACCACATGGTCTAATGAATGCACCCTTTTTCTATTGGACCCACCATGGCCAGAGTCGCCGGTGCCCGTAACGCGCAGTTCGAGGAACGCCGTAACGCATTGATTGAAAAGGCGAAAGAGCGGCTTTCGATGCAGGACGGACAGAGCCCGAGTTTTCGCGAGTTGGCGCTCGCCGCCGGGGTCAGCGTCGCCACGCTCCGTCATTACTTCGGCGATCGGGAGAGCCTGATCAAGGCCGTCTTCGCGCATTACCTGCAGTCAGGGCAGCGGCACCTCGAGCAAACCCGCGCGCCCGACCCGGTCGAGGTCGACCTCGAAACCTCGCTGCGCGACGTGCTGCGGCGTCTGGTGCGCGGCTGGACTGGCGGCACCATCGGCGCCCTGCACCGCATCGGCCTCGCCGAGGGGCTGCGTCATCGGGGAACCGCCCTCGACTATCTCGTCGATGTGCTCGAACCGACACTGCAATCGATCGAGACCCGGCTGCAGGGCTATCAAGCGCGCGGTGCGATCGTCGAGTGCGACACACGGCATGCGGCGCTGATGCTGATCTCGCCGCTGCTGCTCGCGCTGCTGCACCAGCACGATCTCGGCGGCGCCCGCTGCCGGCCGTTGGCGGTCGACGCGCTCATCGGCGAGCACGTCAAAGTATTCGCCAGAGCCTACCAGCTGTAGCGCACGCGGTAACGCACCACCGCTTCCGCATCGCTCGCGATCTTGAGCGGAAACACCACGGTCCGCGCATCCTGCCGCGTGTACTCCTGGCTGCGCGTGAGCAGCTTCCAATTGGCCGTACGGTAGAGCCCCTCGACCACCGACACCTCGACCGCCTCGTTCTTGCGGTTACGCACGCGGATCTCGACTTCTTCTTCGAGCCAGCGCGCGCGCGTGTCGACGGCGAAGTCCACTTGCTTGCGCTCACCGACCACGTCGAAGGCTGAGCCCAGCCTGATGCGAACCTTCTCATCCTTGGTCGTGTGATCGAGACGGTCTTCGCCGATGAACTCCAGGCTGCCGTCGGCCGTGTCGAGTTGCGAGACGCGGATGCGCCCGGCAGGGAGCGGTATGCCGAGCCCGGCCGAGCGCTCGTTGCGGAATTCGAGATAGACATCCACCTTGCCCGTACCACCCACGCCCACTTCGCGATCGAGGATGGGGCCGCCGAAGAAACTCTCGGCGCCGCGGAAGATGAGCTGTTTACGCGCTGGCACCTGACGCACCTGCTCGAACAGTTCGAGCTGGCGTGTGGAGTTGTCGGGCAGATCCGCCGGCCGACCGAGCGTATAGAGATGGAACTCGGAGAACGCCTTCTCGGTGAAGCCCGGTGCTGCATCGGCCATCGCCATCGCTTCGACGCGCACCGCGCGACGCAGGGTCACCGTCTGATTGCGCTGCACATCGCCCGCCACGAGCTTCAGACGCGTGTTCTGGAACGACGCGCCCGACATGTTGAGGATGCTGACCCACGCTGACACGTCGAGTTGGCCGCTATTGGCGTCCTTGCCCGGATTGAAGACGAGGTTGTAGTCGGCCCACCAGGTCACACCGCCCGTCTCATATGACACGCGCGTGCGCTGCTTGCCACCGCGCGGCGAATTGAGGGACCACTCGAGGGTCGGTCGGGTGATGAGCCCACCCGGCAACTCGGCAAATCGCGCTGTGGCGTAATCTTTGAGTGTGGTGATCGAGCCGTCGCTGGCGCGCAGTACGAGCCCGTCGGTCGCCGACAACAACGTGCCCGACACCGTGCTGCCGGCACCGGCACTACCGCGCTCGACGGTCACGGTGCGACCAATGTGTTTCTGCAGCAGCTTCTGCGCGCTGACGAGATCGAACTGGTAACTCTGCTCGAGCACCCGAGTGCCAGGATCGGTGAGCGAGACGAAGTTCACGGTGGTCGGATCGATGTAGGCCGCCACATCGACGAAGCGCTGCACCGAGCGCCCGGCAGGCAATGTGAGTTCGCGCTCGTCGCGAACAATGGCGAAACCCGGAATATTGGGCTGAGCGCCCATCCCTTCGGCACCGGACACAGGCCGATAGAACTCGGCTGGAATGGCACCGGGCGTCGCAGAGCTGTAGATGGTGATGGCCGTATCGCCCGCAAGCGCGACAGACGAAGCAGCGAACGTTACCCACACTGCGCTGCGCAGCCACGCGTTATGAAACCGTTTGCCTTGGAACCGTTGGCCGTCCACTCGCATCATCCACCTCCCGCGCTGTGAGTCGCCCAAAGCGTCCGACTGTGCGGGCACGGTACAGGTTCCCCGGCTTGCGGTCACCCCGCCGTGCCGTATCGGCGACCCTGCATGTCGGTGCCGTGTACGGCATAGCCACCGTCGGCACGAGGTCGCAGCACGACCTGCTCGATGAGCCGTGGTGCCGTAGCCCGCGGATCGTCGGCGACGAGGCCGGCGGAGCGCTCTCGCCAGCGGCGCGGCACGCGCTCGAGCCCCAGCGCCTGGATCTCGAGCTCCCCGCTCGAGCGCACCCGACACCGCAGCCATTGCTTGTAATCCTCAATGCGCAGCGCCGAGAACGCTTCGTTCGAATGCCGCCCGAACCACGCGAGCGATACGTGCAGATAGCCACCCAGGATCCACGCACCGACGGCACCACCCACCGTGAACGCCAGTAGGCAAGCCAGCACGATCACAAGTTCAGGCAGCCACTGCGCCGTCTCGGGCAGTAGCGCGGTGGCGAGTATGTAGCCACACCAGCCGAGCGTGAATGCAGCGACGAGATGGATCGTGGCATGCAGGGCACCACCAACGAAGCGATACCAACGCACATGCGTATCAGTAAAGAAGATGAATGCGCCCACCACAGCAGCGAGCCACAAACCATTCACCGGATCGGTGAGCGTCGAGCGCAATGACAGAGTGAGTGCACAGCCGAATTCACGCACGCTGCAGACCTGCGCATCGAAATCGAAGAAACCACTGACGGCAAACCACACCGACAGCAGATAGACGCTGCCGATCAACGGCATGAAACGCGGATTGAGCCACGGGAAGCGCCAATGCCCACGGTGCAACCGGCGCGATTGCGCTGCATCCGGCCAGGCGGCTTTTTCGGTGTAGCCGTCCTGCAGCTCGCGCTGCGGAGGCACGTGAGTCGGATGCAGGAATGCGCCACCACCGCCCGAGATGATCTTCTGCCGTCCATCGACGGCCTCGTGGCGCTTGTAGTGGTGCAGATCGCCAGTGAGCCACACCGCGACTTGTCGCCCGAGAATCTCACGCTCGATGCGCTGCAGCGTGGCATCGGTGTACTTCGGCTCGCCCGGATAACTCGTCGCATAGATCCACTGCGGACTCGGTACGCAGACGATGACGTGCGCGTCGGCGGGCATCTGCGAGGCGATATCGACGAAATATTTTTCCTGCGGC
>CAISHQ010000007.1 GCA_903885195.1 uncultured Pseudomonadota bacterium | reverse complement strand
TACGATCACGCCAGCACGCTGATGTCGCTAAAACACCCGACGCTGATCCTCACCAACACCGGGGACATGGCTTACCCGATGGCACAGCGTGCACGACAGCTGCGACCGGATATGGCCTATGTCGAACTACAGGGTGGCAACGTCGACATCGTCGATCAGGCTACCGAAGCCTGGAGCGATGCCGTCAAGGCTTTCGTGGCGTAACGCTCAGGCGGCGAGCGCGACCGTGACCTTGTTGTCGGCGCCGATGTCCGACACCTCGATGGGTACGCCGAGTGCAGCGGCATAGCCAAGCAAGCGAGGCTTCAGCCAGCTCTCGTGCACCTCGACGTCGCTAAGATCGAATTGACCCGTGCGCCGCGCTTCGGCGAGCACGTGTGAGTAGGGGAAGGTGAAGCTGCGCTTGCCGGGTTCCACTTTCAGATCAAGACAGAGCTGATAGAGGCAGGCCGTGCGATCGAAGATACCCGCGAGCGCAATCTCCTTCTCGCCGGTTTTCTCGATCATGCCTTTCAAGCGCCCGAGCATCGGCTGCATGGTGCGAATGTCGTGCTCAACGTAATCGGCGAGCACGCCATTATTTTTGGCGAACTGCACCGAGTTCAGGTGCATGTTGACGAGCGCGTCGTTCATTTGGTGCGGATAGGGTTGCGTATCCTTGAGCGTGCGGATGGCCATGGCGACCGCCTCGCCCAGGATCTTCTCGCGTCCCTCGAACCCGCTGGAGGTCGCGAGCATCGCCGCCATACTTTGCGGTGCACCGCCGCCCGCCAGCATGGCCTTGACCCAAGGGGGTGGGCCGCCACCAGAGCCGGGTGCGCCGCCGCCGGCACTCGCCATCATCTTTTTCATCGCCCAGGAAATGAGCTTCGCCTTCAACCCTTGCTTGGCTGCGGCGGGCGGCGTTGCGGCGCGTTCGGCAGTGACGGACATGGTGGACCCTCCTCAGAAGGCTGGTTATACCCCTAGTTGCCGCCGTCGTACACGAGTTCAAACTCCTCGATCCAGAACGGCATGTCGGGCGACACCTCAAGCCCGAAGGGCTGCAGGTGGTTGTTCCAGTACAGCGTGTGCAGCGGCACCCAGGTTGCAGGGTCGCGTACCGGTGAACCGTCGATCACCGTGTGCTCGGCCCGGACGGCACCAAAGATGGCGCTGTCGACGCGCACCACCCGAGTCAGCAGCACCGGCTTGCCGCTCATGTCGATGAGCACCAGCAGACGACCGACGGCCGGCACGGGCGAGCCGGTACGTTCGACGATCCAAGGCAGGGTGAAGGTGCCGCGTTTGTCGCCGGCGCGGATCAGCTCGAAGATCTGCAGGGTGCTGTCGGCATCGAGCCCGATCCAGCGCACCTCGACGTTGTCGGCGATCAATTCGAGGGAAGGCTTGGCCTGTTGAGCCCGGGCGCAAAACGCTTGGATGCTCTCGGCGGAGGGCGCGATGGCGGGCGCTGGCAAATACACGACTGGACCTCCAAAGGGTGAACGGCAGACGATTCGACATCCCGAATGTAGCAAGTCCTGCTGGTATCCCGCAGCCCTCCTACGCACAATCATTGACTACTTCGACGCGGGGGGCTGACAGATGAGTTCATGGCAACGACAGTTTGTGGGTGTTCTGTGCGCCGCGCTCCTCGCGGTGGTGACGGTGCGGGCCTCGGCGGGGCCGGTGCACGATCCTTCGCGGCAGGAACTCGAATCGATACTCGCCGATCTCATCGCTTGGTTGCCGGGCGGTTGGGACTCCTACCCTCAGGTGCATTTCGAACGACGCTACCGCATGCCCGCCGAGGGGGAGCATGAGCATTGGCACCATATCTTCGAGCGCATCGATGCGCCGCAGATTGGCGAGGTTGTGTTCTACGGCCAGATCAATCCGGGCGGGCGTGATGCGCCGATGATGCACCGCTCGCAAATCCTCTACAAAGTCTGGATCGACGAGCAGCGCGGCGTAGTGGTGGTCAACGGGCAGGGCCCCGCAGATCCGGACAAGTACGTCGACCTGCACGAGCGCCCCGAGTTGTGGCCCGAGGTGCGCATGCGTGATCCGGAGAAGATCAACTGCGATTTCATCTGGCGACGCGATGGCGAGCAGATCGTCGGCGTGCTGGATGGCAAGACGGCGGCCGGCCGCACTCAGGGACCGGGTACCTGCACGTACATGGTCAACAACACCGACGTGCGTTTCATCGCTGATGCCGAGTGGGTGCTCTCGCCCGAGGTGTTCTGGGACTACGACCTCAACGAGATGGCTGGGCACCAATTCATTGGCCGAAAGGACAAAACCCACATCAAGATGTATCGGGCGCGTGGATATGATTGTCGCGTGCGGGATGCACAGGGCGAGCGTCGCTGGCAGGCCTACGATCGCGGCGCGAAACTGGCTGTGCAGACCGCCTCGGGTCCGCGTCAGCTGATGCTGTTGCGCGCGCCGATGCCCGATGCCGCAGGTCGTGGCTTGCATGACAAGTTGCGCTTGCTGCTGCAGAAATCTGGCGAAGAAGCGCCGGCGCATGAATCTGAGGCGGAGCCGCGGGCTGCGGCGATTGCGCTCGCGCACGATGGGGTGAATGTGCAGTGCTCGCTCGCGCCGTCACTGCCGCGCATGCACAAGGCTGGCGCTTCAGCTGCCCACTGAATCCGGCGTCATTCCGCGTAAGCGGCGTTGCAGGTAGGGCTGTGCGAAGACGACGGCGAGGATCAATGCGACCCCGAGGTAAAACCGCGGCGTGAGTTCGGTGTATTCCCGAAACAGCAGGGCCGCGAGGATGATCGCGTAGACCGGCTCGAGATTGAGTGCGAGCTGGGTCGTGAACGCAGTGATATGGCGCAGCGCGCGCAGGAAGAGCAAGAACGGCAGCAGCGTGCAGACGAGCGCGAGCAGCAGCAACCAGCCGAAATCGCTCATGCTTGGTTGCTGTAGCGTCGCCTCGACGCCCAAGGTCAGTGAGCCGATGAGCGTAAGGAACAGGCCGCCGCTCGCCATCTGCACGAACGTGATGGACGCAGGGTCACCACGGGCCACATATCGCTTGTTGAGCGCGGCGAAGAGCGCCGTGAGGAAGGCGGCGGCAGTACCGATGAGTACTCCGACCTGCATCCCCGTCGGCACACCGCCGACCAGCAACCAGACGCCCGGGATGGCGAGTACGCCCAAGGCCAGCTCGTCCCACTGGTGCCGACGTCCCGTCAGTGTTGGCTCGATGATGGCGGCAAAGATTGAGCTCAGCGCGAGACAGGCTACAGCCACCGAAGCGTTTGCGATCTTGATGGCGGCAAAGAACGCGAGCCAGTGCACGGCGATGACGCAACTGATGGCGGCGAAGAGGGCGATGTTGCGTGCGCCCAGCGTGCGCAGTTCGCGCCAGACGCTAGGCACGATGGCGAGCGAGACAGCCACGATGCCGACCCGCCAGATCACGAGCGCCATCGCTGGCAGTGCGATCAGCTTGCCGAGAATCGCCGTGAAGCCCCACAGCAGTACGCAGGCGTGGATTTGCCACAGCGCCTTGCGCTCCGCCGCGCTGCTTGCAGAGATCGACATGCGAGGGTTGTGGTGGGTTGCGGGGAGGGCGCGTCAGGGCGCGTTAGGGCGCACCCGAGTGCATCGGGGCGGATCAGGGACCGGCGGGCTGCTGCAGTCGGCGAATTTCGGCCATGTCGCGCGGCGGGTCACGCCATAGCGCCGCCTCGTTCTGCACGTAGTCGCGGATGCTTTGCGGCAAATCCTCGAAGCGATCGACCCGCCACGACACCATGTGCATTACGCCCTTGCCGAGCCCGGCAGGCAGATCACCGAAGCGTAACCAGCTGATCTGATACGGATGCTTGAGGCCCTTGGCGGCCGACTGATCAAAAAAATCATAATGCTCGAAGGTCTGACTGCGCGTGCCGTCACGCAGCGGGAAGTCGAGGAACAGAGGCGCTGAAAAGGCCAGAGTCCCACCGATGCGGCGCGCCATGATGTCGGTGCCCGGGCCGATGCGCTGTACTCGCGCCCCGGCACCTTGCTCGACCCAGCTCTCGACTCCGCTGCCGCGCAGTTCGTAGGTGATGTACTGATAGGGGTAGCTGATCGGCGGCAGCGGCTTGCCCTGCCACTCGCGCAGGATCGCGTTGCTCTGCACGTCGCGATACACGAAGGTCTTGCGTGAGAGCTGATGCGCCTTGACCGGGGTGGACAGGGTGGTGTCGAGCCGGGCTGCATCGATGCCCTCCATGCGCATCAACGGCTGCCCGCTCGGTGAACTGTAGACCGTGCCGACCGCGTACCAATACACGGGGGTACCGGAGCCGACCCGCATCTGCACCCAATCCCGAAACACCTCGGGGTTGAAGCCGCGATCGGGCGTCGCCGGCTGCGCCGCGCTCACCCCGCCCAGACCCAGGGCGACGCACAGCAGGACCAGACGGAATGTCGCGACACGAACGACGGCGACGTTAAAAACGGCTGCGGGGAGGGAGGATCGGCGCATGGGAATCTCCTACTCGGGCAGGGTGTACGAACCGGTAGGGGCGAGGCTACACTGCGCGCCCCCGAACACCATCGAGTGTAGTCGACGACACCCATGCTGCCCGCATTCCTGCAACGTCCTGCCCGAGCCTTGGTGGTCGGCCTCATCGCCCTCGCGGCCGTTGCGGCTGCGCGTCCCGTGGCGGCCGAGACCCAGGAAGAGCAGGGGGTTGTGCAAGGACTGCAGTTGGCCTTGTCGGCTCAGGCGGTGGTCATGCAGGGGGTGGTGGATCGCGCCCTCGGCTACATCGGCATCCCGTACCGCTTCGGTGGCAGCCATCCCGACAAGGGCTTCGACTGCAGTGGCCTCGTCAACCATGTGTTCCGCGAGACGCTCGGTGTCACTTTGCCGCGAACCTCGCGGCAGTTGGCGACAGTCGGCGTCGAAGTGGCGCGAGAAGACATGCGACCGGGCGATCTCGTGTTCTTCAACACGCGTGGCGCGCCGAATTCGCACGTCGGTATCTATCTCGGCGATGGGCGGTTCGTGCATGCCCCAAGAGCCCGCACGCTCGTGCGTATCGATCAGCTAGACGACGGGGGCTATCGTGGCCGATTCACCGGTGCTCGGCGGATTGATCCGCTGACCTTCGTCGTCGCGACCGTCGACCCGGCGAGCTAACCGCTCAACCTGCGAGCGACAAATACCGCGACTGGTGCGAGTGTCCGGGGTGGTCGACCCAGCCTCGGACGCGGCGGGCTACCAATCGATGCGAGTTGCCGGCCCACAGCGGAATCAGCGGCACATCGCGCAACAACAAGGCTTCGGCCTCGCCATATCCTGCGTAGCGTGCCGCCAAGGTCAACTGACGCTCCGCCGCTGTGACCACGCGGTCGAAGGCTGCGTTGCGGTAGCGCGTGACGTTCTCGGCGGAGTCGGAGACGAAGCGCAGCAGGAAGTTGGATGCCGAGGGCACGACGGCGAAGGCCGCGTAGCTGAAGAGGTCATAGTCCCCGCGCTGCAGGGCTGCGCTGTAGGCCCGACCGTCGAGGGGCAGCAGCTCGAGATCAACTCCGATGGGCTTCCACATCGCGGCAACGGCCAGATACATCTTGCGGCCGGTCGGACTTGTCGGAAAGCCGATACCGAGACGCAGCCGGGAGGATCCCACGCTTTGGCGCACGAGCTCGCGCGCGGTGGCGATGCGCTGGGCGGCAGCGGTGCCGCTGTCGCCGCTCTTGCGTAAGGCCGGGTAGCCCGGGATGCCCGGAGGCAGCACGCTGTACCACGGCTGCTCGCCGAGGCCGCGTACTTTGCCGACGAGCACGTCGCGATCCACCGCGAGCGAGAGCGCACGGCGCAGATCCGGTTTGTCGAGCGGCGCGCGTGCGACGTTGATACCGATGGCGCCGAGCGCACACTCGGGCGAGCTGCGTAGCGCGGTGCCGAGTTCGCGCCGTGCCGCGGCGTAGTTGCCCATGTCTTCGATCGAGGCGACGTCGGCCTGACCCAATCTGAAAAGACGTAGACGGGTGCTGTCGTCGTAGCCGGTGAGCCACTCGATGCGCTCGATGGCGACATCTGCGGCTGCGTAGAAGCGCGGGTTACGTCGCAGCTTCAAATCTTTGGCTCCGGCCGCCCAAGACTCCAGCCGATACGGACCGTTGCTGACGATCAGCGTCGGTTTGGCCCACTCACGACCGTGGGCCGAGATCACATGCTCGGGGACGCAGTAGGCCGTGACGAGATTAACGGGCAATTCGACGTCCGGGTGTTGCAGGCGAATGACGAGGGTCGAGGGGTCTGGCGCGCTCACGCCGAGCGTTGCAGGCGGCTTGCGCCCGAAGCGTACGTCCACGGCCCCAACGATGGAGTCGAGGCGCGCGGCTTGTGCGGCGCCCGTCTCAGGTTGCAGGTAGCGTCGTAGGGTGTAGACGAAATCACGGGCCGTGAGCGGCTTGCCGTCGGACCAGCTGAGATTGCGCCGCAGTCGAAAAGTCCAGGTCAGTCCGTCGGCACTTGTCGACCAGGATTCCGCACAACCCGGCACCACTTTGCCGGCGGCATCGGTAACGGCGAGACCTGCGAAGAGTTCTGCCGCCATCTCCGCGGTGACCTGGCCTGTCGGACGCTGCGGGTCGAGCGAGGTCAGCTCGCTCGATACGACGCGGCGCAATACAGTCGGCGTCTGTGCGGTCGTCGGGGCGACCGCGCACAGCGAAGCCGCCGACCCGGCGATGAGAAAGTCCCTGCGTTGCATGGTCCTCAGTGCTCGATGAGCCAGTGGAAAACGCCGTGCGGTGCGCGGATGACCGCGGCGTGAAACGCCGAATCCCCGACCTGCAAGGACTGCGGTTCACTCGCGATCTCGATGCCGGCACTGCGGCAGCGCGCCACGAGCGACTCGAGTCCGCTGACCCGCAGGCGCACGCCGATGATACCGCGATTGGGCGGCCGCGCTCGCTCGCGCAAGTCGGCGTAGCTGCCCTCGGGTAGACCGTAGTGGATGATGCCGAGCATCACGTCTTCGATCACCCGGCCGTAATTGTTGGCCCGAATATGCAATGTGTGGCTGACGCCGACCATGCGCGAGAAGGATTCGCTGGCAAACTCGTAGCGAAAGCCGAGCGGTACGCCGAGCACGTCCTCGTAGAAGTGGCGCACCGGTTCGAAGTCGCTCACCGGGCCTGAACTGCTCTGCACTTCGCTGAAGACCCGATCGGTCAGCGTGACGAACTGCGCAGCATCCACGTTTTGCGGTTCGATGGCAGCGATCATCACGCCATCCGGACCTTTGGCGTGGGCCTCGAGAAAGCGCGACCCGTCTGGCAGGTCGACATTGGCGCCTTCGGAGACGATCTCGAAACCGTGCGCTCGCAGACGTGCCACGGCGGCCGGGCGGTCCGCCGTAAAGAAGTCGATCATCTTGAGGGCATTGCAGGCGACGCCGACGCCACCCTCGCGGATGACGACGGGTGAACCGGGCGAGAACTGCACGAGCCACACACCCAGCTCCGAACCCGGCGTAACGAGGCGCAGCAATTGAGCGGTTTGGCCTGATACCGCGAAGAGTTCGTGCGTGGCCACCGCATCGAGTGCGACGTCGGCCACGACCTGCATGCCGATGACATCGATGAACAATTCGCGCTGGCGGTGCAGATCCGCCGTACTGATGACGGGCCCGTCGATGGACTCGACGCGACCGCTCAAGCGAGTGGGGTCCGCGCGAGGCGCTTGCCGGCGAGGTAACTCATCAACACGGTCAGCACGACGGCGGCACCGAAGTAGAGTTCCTTGCCCTCGGACCAGGCGTCGAGGTTCGGCAACGTCAGTTTGGCCAAGGCAAATGCGGCGATTAGCAGGCTGACGCTGCCGACGGCGAGACTCATCACCCGCGAGGCGATTCGGGCGAGTTCATCGGCCCGAGCGATCAAGCGCGAGATCCACACGCCATTGATGCCGTCGGTGACGAGCATGCCCGCGGTGAACAAGGCGCCGAGCATCACGGCGTGGCCGAGTCCACCGAATTGCTGCGCGGTCAGCGAGAACAGGGCCGCCTGGCTGATGGTGTCGAAGGAGAGCGCAAAGAGCGCGCCGACGAAGGCGATCAAGCCCGGTGATCCGGCTCGGCCAAGCCTGCCGAGCAAGCGCGCCTTCAGACCGACCGGCGCCACGATTTCATCGGCCGGTGCCGTGACGGCGGCATGGACGTTGGCAACGCCGAGCGCCGCAAGGAAGGTGATGGAAATCCACACTCCGCTCGTCTGCAGCCACGTGGGTGTTTGCCACTGCCCCGAGATCAGGCTCACGATCACGGCGATGGCCATCACCACCACGCCATGCCCCAGCGAGAACAGGGCGCCGCAGTAGGGCGCGAAGGCCTTGCGACTGCGGGTGTTGACGCGCGTCAGGCCGTCGATGGTGGCGAGGTGATCGGCATCGAAACCATGCTTCACGCCGAGCAGGAAGACGACCGCGGCAAGCGCAGTCCAACTGGTGGGTAGTGCGTCCATATCACCGAAGGTTAGGGAGTCCGCAGGGCGGTAGACAAGGGAGGTGCGGGCCGTGCCCGTACCGCGGTAGGCTGCGCGGTATGGGGGCGTGGCACATGAATCAGTCGTGGCGGACGTGGAGCGTTGGTCTCGCGGCCGCCGTACTCGTGGTGTCTTGTGGCGGCGGTGGGGGCGGCGGATCGTCCTCCGGTTCGAGTGCGCCCCCGACCTCTGGCGGTTCGACCACTCCGGTGACCACTTCGCCCATCGAGCAGTCGCAGGGCACGCTGTTGCAACGGCCTGTGTTTCAGTGCGGCACGTCTGCGGACAACGTAACGGCCGACACCGCGGCCAACAGCGTGACCGTATTCGAGAGTGGTCCTGTTCGCCCGCTCGCGCTGTCTGCTGACGGGCAGCGCCTGTATGTCGCGAACGCGCCCGCGCACTGCCTTGAGGTCTACGCCATCGAAGGCGACACGTTGCGCCTCGCGAGCACGGTAGCGGTCGGGCTCGAGCCCGTGGCCGTGGCCGAGCGCAACGCCAACGAGGTCTGGGTGGTCAATCACCTCTCGGACTCGGTGAGCGTGGTGCGTCTCGACGGCACGCCGCGGGTGCTGCGCACACTCCAGGTCGGCGATGAGCCGCGCGATGTGGTATTTGCCGGTACCAACCGTGACCGCGCGTTCATCAGCGCCGCATTTCGTGGGCAAAACCGGCCTGGCTTCACATCCTCGTCCCTGACGACGTCTGCCACTGGGCGCGCGGACGTATGGGTGTTTGATGCTGCGCAACTCGATGAATCTTTGAATGGCAAGCCGGTCACGACGCTGACCCTGCCGGCCGATGTGCCGCGGGCTCTGGCCGTCAGTAACGACGGGCGCAGCGTGTACGCGGCCGTATTCATGTCGGGCAATCGCAGTACCGTGCTGCATCGCGATGCGCTCAACACGCCAAAGGCCGGTTTGTCGACCAGCACTGATGGAGTACAAGCACCTTCCACGGGACTCATCGTTCGCAATGACGGTACGGCATGGCGTGACGAGGCGCGTAACGATTGGTCTTCGCGCGTGAAATTCACACTGCCGGACGAAGACGTGTTCGTGCTTGACGCCGCCGCGGCGACGCCGACGATTACGCAGCGCATCAGTGGCGTTGGCACCATCCTGTTCAACATGGCAGTAGCCCCCGATGGGCGTCTCATCGTGAGCAACACCGAGGCCTTCAACGAGGTGCGCTTCGAGGGCTCCGGCCGGCGCGGCAACAGTACGGTGCGAGGGCGTATTGCTGAGAGTCGATTGTCGATGGTGACTCCCGGAACAGGCGCGGTGTCGGCCGTGCACCTGAACAAGCACGTTAACTTCGCCCTGCCGCAGGGCGCGAGCCTGCCGGCCGCGGAGAAGGCCAAAAGTCTCGCGCAGCCGACGGCGCTCACCTTCAGCCCGAGTGGGGACACGCTCTACGTCGCGGCCTTTGGTTCGGCCAAGGTGGCGGCGCTGCCGATGTCGAGTTTGACGGCGAGTGGGTTCGAGTCGGATGCGAGTCGGCACATCACGGTGCCGGCGGGCCCCGCGGGTCTTGCACTGAATGCTTCGGGATCGAGGCTGTACGTCTATTCGCGCATCGCGCACAGCGTCAGTGTCGTCGATACGGCGCAGCGCAGCGTGCTCTCGACGCGCAATCTGTTCTCGCCCGAGAGCACGGTGGTCAAGACCGGGCGGCAATTCCTCTACGATGCGAACTTGAGCTCGGCAAATGGTTCGGTGTCCTGTGCCAGTTGCCACGTCTTCGGTGATCTCGATCATCTGGCCTGGGATCTCGGCAATCCCGACGATGCCACGCAACTGAACCCGAACGCCTACGTCTCCAACAGCCCGCGTACGACGCCGCGATTCCATCCCCTGAAAGGCCCCATGACCACGCAGACCCTGCGCGGCATGCGCGGCAACGGTCCCTTGCATTGGCGGGGCGATCGTACTGGCACGAGTCGGCAGACGGTGCGCGGGGCGGTGGAAACGCTCGAGGAGGCGGCGTTCAAAGAATTCAACGGCGCGTTCATCGGCCTGCTCGGTCGCGAAACTGTGTTGACCCCGACGCAGATGCAGGCGTTCACGGATTTCGCCATGCGCCTCGCGATGCCACCCAATCCGATCCGCGCTTTGGATGGCTCGTTGACGACGGATGAGGCCGCGGGGCGCAACATTTACTTGAACGTGCCCACGACCTTGCTCGGCAGCTGCGATAACTGCCACCGTCTGCGACCGGCGGAGGGCAAGTTCGGCACCGGCGGACTCATGTCTTTCGAGGGCGGCCGCATCACCGAAAACTTCAAGGTGCCGCAACTGCGCAACGTGTACACAAAGGCCGGCATGTTCGGCTTCAGTGCCGATGGCGGCGGCAATACGGGCGCGCAGATCCGCGGTTACGGGTTCAGCCACGATGGCGCGATCGACACGCTCGACAACTTCTTCCGCGACCCGGTGTTCTTCTTTCCGGCACCG
>CAISHQ010000006.1 GCA_903885195.1 uncultured Pseudomonadota bacterium | reverse complement strand
CGTTCCGTATGGGTGATTTGGCGGGCAACGATATCGGTTGGCATATCCGCAAGCGTCAGTACGCCTCCGGCTCGCACGTGAAGCGACAGGTCGTGGCCGATCGGCTGTGCGAGATGGGTCGCTTCGGTCAGAAAACTGGCAGCGGCTGGTACGACTACAAGAAAGGCGATCGCAATGCGTATCCGTCACCGGTAGTCGCTGGCGTCATCGACGAGGCGCGCAAGGCTGCAGGCATCACGCCGCGCAAGATCGAGCCTGCCGAGATCGTCGATCGACTGGTCTATGCACTCGTCAATGAGGGTGCGCGCATCCTGGAAGAGAAGATCGCGCAGCGCGCCTCCGATATTGATCTCGTGTATCTCACTGGCTATGGCTTTCCGATCTGGCGCGGAGGACCCATGCGCTATGCGGACTCGCAGAGCCTCTACGAGGTGGCGCGTCGCATGCGTGCGTTCGGTGCACAGCCAGGAGGCGACGCCGAGTTCTGGACGCCAGCACCCTTGCTGGCGCGTCTTGCCGCCGAAGGCGGCTCATTCACGGGAGGTGCCGCATGAGCCGCGCCACATCAGGCCGCGAGGCCGTCATCGTATCGACCGCACGCACGCCCTTGACCAAGAGTTGGAAGGGCGCCTTCAACATGACACACGGCGCCACGCTCGGTGGTCATGTCATCAAGGCCGCCGTCGAGCGGGCCAAGGTGGATCCCGCATCGATCGAAGATGTGATCATGGGTTGCGCCTATCCTGAGGGTGCGACCGGGTTCAACATCGCGCGCCAAGCTTCTTTGCGTGCCGGCTTGCCAGTGACCGTTGCCGGGGTGACCGTCAACCGCTTCTGCTCGTCCGGATTGCAGAGCATCGCGCTGGCTGCACAGCGCATCATCGCCGGTGAGGGTGATGTCTACGTGGCCGGTGGGCTCGAGTCGATTTCCTGTGTGCAGGGGAACGCGAACGAGCACATGGCTGCTGAGAGTTGGCTCACACGCAACAAGCCGGCGATCTATCACACGATGTTGCAGACGGCAGAGACGGTTGCCGCTCGCTACTCGATTTCGCGCGAGCGACAGGACGAGTACGGTGCACGCAGTCAGCAGCGCGCCTGCGCGGGTCAGGCGGCCGGACATTTCACGGCGGAGATCGCTCCAATCACCGTGCGGATGGCCGGTGTCGATCAGGCCGCCGGAGGCCGCTTGTTCACCCGCGAAGTCACCGCAGCGCAAGATGAAGGCCTGCGTGACGGCACGACGGTCGAGGCCATCGCGCGCATCCGTGCGGCAACGCCCGGTGGCACCGTGGCCGCGGGTAACGCCAGCCAGTTCTCCGATGGTGCGGGTGCGTGTGTCGTGATGAGCGCTGCCGAGGCCGCTCGGCAGGGCATCGAGCCGCTCGGCGCATTTCGCGGTTTCGCCATCGCAGGCTGCGAGCCCGACGAGATGGGCATCGGTCCTGTTTTCGCCATTCCGAAGTTGCTGTCGCGTACTGGAGTGAAACTCGAGGACGTCGGGCTCTGGGAGCTCAACGAAGCCTTTGCCGTGCAGGTGATCTACTGCCGTGATCGACTGGGTTTGCCGGACGATCGACTGAACGTCGACGGCGGTGCGATCGCTGTCGGTCACCCTTTTGGAATGAGTGGTCAGCGACTGGTCGGCCACGCGCTGCTAGCCGGCAAGCGTCTCGGCGCGAAGTACGTCGTGGCCACCATGTGCATCGGCGGCGGCATGGGCGCGGCCGGTTTGTTCGAGGTGTATTGATGACGCCGCGCAGCAGGGCGATCGGTTTCGTCGCTCTGCTTGCGGGTGTCTTCATGCCGCTGTCCATGGCCATCGAAATACCGAAGTACCGCGTGCTGGAGCAGGAGGGCGCGTACGAACTGCGCGAGTATTCGCCCTACTTGCTTGCCGAAACGGAAGTTGAAGCGGGTTTCATGAACGCAGGAAACATCGCCTTCGGACGTTTGTTTCGGTACATCAGCGGCGCCAACTCCGCGCAAACCGAAATTGCCATGACGGCGCCGGTTGAGCAGCGGGGGCGTGGCGAAGGCGAAAAAATTGCCATGACAGCGCCCGTCGAGCAGTCACGCGGCGAGGGCGTGTATCGAGTCGGCTTCGTCGTGCCGAGCAAATACACGCGCGATACCGTGCCGAAACCGCTGGATCCTCGCGTCAGCATCCGCGAAGTCGGTGCGCGCAAGGTCGCGGTATGGCGTTACTCGGGGCGTTGGACCGAAGAAAACTTTCGCGAGTACGAGCAGCAACTACGACAGATCCTGCTGCGCAAAAAACTGCAGGCGGAAGCCGGCGACAGCGCCATCATTGCGCGCTACGACGCGCCCTTCATCCCCTGGTTCATGCGGCGCAACGAGGTGCTGATCCCGCTGCAGACGGCGCCGACATTGCACTAGCGTTATCGAGCGGGTAGCGTACCGGCCCAGTCATCGGCGTGTTGGGCGGTGGCCTTGCGTCGAGGCCAATGGCATCGTCGAATCGCACCACGGCGGGCTGCACCTGCGGGTCGCGCAGCCCAGAGGCCTTGCGGCATGCCGCGGCCACGTCTTTGTCGTGCTGTGCCCAAGCGGCGGCCGAGCTGGCACTGGCAAGGTTTGCAGCGCCGAGGATTGCCGCAGCCATCAGCGTCGTTTCAACGAATACGTATCGGAGGTTTTTCATGAGCGTTTCTCCTCAGGATCTGCGCAGCCTGCAGCCGCTGTCGTCGTTGGACCGTCGAACCTTTGTGACCACCGCATTGGCCAGCGGATTTGCTGCAGCAACCCTGCCGGTCAGCGCGTCGACGCTCGTTACCGATACCGCGGGTCTCGAGGCGGGCGAAACCAAGATTCCCGTCAGTGACGGCGAACTGCCGGCCTATTTTGCCAAACCTGCCGGCATGGCGTCGGTGCCGGTGGTGCTGGTCATCCAGGAAATCTTCGGCGTGCATGAGCACATTCGCGACGTGTGTCGTCGGTTCGCGAAGCTGGGCGTGCTGGCCGTGGCTCCGGAGCTCTTTGCGCGACAGGGTAATCCGGCGACGGTCAGCGACATGGCGGCACTGATGCGCGACATCGTGTCGCGTGTGCCGGATGCTCAGGTCATGTCCGATCTGGATGCAACCGTGAGTTGGGCTCGCAGCCACGGCGGTCGATTGCGTGTCGGAATCACTGGGTTCTGCTGGGGTGGGCGGATCACCTGGCTCTATGCCGCGCACAGTCCCGAGGTAGCGGCCGGCGTAGCCTGGTACGGGCGTGTGGTCGGCACGCCAAGCGAGTTGCAGCCGCAGCACCCCGTCGATCTCGCCGCAAAACTGCGTGCGCCGGTGCTCGGCTTGTATGCTGGCCGGGACGGTGGAATTCCGCTGCAGTCGGTGGACGCCATGCGCAGCGCGCTGAGTCAGGCCGGCGTATCGCGTGCCGCCGCCGCATCGACCATCGTCGTCTATCCGGAAGCGCAGCATGGGTTCTACGCCGACTATCGCGCCTCCTATCGCCCCGAAGACGCCATACCGGCGTTCGCACGCGCCTGCGAGTGGTTCCGTGCCAACGGCGTGGCTCTTGCACAGTTGAAAGCCTGAGTGCTGCTGAGGTTCGATGGCGTCAGTCTGGCGTTCGGCTCGAGGCCGCTGCTCGATCACGTCTCGTTGCAGGTCGGTGAGGGCGAGCGCGTCTGTGTGGTCGGTCGCAACGGCGAGGGCAAGTCGTCGCTGCTGCGACTCGTTGCTGGCAGTTCACCGCCTGATGACGGCAGCGTATGGATCAAGCCCGGTGCGCGACTCGCGATGCTCGCCCAGGATCTGGACGTCGTCGAAGACGCACTCGTCGATGAAGTCGTTCGCAGCGGACTGCCTGCCACGGCGGGCGAGAGTTGGGAGATCGGCTATCGCGTCGAGGCGATAATGAGTCGACTCGGACTCGATCCCCGCCGCAGATTTGCGGAACTCTCCGGTGGCTGGCAGCGTCGTGCCCTGCTCGGACGGGCGCTCGTCAGTGACCCGGACATCCTGCTGCTCGACGAGCCTACCAATCATCTCGACATCGAGGCCATCGAATGGCTCGAACAGATGATGCTGGAGTTCCGCGGTGCGTTGCTTTTTGTCAGTCACGATCGCGCCTTCGTCAACCGGCTCGCCACCCGGGTCGTCGAACTCGATCGTGGGCAGCTCAGTTCCTGGCCAGGCAACTACGACGACTTCGTCGTCAAGAAGGCGCTGCAGTTGCAGATCGAAGCGAAGGCCAATGCGCACTTCGACAAGAAGCTCGCACAGGAAGAGGTGTGGATACGGCGTGGCGTCGAGGCGAGACGTACGCGTAACGAAGGTCGGGTACGCGAGCTGAAGGCGATGCGTGAGCAGCGCCGCCAGCGCCGTGATCGCATCGGTCAGGCCGAGTTTGCGCTTCGTGAAGCAACGGAGTCCGGCAAGCTCGTCTTCGAGGCCGAACAGGCATCGGTGAGTTTTGGCGCTCGCATGGTCATTCGTGATTTCAGCGCACGTATTCAGCGAGGCGATCGGGTTGGCATCGTCGGGCCGAACGGCGCTGGAAAAAGCACGCTCATCAAACTGCTGCTGGGAGACATCGAAGCGCAAAGCGGCAAGGTGTGGCGCGGATCGCGACTCGAGATCGCCTACTATGACCAGCAGCGCGAGCAACTTGATCTGACCGCGTCGGTCTTCGACAACGTCAACGGAGGCAACGCTTTCGTGCCGATTGGGGGCGAGAACCGGCATGTATCGGGGTATCTGCGCGAGTTTCTGTTCCGGCCCGATCAATTATTGACGCCCGCCTCGGCACTGTCCGGTGGAGAGCGAAACCGGTTGTTGTTGGCGCGACTGTTTGCGCGCCCCGCCAACTTGCTGGTGATGGACGAGCCCACCAACGACCTCGACATCGATACGCTCGAACTGCTCGAAGAGTTGGTTGCGGAGTTCAAGGGAACGCTCCTGCTGGTCAGTCACGATCGTGCATTTCTCGATAACGTGGTAACGAGTCTGCTGGTGCTCGAGGGTGATGGCAGTGTTCGCGAGTTCGTCGGTGGCTGGAGTGATTGGCGTGCGTGGCGCGCGGCGCGGGACAACGCGGCTACTTCACAGCGCGCCGGCAGTGCTGCGCAGTCGAGTGTCGTCACTGCAGAGCGGGGTGCGGGAGCATCGGCGCGACGATCAAAGCGCTTGTCCTTCAAGGAACAACGTGAGTTCGACGAGCTTCCCGGGCGAATCGAATCTCTGGAATCGCGCAAGGGAGAACTTGAAAACCGCATCGCTGACCCCAATTTCTATCAGGGCGCAGCGGACTCCATCCGCGACAGCCTGCAGCAATTGCAGCAACTGACAGAAGACATCGACGCGGCGTATGCGCGCTGGGCCGAACTCGAGGCACTGCGCACGGCCACTTAGTGTATAGTCCCACCCCTTTTTCCAGAGTATTTACATGAATTTTTCCGAACTCGGGCTCGTGCCCGAGCTGCTGCGCGCCGTTGCCGAGAAAGGCTACGACACGCCGACGCCGATCCAGGCCAAAGCCATTCCCGCTGTACTCTCCGGACGTGACGTTCTTGCAGGTGCACAGACCGGCACGGGCAAGACCGCTGGATTCGTACTGCCCTTGCTGCAGAAGCTCGATAGCGCCCAGGGTCGTGCGCCCCGCGTGCTCGTGCTGAGCCCCACACGCGAACTGACGGCGCAGATCGCCGAGAACGCGCGTGTGTACGGTCGCTACAAAAATTTACGAACGCTGGTCGTGTTCGGCGGCGTCAGCGAACGACCGCAGATCGACGGTCTGCGTCAAGGCTGTGATCTGCTTATCGCCACGCCGGGTCGGTTGCTCGATCTCGTCGAGCAGCGGGCTGCAGACCTGTCGCAAGTTCGACATCTGGTGCTCGATGAAGCCGACCGCATGCTCGATATGGGATTCATTCACGCCATCCGTCGCATCATTCGTTTGTTGCCGGCGGAGCGACAGAACCTCATGTTCTCGGCCACCTACTCCGACGACATCCGCGATCTAGCCTCGCGCATGCTCAAAAATCCGATCACGGTCGAGGTTGCATCGCGCAATACGACGGCCGAGCGGGTCGAGCAGGTCGCCTTCAAGGTGCCCAAGGAGCACAAGCGGCATTTGCTCGTGCACCTATTCGAATCGGGAGCCGCCGGCGAGGGCGCCTGGCACCAGGCCTTGGTGTTCACTCGAACCAAACACGGCGCTAACCGTCTGGCGCAGCAACTCGAAGCAGCGGGCATTCGGGCTGCCGCCATTCACGGCAACAAAAGTCAGGCGGCGCGGGTTCGTGCGCTGAGCGATTTCAAGGATGGCAAGATTGCCGCGCTCGTCGCTACTGAAGTGGCGTCGCGTGGTCTCGACATCAAGGAACTGCCCCAGGTCGTCAACTACGAGTTGCCGAACGTACCGGAAGACTATGTGCACCGTATCGGTCGCACGGCTCGAGCCGGCGCAACCGGACGGGCGGTGAGTTTGGTGTCCGCCGACGAGACGGGATTGCTGCGCGACATCGAGCGCACCATGCGTCAAAGCGTGCCCGTGCTCGCCACTCCGGCGTTCAAGATCGTCGAGAGTCGGCCTGCAGCGGCAGCCGGTGGTGCCGCGGCGCGTGGCGAGGTCAACCGCCCGAACGCTTCGCCGGGTAACCGAGCCGGGTCAGCTCCGCGACGAGCAGGTCACGGTGGTCGCCCTGGATCTCGATCACACCATTCCGGACCGTCCCGCCGCAACCGCAGCGCTTTTTGAGCTGTTTGGCGAGCTCCTCGAGCCGCTCCTGTGTCAGTGGTAGCCCGGTAATCACCGAGACTCCCTTGCCGCCGCGGCCCTGAGTTTCGCGACCCACGCGGACCATGGACGATTTTTGTCCGCCGGCGAGCGGCGCGACGATGCCGCTTGCGAGGGCTTTGCGTTTCGCATCGGTGTTCATGGTGCAGAGTCTAGGCCATGCGCGCGCGGGCTAGAATGCCCCCATGCTCAGAGTTACTTCGCTGATCGGAATCCTGTGCGCTTCGCTGCCGTTGGCTGCGTGGGGCGCACCGTCACCACCGTCGCCACTCGATGCCGAGCTGACGAAAATCACGAGCCTCCTGACAGGCCGTTATGCAGGATCGATGGCCGATCCGCTCGACCCGACCGGGGGCAAGACGATTCGGCTGCATCACAAGATCGTGTCCATCGAGGCACCACAGTTTGGGCAGCGGGTGTTCTACCACCAGATCTCGCGCGATGCGGTCGACTCGCTGCAGCCGACGCAGCAGAAGATCTACGTGTTCGATCTCGATCCGGCGCGCAAGCAGAATCGGATGCGCTCGTTCGTTTTTTATCCGAAATCCGGATACGCCAATCTCGAGCGTGACCCGGCGGCGTTGCGTCAGCTGCAACCGCAGCAACTGATGTCTTTTCCGGCCGGCTGCGAGATCAACTGGAGCGAGGAAGCGGGCGAGGTGTTTTTCGCTCGTGTTCGGCTTGGCGACTGCCGGTACGAAAGTGCGGCGTTCAAGCAGACGATCCTGCCGCTGCTCACCTATCGCGTCAGCCGCGATGCGTTCGCCATCGAAGATGTACTACACGATGCGAACCGCAAGCCACTGTACCCCTCGATGGGTCTCGCTTCGGCAGCGCGTCTGCCGATGACTCTCGCGGCAGTTTTGGCCGCATCGGCGCCAGCGGAGTGGCGCGAGCCCGATCCCGCCCGAACGCTTTACATGGACCTCGATATCGGTCGAGTGATATTTGAGTTGTCAGCCACGTTTGCGCCGGCGCATCTCGCCAATATTCGAACGCTGGTCAAGGCCGGTTGGTTCGATGGGCTATCGATCAATCGCGTGCAGGACAATTTCGTCACGCAGTGGGGTGACGCCACGAGCTCGCGCAAGTTGAACGGTGCCGCGGAGCGAGTGGCCCCGGAGTTCGAGCGCGAGTGGACGGCTGATCTGCCGTACACGGCTCTGCCCGATGGTGACGTGTATGCGCCGCAGGTCGGATTCAGCGACGGCTTTCCTGTGGCGGGCGATCGTGCGCAGGGTCGGATCTGGCTTGCACACTGCTACGGCGCACTCGGAGTGGGTCGCGACAATGGGGCCGATTCGGGCAACGGCAGCGAGCTCTATGTAGTAATCGGCCATGCCCCGCGCCAGCTCGATCGCAACATCACCGTGGCGGGCCGTGCCCTGCAGGGCATGGAGTTACTGGCCGCATTGCCGCGTGGTGGCGAGGCGATGGGGTTCTATGGCGATGCGGCGCAGCGTGTGCCGATCCGTCGAATGCGGTTTGCCGAGGATGTGCCGCTGACCGAGCGCGTGCCCCTCGAAGTGTTGCGTACGAATACCGCGAGCTTTATCGAGGCAGTCGAGTCGCGTCGCAATCGTCGTGACGAGTGGTATCTGCGCCCGGCTGGGCGCATTGATCTGTGCAGCGTACCGATTCCGGTTCGTCGAAAGGTGTCGCCATGAGTCATCGCGCTCACGTCATCGTCGTTGGTGCGGGTATCGGCGGTCTCGCCGCGGCCTTGGGGTTGTTGCGTGCAGGCCAGCGCGTGACCCTGCTCGAGCAGGTCGGCAGTCTCGGTGAAGTCGGTGCTGGGCTCAGCGTTACACCGAATGCAGGCAAGGCACTGGACTTCCTCGGGCTCGGCGATGTGCTCAGACGCATCGGCAACACGCCACCCGCCGGGCAGATCCGGCATTTTCAGACGGGCGCAACACTTGTCAGTCTGCCGCAGGATCAGAGCCGAGAGAAATACGGTAAGCCGCTCTATCACGTGCATCGTGCCGATCTGCACGCGGCGCTCGTCGAGGCGGTGGTCGCAATCGACGCTGGCTGTCTGCATACGGGCTGCGAGGTACGTCACGTCGACTCGCGTGCCGATGGCGTCGGCGTCACGTTGGCTGATGGCACCGTGATCGAGGCCGATTGGTTGGTCGGGGCGGACGGCATTCACTCCCGCGTACGCGCCGAGTTGATGGGGCCTGATCGTCCCAACTTCACTGGCTACGTCGCGTGGCGCGGCTTGATTCCGGGTGAGCTCGTCGATCCGGCTCTGCTCGATCCGCCCCTGTGTATGACGATCGGACCGCGGCGGATGCTGATGCGCTACCCCTTGCGGCGCGGTGCGTTGGTGAATTTCGTGGCCATTTCGCAGCGGACTGCCTGGATGGAAGAGGGTTGGTCGGTACGCTCCGAGAAGCACGAGTTGCTGGATGAGTTTGCAGATTTCGAGACGCACACGTTGCAGTTGCTGGCGCTGACGCCAGCTGATCGCCTGTTCAAGTGGGGGCTGTTCGATCGTGATCCGCTGTCTGGATGGACGCGTGGCCGAGCAACACTACTTGGAGATTCGGCGCATGCGATGCCGCCTTTCACGGGTCAGGGTGCCGTGATGGCACTGGAAGATGCGGCGATACTCGGGCGCGCCGCCGCAGCGACGACAGATCCGGACGAGCTCATGCGACGCTATGAGGCTGCGCGTCTGCCGCGGGTGACGGCGGCGCTACTAATGTCGCGGGCGCGGTCGGAACTCTACTTCGCAGACGATCCCATGCAGCAGGTGCGGGCACTCGGTGCGGGTATGGCGGAACTGCGCACGCTGTACGACTACGACGCTGCGACGGTACCGGTGTAGCCGGCGCCGACGCTCTCAGAGCGAGAGTGTCTGGCGGAGCGTAGCGCCGCTGGCGAGACGATCGAACCCTGCATTGATGTCGTCAAGTTGCAGGGTCTCTGACAGCAGCAGATTCACCGGTAACCGTCCGCTCTGATACCACTCGATGTAGCGCGGAATATCCCTCGAGGGGATGCAGCTGCCGAGGTAACTGCCCTTGATCGTGCGCTCCTCAGCGACGAGTAGTGTCTGCGCGATCGAGAACTGAGCCTGCGGATGGGGCAGTCCCGCCGTCACCGTAGTCCCGCCGCGGCGCGTGATGCGATAAGCCATTTCCATGGCCTTGACCGAGCCTGCCATCTCGAACGCGTACTCCACGCCGCCCGAAGTCGCCTCGCGAATGGCTTCTGCGCAATCCGCATCGGCTGCGTTGAAGGTGTGGGTTGCGCCAAGTGAGCGGGCGAGAGCGAGCTTGTCGTTCGACAGGTCGACGGCGACCAGCGTCCGAGCCTGCTGCATTCGTGCGCCGAGCAGCGCGGCGAGACCGACACCGCCGAGCCCGATCACCGCCACGCTGCGCTCAAGTGGCAATTGCGCTGTGTTGATGACGGCGCCGGTGCCGGTGATGACCGCACAGCCGAACACGGCGGCCTCGGCGAAGCCAAGTGAGCGGTCGACCTTGACCACCGACTGACGCGACACGGTGGTGTATTCGGCAAAGGCCGAAACGCCCATGTGGTGGTTGAGCTCGAGCGCATTGCGTCGTAGGCGGCGAGTACCACCGAGCAATGTTCCTGCGGTGTTGGCGGCCAGACCCGGCTCGCACAAGGCCGGACGACCGCTCTCGCAGGGCGAGCAGTGGCCGCAACTGGGCACGAAGGCCGTGACGACATGATCGCCGACGACGAGATCCGTTACTCCCGGGCCCACCTCTTCGACGATGCCGGCGCCTTCGTGGCCGAGCACCATCGGTAGCGGCCGTGGACGGTTGCCATCGATCACCGACAGATCCGAATGGCAAAGCCCCGCAGCCCGCATGCGAAGCAGTACTTCGCCAACGCCAGGTGGCGAGAGCTCGACGTCGGCTACTTCGATGGGTCGGGACTCAGCGTAGGGCGCCGGAGCGCTCATGCGGGTCAGGATGGCAGCGCGTGTTTTCATGCAAGGACGCTAAGCCTTCGGGGCAGATATGGCAACATTCGGGCCATGACGCGTTCACCACCACCCCACCGTGCGGACTTCGCCTGCTTCCGACCCGTCGGTACCCGCTGGCTCGACAACGACGCGTATGGCCACATTAACAACGTGGTCTATTACGCCTACTTCGACACCGTCGTGAATGCCTACCTCATCGAGCGTACGGGTTGCGACATCCGCCACTTGCCTGCCATCGGTGTCGTCGCCGAAACGGGCTGCCGGTTCTTCTCGTCGCTTTCTTTCCCGCAGCAACTCGACATCGGTCTCAGCGTCGAGCGACTCGGTCGCAGCAGCATCACCTATCGACTCGGGGTGTTTGCCCAGGGCGCGGAGATTGCCGCAGCGCAGGGCTCCTTCGTGCATGTGTACGTGGATAGCCGCAGTCGCGAGGTGGTCCCGGTTCCCACGGTGATCATCGAAGCGGTACAATCTTTGATTAAATGAACTTCGATACCATCAAGACACTGATTGTGCTGGCGGTGGTAGCGCCCGCCGCACTCGTGATTGTTTGGGCGCTGGCTTCCTCGAGTTGGCGAAAGTCCGGCGTGGATCAGCCGTGGAGCTCTCTTTCCAAGCTGTTTCACTGGACGATTGCAGGCAGCGTGATGGTGGCCACCCTGATCATGTACTACATGATCAATCTCGGTGACACCACCGTGCCCGAGATTCGAGCCGAATACAGCCGACTGTTGAAGACGCACAAGTCGGTCGGGCTGATCGTGCTATTTCTGGTCGCTTTTCGGTTTGCCTGGAATCGCTGGCGCGCTCGTCCGCCCGTGGCCGACTCGCTGACAAAGCTGCAACGACGCGTCTCGGCGACGATGCACCGCGTGCTGTATGGCTTTATGCTGGTCGTGCCGTTGCTCGGCTGGACGGCGTCGATGACCTATGGCGGCAAGACCAGTTTCTTCGGTCTGTTTGAGTTGCCGGTGTGGCTACCCAAGAACATCGAATGGGCCAACGTGCTGCAACCCGCGCACGTGTGGCTGGCGTGGGGCATGGTGGTGTTCGTCGGCGTTCATTTCGCCGCCGCACTGTGGCACCACCTCGTGCGTCGCGATGCCACGCTTGAGAGGATGTTGCCGCGATGGCGGGGCTCAAACGATACGTGATCGGGCAGCGCGCTCGAGACGGCTGATGCCGAGTGCGCCGCTGCGTACCACTTCCTGCAACTCCGCACCGCGTCCGAGCTCGGCGATGAACTGGTCGACCTCGGCTTCGCTGGCTGTGAGTTCGACGATGAATCCATCGATCGCCGGATCGAGCACCCGCCCGCCCGCACGTACGACGTAGCCGCGGACGGCGTCGGCCTGCTCGTAGCGGACTTTCAACTTCAGGAGCACGAGCTCACGCTCGATGTGCTCGCCCTGGGTCATGTCCTCGACGGCGACCACATCGATCAGCTTGTTGAGCTGGTTGGCGATCTGTTGGATGACCGAATCCGAGCCTCGGGTCACGAGCGTGATACGAGACACGGTCGGATCGTCCGTAGCCGCAACCGAGAGTGACTCGATGTTGTAGCCGCGGGTGGAAAACAAACCGGCGACGCGGGTGAGCGCTCCGGCCTCGTTCTGCAGGTGGATGGCGATGATGTGGCGCATGGTTCGGCTCACAGCATATTGCACCGACGGCCTGAACTGGTAGTCTGGACGGCCCCCCGCGTCCGTTTGCCGAGTGTCAACGCCCATGCCCGCCTCTGCCCAAGCCGCCGCCCATCCCCGCGCCGGGACCACGATGACGGGCGCCGAGATCATCGTCCAGGTACTGGCCGATGAAGGTACCACCACCATTTTCGGCTACTCGGGCGGCGCGATCCTGCCGACCTACGACGCCGTATTCCTCTACAACCAAGCGCAACTCGAGAAGGGCGCGCCGCAGATGCCGCTGATCGTTCCGGCGAACGAGCAAGGCGCGGGATTCATGGCGGCGGGCTACGCGCGGGCGAGCGGACGGGTTGGGGTGTGCCTCGTGACCTCAGGTCCGGGCGCGACCAACACGGTCACGCCGGTGCGCGACTCGATGGCCGACTCGGTGCCGATGATTGTCATCTGCGGCCAGGTGCCGACGGCTGCGATCGGTACTGATGCCTTCCAGGAGGCGCCGGTGCCAGCGCTCATGGGCTCTGTCGCCAAACACATCTTCCTCGTCACCGATCCGACGCAGCTCGAAGCCACGGTGCGCACGGCTTTCGAGATCGCACGTACGGGTCGACCGGGCCCCGTGGTCATCGATGTTCCCAAGGATGTGCAGAACTGGGTCGGCACTTTCCGTGGCGAGGGCGTGCTGCCTATCCCCGGTTATCGCAAGCGCTTGTTCGCGGCGACTCATGCGGCCATCGAGGACGACGAAGCGGCCGAATTCTTTGCAATGCTGGCAGCCTCGAAGCGGCCGCTCATCTACGCCGGCGGCGGCGTGATCAACGCAGGCGCTGCTGCAGCGCTGACCGAGTTTGCCAAGACTTTCGGCGTGCCCGTGGTCACCACACTGATGGGCATCGGTGCGTTCGACACCACGGATCCGCTGTCCATGCGGATGCTCGGCATGCATGGCGCCGCATTTGCCAACTACGCCGTCGACGATTGCGACATGTTGATCGCGCTCGGCTCGCGGTTTGATGACCGTGTGGCTGGCGTGCCGGCTAAGTTTGCACCCAACGCTCGGCGCATCGCCCACATCGACATCGACCGCGCAGAGATCAACAAGGTCAAATCGGTCGATTGGAGTCACGTGGGTCAGTTGCCCGATGCACTCGAGACCTTGACCGGTTACGGTCGTCGCATCGGATTCCGGCAGGACTACAGCGCTTGGCATGCCGAGCTTGCGGCACTGCGTGAGACGCACGCCATGAATTACGACCGGCAGAGCGAGCTCATCCAGCCGTACTACGTCATCGAAGAGATCAACCGTCTGACGCGTGGTGAGGCCATCATCGCCACGGGCGTGGGGCAGCATCAGATGTGGGCGGCCCAGTACTTCGATTTTCGGCATCCACGCTTGTGGCTGACGTCGGGATCCATGGGCACGATGGGTTTTGGCCTTCCCGCTGCCATTGGCGCGCAGTTCGCACGGCCTGGTGCCCTCGTCATCGACATCGATGGTGACGCTTCGGTGCGCATGAATATCGGCGAGCTTGAAACGGTGACCACCTACGATCTGCCCGTGAAGGTCGTGGTGCTCAACAATTTCGGCGACGGCATGGTCAAGCAGTGGCAAAAGCTGTTCTTCAAGGGGCGGTTGTCGGCCAGTGACAAGTCGCTGCACAAGAAAGATTTCGTCAAGGCCGCACAGGCGGATGGCTTCAAGTTCGCCGTACGGCTCGATCGCAAGCAAGACGTGCCGCGGGTGGTAGAGGAATTCATCCGCTACCCGGGCCCCGCCTTCCTCGAAGTCATCATCGATCCGGATGCGGGTGTCTATCCGATGGTGGGACCGGGCCAGTCCTACGATGCCATGATCACGGGCGATTTCATCGTGGCGCGCAACAAGCAGCCGGTCGATGCGGCGGCACCGGGTCCGTCGCAAATGTTCTGATCACGCGAGTTTTCCGATCATGAAGTATCTGCACACCATGGTGCGTGTCACCGATCCCGAGGCATCGCTGCGTTTTTATCGCGATGCGTTGGGTCTCGAGCTGCTCTCGCGCAAGGACGTACCGCAGGGTCGATTCACGCTGATCTTTCTCGCTGCACCGGGCGATCATTCCGCGCAGATCGAATTGACCCATAACTGGGATCCTGAGGTGTATCAGGGCGGGCGCAACTTTGGCCACGTGGCCTATGCCGTGCCCGATATCTACGCCGCCTGCCAGCGGCTTCAGGATCACGGTGTGACGATCCTGAGGCCCCCTCGGGATGGGCGCATGGCCTTCGTACGATCGCCCGACGGCATCTCAATCGAGTTGCTACAGCAAGGGCCGGCGCTCGCTCCCGCCGAGCCTTGGGCTTCAATGCCCAACACGGGCACCTGGTAGCGAGCGGCCCGCGCTCGAATTCAGCGTTTCTGCAGAGCCCTTTTCAGGGCGTCCACTGCATCGGCCGCGGGTGGTAGGTCCGAGACGCTCGCGACATGCGCCAGCACGCCGTGACGCCACCTGAACGCCGTGGCCGAGAGATAGCCGCCGGACCCTGCAGATTGGGAAATGACGATGATTTCGTCACCCGGCTGCGAGTCGATGTCGGTGGTCAGCAATCTGAGCAGCGTGCCGTCACGCGGCCAGACGATGCCTCTCTGGAAGTTGTCGTAGCGAAACTCTCCCTCGGCCGGAGCATAGGCGCTGAGCACGACGCTGCCGATGCTGCGAGGCTCGACACGGCCTTCGTTCACAACGATGGTCGTACCATCGCCGAGGCGGATCTCGAGCTGGCGGGGGTCGATAGGGCGGAACTCGTCTGCTCCGGCCGACGGCAGCGTCAGCATCGCCAACATGGTAAGTTGGATCGCGGTGAGAACTTTGTTCATGAGCCAAGCATGTCATAGTCCTGAGGCGGTGCGCCGCGGCGGCCGGTGGGTCGGTGCGTGCCTGCTGCTCGTCTTGCTGGCTGGCTGCACCACTCCCAAGGCATTTCTCGGCGAGCCGATCACGCAGGTGGATTCGAGCCGAGGCTATCGACTGGGCCGGGTTGTCGAAACGCGTACCTCGCCCGATATGCTGGTCATTGTCACGCTCTCGGGCGGCGGCAAGCGGGCCTCTGCCATGGCCTATGGGTTGCTAGAGCAGTTGGCAGCGGACCGTCTGCGCCACGACGGCCTCGAGCGACGGCTGCTGGACGAGGTCGATGTCATCTCGGCGGTGTCGGGCGGTGCCATTCCCGCCACCTATTTCGTGCTGCACGGAGATCAACTGTTCACGGACTTCGAGCGCGGCTTCCTGAACCGGGATGTCGCCGCCGGACTGCGCCGACGAATGTTCTTCGATCCTCGCAATTGGTTCCGCCTCGCCTCCAGCGAGTTCTCGCGAGGCGACATCTATGCGGAGTATTTCGACCAGAAGCTTTTCCGTGGCGCCACCTTCGCCGATCTTCGGACTGCAAGGCAGGGCCCGTTCCTGATTCTCAATGCCACGGATATCGGCAACGCGGGGCGCTTCGATTTCACTCAGGATTCCTTCGACGTGCTGTGCATGAAGCTTGATTCATTCCCGCTGAGCAGAGCAGTCGCCGCATCGTCCTCGGTCCCCGCCTTGTTCACCCCGATTACGCTACGAAATGAAGGCGGTGGTTGCGGCCATCAGTTGCCCGATTGGGTCGGCAAGGCCGTCAAGGAGGAAGACCACGCCTCCCGACGTCATTTCCGCGCCAACATTCTCTCTGCACGGGCTGACTCTTCGCGGTTTCCCTACCTGCACCTCGTCGACGGCGCACTCAGCGACAACCTGGGTGTACGCGCGCCGCTCGATGCGCTGACCGACGAAGACGATCCGAGCGGCTTGCAGCGTCTGCTCGCGCAGGGCGAGATCCGCACCGTCGTGTTTATCGCTCTCAATGCGTCGGATTCACAGGCCGAGCGCATTGCCGGCTCGCGCCAGCCACCGGCCTTGTTCGACATGTTGCGTTTGATGGGTACGGTACCGGTCGATCGATATTCGGTCGAAAGCAAGGTCCTGCTACGCCAGACGCTCGAAGCCTGGAGTGAGCGACTCGATAACGGTACAGGATCGAAGGGGCTCTATTTCATCGATCTCGAACTCGATGCGCTCCAGAGCGATCCGCGGTACGGGAGACTGACGAGACTGAAGACGTCTCTCAGCGACCCTCCGCGCGATATCGCGGAATTGCGTTGTGCAGCAAAGGCGTTACTAAGCCGCACGCCGGAGTATCAGCGTCTGCTCAAAGAAAAAGGGGGTCAGCATTCGCTGCCCCCCTCATGTACTGTGGCGCCTTGAAGGCACCTCGCAAAAATTTCAGTTGTTGCAGAGAATCTTGACCTTGCGGATCGCAAGATCGATGGCCTCCGACGAGGTGGCCGCCACGAGCTGATCCTTGGCGAGGGCACAGTCGCTGGCCTCGCTCTGAAATTCCGGCTGCAACTGCGCAATTACTTTCTGCGAAGCCTTATCGCAGACTTCCATGGAGACACGGCGAATGTTGTTGGTCTGTCCGGCTTCTTCAACGACAACGCAATCGCCCACCATGATGCCCGACTGGTCGCTGACGATGCGGATCGAGCTGCTCGGGCCGGTGCGCACGGTGTAGACCATGCCGTCGCGGCTGCCCTGCGCGGCATTCGCGATCATGGCACCGGCACCAGCACCGATGATGGCGTTACGGGCCTTGCGGCCGTCCGACTTCCCTGATGCGGACAGCAAACCCAAGGTGCCGCCGACGAGGGCGCCGGGCGTCGCATTGGAGTCGAGCCGCGTACGGTCGGCGCGCTCCACCGTGCCCGTGGTGATGCGGGCTGCGGCACCCGGCTTGCCCTGCGCCGAAGCAGCGACAGGCAGCAGACAGGCGGCGAGGCCTGCGACGAGTAAACGTGAAGTCATTCCCATGGTCATGCGATGTGTCCCCTAAGGTGATTACCCAATCAGTGATTACCAAGTCATCGAGATGCCCTTAGTCTTGAGATACGGTTCGAGTCCCTCTTTACCGAATTCACGCCCCCATCCCGACTGCTTGTTGCCGCCGAATGGCATGGCGGGGTCGATGGCCGCGTGCATGTTCACGCTCACCTGACCTGAGTCTATTTTACGCACCATCTTCATGGCGGTGCCAAGGTCACGCGTCCAGACGCTGCCCGACAGGCCGTAGATCGTGGAGTTCGCTGCGCGCGCGACGCTGTCGAGATCGTCATCGCCGAAAGTCTGCACGCAGAGTACGGGACCAAAGATTTCACTCTTGACCGGTGTCATGTCGTTGCGCGTACGCGCGAGCACCGTAGGTTCGAAAAAGTATCCCGGACGCGTCGGGGCGTTACCGCCACACACGACTTCAGCGCCCTCCTTGCGGCCGGCATCGACGAACCCTGCAACACGATTGCGTTGCTCCGCCGAGATCAGCGGGCCGAACTCCGAACTCGGGTCGAGTCCCGGGCCAATTTTCATGGCGCGTGCCACCGCCGCCACGCCTTCGACGACCTTGTCGTGGATCTTCTCGTGCACGAATAGTCGGGTGCCCGCCATGCAATTTTGACCCTGCAGGAAAAAGCAGGCACGGGCCGCGCCCGGGATTACCTGCTCTAGGTCTGCATCGGGGAACACCACTACGGGGGACTTCCCGCCGAGTTCCAGTGTGACTTTCTTCAGATTACCGGCTGCCGCTTTGACGATCAGCCGACCCACTTCGGTCGAACCCGTGAAGGCGATCTTGTCGACGCCGGGATGCGCGGCCAGCGCTGCACCGGCGTCCTCGCCGTAACCGTTGACGATGTTGATGACCCCGTCGGGAACACCGGCTTCCTGGCAGAGTTCCGCAAGCCGCATGGCGGTGAGTGGTGTGAGTTCGGCGGGCTTCAGTACCAGCGTGCAGCCGGTGGCCAGCGCCGGTGCGATTTTCAGCATCACCATCGGCAACGGCGAGTTCCACGGCGTGATGGCGCCCACGACACCGATCGGTTCGCGCAACGTGAACGACAGCGCTTCGCCCGGCAGTTTGCCCTGTGGCGCAGCCGGGATCGTCGCTCCTTCGATCTTGGTGGGCCAGCCAGCGTAATAACGAAAGAAATCCGGGACCACCATGCCGCAGACGTACTGCGCCAACGGTGTGGGCAGACCGTTATCGAGGATCTCGAGTTCGCACAGCTGCTGGAAGTTCTGCTGCACAAGATCGGCGATCTTCCACAGCACCGCGCTGCGCTGCGCCGCCGTGAACCGCGACCATGGACCCTCGAAAGCGGCACGCGCAGCGCGCACCGCAGCGTCGATTTCCGCGGCACCACCGGCTGCGCAGCCCGCGATGCGTTCGCCTGTGGCGGGATCGTGGATGTCGATCAATGCGCCATCGGTCGGATGTACCCATCGGCCGCCGATGAAGTGGCCATGCTGACGGGCCAGAAAAGCCAGCGTCGAGGGGGACAGTGCTGCGGCGGAACTGAAGGACGGTACATTCATGTGGAGCTCCTGCTGTGGCCAAGGATCGTATGCCGCACCGCTCTCGATCGTGCGACCCTCACTGCACACCGTCCGGTCAGTGGCCGTATAAACGCCGGTAGCGCATTGAGTCGACCCCACGCTTGCCGGTAGTCTGCTCGCCCCATGAACACCACCGCTCTGACGTCGGGCTCCGGCATTCTCGATCCACGCGACGCACGCTATTCCGGCAACGTCTCCGTGTTAGTGGTCGGCGGTGGCGGCTGCGGACTGACGGCGGCGTTGTCGGCCCAGCAGGCGGGCGCGGAGGTGCTGGTGCTGGAGCGTGACGCGTCGACGCTTGGCACCACAGCCATGTCCACCGGATTGATTCCGGCAGCCGGCACGCGCTTGCAGCGCGAGCGAGGCATTGAGGACAGCGCCGAGATTTTCGCAGCAGACATCGTTCGCAAGACGGGTGGACAGACCGATGCTTCGATCGCGCTTGCGCTGGCTGAAGCGTCAGCCGCTACGGTCGAGTGGCTGATCGACGATCACGCTGTGCCGCTTTCGCTCGTCGACAGCTTTCTGTATCCGGGCCACAGCGTGAAGCGTATGCATGGCACGCCGAACAGAACGGGATCGGAACTGATGGCGGCGCTTGCAGCGGCGGCGGAGCGTCGCGGCATTGACGTCGTCACCGAAGCCTTGGTCGAAGGCGTATTCGCCGATGCGGCGGACGGTCGGGTGCGTGGCGTTCGCGTGCGGCGTCCCGATCAGACTTGCGAGGATTTCGCCTGCGATGCGCTGGTGCTCGCCTGCTGCGGCTTCGGCGGCAACGCCGAGATGATCCGCCAGTACATTCCCGAAATTGCCGAT
>CAISHQ010000005.1 GCA_903885195.1 uncultured Pseudomonadota bacterium | reverse complement strand
CCAAAGTCGAGCCTGGCTGGCTGTGGAACTACGACGGAGCCATCGCCGAGAAATATCGGATACGCATGACGCTTGTGTTCGGTACAGACGAGATCAAAGGCGTGTACTTCTACGGCAGTCAGTTGCGCGACCTGCGTCTGAAGGGACGCATCGAGCAAGGATCACGGCTCCTGCTCGATGAGCTCGATGCTGCGGGCAAAGTAACCGGCAGGATCGATGCGCGCTTCGTCACGCGCGACCCCAAGGGACGTTACGGCGACAGCGAACTCGCCTGCGAGGTCATCGTCGGCACGTGGAGCAAGCCCGACGGCACGGGCGCCATGCCGATCTATCTGTCGATGGAAGGCGGTACCGCAGGTTCGTTGACGCGACGATACGGCGCCATCGGCGTCAAGGACGACGAAGTGGTGCACCGCGGCGCGCAGCGCTTCTGGCGTGCCGTGAGCAGCGATGAGCGTGCCACTGTCGCTGCAAGCCTTCGCTATCCGATTCGCGTCATGCTTGGGGGCAAGGTGGTGCGGCTGGCCGGACCGGACGATCTGCTCGCTCGGTACGATGCCATCTTCACTCCCGCCTATCGCGAGGCCATCGGCAAGGCACTGCCGCGCAACATGTTCGTGCGTGATCAGGGTGCGATGCTGGGCAGCGGCGAGGTGTGGTTCGGCGCGGACGGTCGCGTGACGGCACTTAGCAATTTCTAAACACCCGAATGGGTGACGAGGCATATATGGCCGATAAGTTCGACGTCCTCGTCTACGGCGCCACAAGTTTCGTGGGGCAGATCCTCTGCCGTTATTTGATCGAGCGAACGGCGGGCGGCGCGCGCTTGCGCTGGGCCATGGCGGGGCGATCTGCCGGCAAACTCGAAGAGGTGCGTCGCTCGCTGGGTGAGGCGGCTGCAAATATTCCGCTTCAGGTTGCCGATGCGGCAGACGAGCAGGCTTTGCGCGCGCTCGTGGCGAGCACACGGGTGATCGTTTCGACGGTGGGTCCCTACGCGCTCCATGGTGAGCCCTTGGTGCGGGCCTGTGCGGAGGCCGGCGTGGATTACTGCGATCTGACCGGTGAGGTGCAGTGGATCCGGCGCATGATCGAGCGTTACGAGGATCTTGCACGGCGCAATGGTGCGCGCATCGTGCACTGTTGCGGCTTCGATTCCATCCCCTCTGATCTCGGCGTGCATTTTCTGCAGCAGCAGTCGCTGCAGGCGTTCGGTGAGCCTTGCGAAGAGATCAACATGCGGGTGCGGGCCATGCGCGGGGGGTTCTCGGGAGGCACGGCCGCGAGTCTGCTCAATGTGGCGCGTGAAGTGAGCGCAAATCCGGCGCTGCGCAAGGAACTCGCCAATCCATACTCGCTATGTCAACTCGGCGTTGCGGCGGAGGGGCTCGCACCCGTGCGTCAGCGCGCCACGCGATTGTTTGCGCGTGACTCGGCTGCAGGCGGTTGGGTCTCCCCGTTCATCATGGCGGCCATCAACACGCGAATCGTGCACCGCAGCAACGCCTTGTCCGCCGGACGCTACTCGCGCGCCTTTCGTTACGACGAAGCCGTCAGCACGGGTCGCGGCCTGCGCGGCTGTCTCACGGCGGTGGGGGCAGGGGTGGGACTGTCGGTGTTCATGCTGGCGAGCGCCTTGGGTCCGACGCGCGCGGTATTGCAGCGTTTTCTGCCCGCCCCCGGCGAGGGGCCGAGTCCCGAGGCTCAAGCGCGGGGTTTCTTTGATCTGCGATTCTTCGGTCGCACAGCGAGCGGGCGCTCGGTGCGCGTCAAGGTGACGGGCGATCGCGATCCGGGCTACGGATCGACGGCGAAAATG
>CAISHQ010000004.1 GCA_903885195.1 uncultured Pseudomonadota bacterium | reverse complement strand
GAACGTCTCGCCTACGAGCCGCGCGATCCGGCGCTGTTCACGGCAGCACTGACTCATCGCAGCGCGTCGGGACGCAACAACGAGCGTCTCGAGTTCCTGGGTGATGCGGTGCTGAACCTGCTGATCGCCGAGTTGCTGTATTCACGGTTTCCGGACTGCACCGAGGGCGATTTGAGTCGTCTGCGGGCGAGTCTCGTCAGTGCGGAGCCGCTCGCGAGCATCGCGCAGTCGATTTCGCTCGGCGATGAGTTGCAACTCGGTTCCGGTGAACTCAAGACCGGCGGCTTTCGCCGTCAGTCGATTTTGGCCGATGCGCTCGAGGCCTTGATTGGTGCGGTCTACCTCGATCAGGGGCTTGAAGCGGCGCGTGCGCTTGTGGCGCACCTCTCCGCGGCGCATCTGGAGACTCTGCCAAGACCTGAGGATCTGAAGGATCCGAAGACGCGGCTGCAGGAACATCTGCAGGCGCGCGGCCACGCGTTGCCCCAGTACATCGTCGAGTCGGTGCAGGGCGAGGCGCATGCGCAGCATTTTTCGGTGCGTTGCGAGGTGCCGCAGCTCGGGCTCAACGCAGCGGGTGAAGGGTCCAGTCGGCGTCGTGCCGAGCAGGATGCGGCGCAGCGGATCCTGCGACAGATCGACGAGGCGCTGGCATGAACGAGACGACAGTGGAAACGGCGGTGGAAGCTGCGGTGGATGGGGCGCATTTTCGCGCTGGGTTCGCCGCACTCGTCGGGCGACCCAACGTCGGCAAGTCGACGCTGCTCAATGCGCTCGTGGGCGAGAAGATTTCCATCGTCACGCCGAGGCCGCAGACCACGCGTCATCGGATTACGGGCCTCGTCAATCGTCCGGGCGTGCAGCTCGCGTTCGTTGACACCCCGGGGCTGCACGATGGCGGCAAGCGCGCCCTTAACCGGGCGATGAACCGTGCCGCCGCAGGTGCGCTGATCGATGCCGATGTGGTCGTGTTCGTGGTCGAGGCCTTGCGCTGGGGGCCCGAGGATGAGGCCGTGATGCAGCGAATCCGCGACAGCGGCCGACCCGCGATCGCAGTTGTCAGCAAAGTCGACACCGCACGACCCCGCGAACGGCTGCTGCCGTTCATCGAGGCGCTCGCCGCTCGGCATGCCTTTCGGGCCATCGTGCCCGTGAGCGCCACCCGTCGGGACAATCTCGAGCCGCTCATCAACGCCATCACAGCGGAGTTGCCGGAGTCGCCGCAGCTGTTCGATGAGCAGGATCGCACCGATCGGGATCTGCGCTTTCGCATCACGGAAATCATCCGCGAGAAGCTCACGCTCGAGCTCAATCAGGAAGTGCCCTACGGCATCGCCGTGGAGATCGAGAAAATGGCCGAGGAGCCGATGGACAGCGGCGGTACCCGTCAGCTGATTCATGCGGTGATCTGGGTCGATCGGGAAGGGCAGAAGCCGATCGTCATCGGCGCGCGCGGGGAGCGCCTCAAGCGGGTCGGCAGTTCCGCGCGTCGCGACATCGTCGCGCTACTCGGTCAGCGTTGCCACCTCGAGCTGTGGGTCAAGGTTCGCGAGAACTGGGCGGACAATGCCCAGGCACTGCGCTCGCTCGGGCTCGAGTGAATGTCGGCCAGCCGTCGTCGCGTCGAACTCGCGCCGCTGTACGTGCTGCACCATCGCCCCTGGCGTGATACGAGTCGGATGCTCGAGGTGTTTACGCGCGAGCATGGCCGCCTGACGCTGTTCGCGCGCGGCGTGCGCGGTCCGAAGTCTCGCACCGCCTCGCTGCTGCAGCCGTTTCGCCGTTTGCTTGGGAGCTGGAGCGGCAGTGGCGATGCGGGTCAGCTCACGGCTGTCGAGGCGGCGCCGGTGAAAGACCAGACAGGCGGCGCCGAGTTGCCCGCCGCCGAGTTGCCGGCGGGCGCGTTGCTGTCGGCGTGGTACCTCAATGAATTGCTGCTCAAACTGACCTTGCGCACCGACGCGCAACCGGCGATTTTTGATCTGTACGACGAGGCTCTGGCGCTCTTGCGTGCGGGCGAGTCGGTGCCACCGGTGCTGCGCATGTTCGAGCGGCGCCTGCTCGAGCTTTTGGGTTACGGCATCGAGTTTGGCAGCGAGGCGCGCAGCGGCGCCGCGCTGCAGCCCGAGGCGTATTATCATTTCCACCCGGGACTGGGCTTCGTGGAGACCCGCGCGGCCACAACCGAAGGGGTGTTCGCCGGGCGCACGCTGCTCGCGATCGCCGCGGAACACTGGCAGGAGAGTGGTGTGCTGGAAGATGCCCGCAAAATCATGCGCCTTGCACTCGATGGTGCGCTCGAAGGGCGCGAACTGCGTACGCGCGATGTCGCCCGAGCCGTGAGTCGTCGTACGGCGACTCGGCGAGGAGAGCCCTCGTGAGCCTCGCGCCGCTCATCCTCGGAGTCAACATCGACCACGTGGCGACGCTACGGCAGGCCCGACGCGTCGACTATCCCGATCCCGTGAAGGCTGCGCTGGCGGCGGAGCGCGCCGGTGCCCATAACATCACGCTGCATCTGCGCGAGGATCGGCGCCACATTCAGGATGCCGATGTGCTGGCGATGCGGCCGCTGCTGCAGACGCGCATGAATCTCGAAATGGCAGTCACCGACGAGATGCTGGGGTTTGCGCGCCGTGTGCAGCCGGCCGACTGCTGTCTCGTGCCCGAGCGGCGCGCCGAGATCACCACTGAGGGCGGCCTCGATGTGCTTGGTCAAATTGGGCGCTTGCGCGAGAGCTGCGCGCTGCTGGCTGCGGCCGGCATCCGTGTGGCGCTATTCATCGACCCGGATCCGGCGCAGATCGAAGCGAGTGTTCGCGTCGGTGCGCCGGTCGTCGAACTGCACACCGGGCGATATTGCGAGGCGAGCGGGGAACACGCCGAGCACGAGCTCGAGCGGCTGCGGGCGGGTGCGCGTCTGGCCGCGACCTTCGGGCTCGAGGTGCACGCAGGTCATGGTTTGCACTACACCAACGTACAGGCGGTAGCCGCGATTCCCGAGATCGTCGAACTCAACATCGGCCATGCGATCATCGCCCGCGCCGTGTTCGACGGGATCGAGGTGGCCGTGCGCGAGATGCAGGCCGCGATGGACGCGGGCAGGACGGCGGCCGAGAGGGCAGCCGTGTGAGCGTGCTGGTGTTCGACATCGAGACCGTGCCCGATGTGGAGCTTGGGCGGCGGGTTTATGGTCTCGAGGGCTTGGAGGATGCGTCGGTGGCGGACGCCATGTTCGCGCAGGCCCGCAAGCACGGCGGGAGCGACTTCCTGCCGCACGAACAGCATCGCATCGTGGCGATCTCCTGCGTCTTGCGGCGCGGTGATTCGCTGAAGGTTTGGAGCCTCGGTGATCTCGAGGCCGACGAGGCTGAACTCGTCAGCCGTTTTTTCGAGGGAATCGATCGCTACACACCGACGCTCGTGTCCTGGAACGGCGGCGGTTTCGATCTGCCGGTGTTGCACTACCGGGCGCTGCGGCATCGCGTGGTGGCACGACGTTACTGGGAGACGGGCGGCGAGGATCAAAGCTTTCGCTGGAACAACTACCTCAGCCGCTACCACGAACGGCATACCGACTTGATGGACGTCCTGTCGGGTTATCAGCCGCGCGCCAAGGCGAGCCTCGCGGACATGGCGGATCTACTCGGCTTGCCGGGCAAGCTCGGCTTTGCCGGAGATCAGGTCTGGCCGGCCTATGCGGCAGGCAACCTGCAGGCGATCCGCCGTTACTGCGAGACCGACGTGCTCAACACCTGGCTCATCTACCTGCGTTTTCAGATGATTCGCGGGCATCTCGATGCCACCGAGCTCGCTGCGGAAGAGCAGCGCGTGCGTGAACTTTTGGCCGAGTCGCCCGAGCCGCATCACGCGGAGTTTCTCGCGGCGTGGCCGGCTGCAGCGGCGCCCGGGTCCGCATGAGCCGCGCTTCTCGCCGCGCCTTGCCCGAGTTGGTGGAGGAGGGCGTCGTGGTGGCTCTCAACCACGACGGCGATGGCGTCATCCGCGACAGCAAAACGGTGTTCGTTGCCGGTGCGCTCGAGGGCGAGCGGGTGCGTTTCCAGCGCACCGCGCGGCATCGACAGCATGACGAAGCGCAGCTGCTCGAGGTGCTGGAGGCCTCGCCCTCGCGGGTCGTGCCGCGATGTGCCCATTTTGGTTTGTGTGGCGGTTGTGCGCTGCAGCATCTGGCGCCTGCGGCACAGTTGGTCAGTAAACAACGGGAACTCGCCGATACCTTGGCGCGCATCGGCAAGGTGACCCCGCGGGAGTGGCTGGCACCGATTGAGGGGCCGATCTGGGGCTACCGGCGACGCGCGCGCCTCGGCGCCAAGTTCGTGGCCAAACGCGGGCGAGTACTCGTCGGCTTTCGCGAGCGTCGCAAGCCGTACGTGGCAGCACTCGAGCGCTGCGAGATCCTGGCCTCACCGGTCGATGCGTTGATCACGCCGCTCGCAGAACTGCTCACGGGACTCGAGGCGCGGCAAGCCATCCCGCAGATCGAGGTCGCCGTCGGGGAGTCGGTTACCGTACTCGTGTTTCGCGTGCTCGAGGATCTATCGGTCGCGGATCGCGCGGCCCTCGCGGCGTTTGAGGCCGAGCGCGGTCTGCGGGTGTACCTGCAGCGCGGCGGGGCCGACACGGTGCAGCCGTTGCAGGGTGAGCGGGCCTGCCTGCATTACACGCTGCCCGCGGAGGGACTGCGCTTCGAGTTCTTGCCGACGGACTTCGTGCAGATCAATGCCGAGGTCAACCGAGCGCTCGTCGCGCATGCGGTCGCGCAGTTGCAGGTGGGACCACAAGATCGGGTGCTGGACCTCTTCTGCGGTCTCGGCAACTTCACGCTGCCTCTCGCCCGTCGGGCGCGTGAGGTGGTGGGTGTGGAAGGGGATGCCGCCCTGGTCGAGCGGGCGCGGCATAACGCCGCACTCAACCAACTCGGTAACGTCAGTTTCAAGACGGCCAACCTGTTCGATCCTTCGATTGCCGCAACGGTCCTCGGCGGTCCGTTCGACCGCGTGCTGCTTGATCCCCCGCGAGCCGGTGCACTCGAAGTGCTGCCGACGCTGGCTGCGCTTGCGCCGCGGCGCATGGTTTACGTGTCCTGCCATCCCGGGACCCTTGCGCGCGATCTCGACGTGCTGTGTCATCAGCACGGGTTCCAACTGGCTGCGGCCGGAGTGATCGACATGTTCCCGCATACGAATCACGTCGAATCGATCGCGGTACTGGAGCGCAGTCGATGACGCTCGGCCCCTTGATGGTGGATCTCGAGGGCACCGTGCTGCAGCCAGTGGAGCGCGAGATCCTCGCGCACCCGCTCGTCGGCAGCGTCATCCTCTTTGCGCGCAACTACGCCGACCCGGAGCAACTGCGTCGGTTGGTCGCCGACATCCATGCGGTGCGTTCGCCCGCGTTGATCGTTGCCGTTGATCACGAGGGTGGCCGGGTGCAGCGTTTTCGCACGGGCTTTTCCCGCTTGCCGCCCGCACGTCGCATCGGCCACGAATATGATGCTGCACCTCGAGCCGGGCTTGCGCTCGCCCGCGAGATGGGCTGGCTCATGGCGGCCGAACTGCGAGCCCATGGCGTCGATGTGTCGTTCGCGCCCTGTGTCGATCTCGACTACGGCGTAAGCGAAGTGATTGGGGATCGGGCGCTGCACCGCTCGGCGGCGGTGGTGGGCGAACTCGCTGTGGCCTACATGGCGGGCATGAAGGCAGCGGGCATGGCGGCTACGGCCAAACATTTTCCGGGCCACGGCGCTGTCGTCGCCGATTCGCATCATGACTTGCCGATCGATCGGCGCGCCTTGATCGACATGGATCAGGATCTCGCGCCCTACCGATTGTTGATCGCCAACGGTCTGCCTGCGGTGATGGTCGCGCACGTGCTGTACCCCGACATCGACTCGGTGCCGGCGAGTGCGTCGACGCGCTGGATCCGCGGCTTGCTGCGCACGGAGATGCGCTTTCAGGGTGTGGTGTTCGCCGACGATCTGTCGATGGCAGGCGCCGCCTCGGTCGGTGGCATCGTCGAGCGGGCCGAGCGTGCGCTGGCCGCCGGCTGCGATGTGCTGCCGGTCTGCAACCACAGGCCTAGCGTCGAGTTGCTGCTCGATGGCTTTAAGGCTCCCGCAGATCCCGCTTCGGCCCTGCGCCGCGTCAGGCTGCGGGGTAAACCTTCACCCGATCCGCAAGCGCTGCGCGCCTCGTCCCTGTGGCAGGCGGCGCAGCAGGCTCTGGCGCGTACTGAGGCGCCGCCGGATTTGCGGCTCGCCTGACACGACACCCCGCCGCTCGTCAGCGCAGGGTTAGCGGGCGACGGGTGTGACCACAGCGATCACGCCGAGGCCAGGGTTGTCGTAGTAGTTTTTTTCGTTGAGACGGACCCGGCGGATCTCGCTCAACTGCCAGGTGGCGCCGTTGTCGGCGGTGAATTTCAGGTTCATGCCAAAGTGCAGCAATGAGCCACGCTCGAGCAGAAACACGCCACTGAGACCCGGGCTCTGCACGCCGACGCGCTCGATCGGCAAGCCGCTGCGTGAACCCCAACTGCTCGCGGTCTGCGTCCAGCCGGCGTGTGCCAGCACCTTGTAGCCGCCCGTGGCGAGGCGCTGCCGTGCGCCGCTCAGTTGCAGCGCCGAGGCGGGAAGCGGCTTCAGAAATCGCGCGGCCTGCGCGGTGCCGCTCGACGAATCGGCATCGCGCGCCGAGCGCGTGGGCGGCGCTCCGCCGCCTTCCTCGCGTGGGCCGTTGCCGCGAAAGACGATGACCTCGACGTTGTAGGCGCCCGCGGACGACGCAGCGGCGGGTGCCTGCGCGTTCGCGGGCTGCGTGCCCGCACTCTGCGCGACAACGGGCGCCACGCCGCCGAGCAACGACAGTACGGCGAAGCCGAGCGCGAGACGGGTGAGGAGCAGGCGTACCGAGGCTCGGCTCGGGGCCGGGCGTACGAAGACCCGGGTGGGGGCTGCGAGGCAGTGGCTCATGATGGCGTGATCATAGCCGAGGGCGGCGCGAGTCGTTGCAGCAGCGAGGTCACGAACTCGTAACGTTCCGCCTCGTCATCGAGCTCGCGCGAGACGCGCAGTTTGAGTGCTCCCTCGAGCTTGTAGTCGCGCGAGCGATCCTGCAGCAGCCGGATCACGGCCTGTGGTTCGATACGGTTGTCGGCTTCGAAGAGTACGTAGCCGCCATGCGCCCCGAAGTCGAGCCGGCGCACGCCGAGTCGGCGTGCACGCAGTCGCAGTCGCGCGTTGCGCAGCAGGTTGTGACTGGCGGGCGGTAATTCGCCGAAGCGATCGACGAGTTCGGTCGTCAATTCATCGAGTACGGCATCGTCGGCCGCTGCAGCGATGCGTTTGTAGAGCGCGAGCCGCACATGCACGTCTGCGACGTAATCATCGGGCAGTAGCGCCGGCACGCGCATCTCGACCTCGGACTGCGCGGCCAACGGCGCATCGAGGGCCGGCTTGCGACCTTCCTTCATGGCCTTGACCGCGCGATCGAGCATATCGAGATACATACTGAGTCCGACCTCAGTCATCTCGCCGCTTTGTCCTTCGCCGAGCAGTTCTCCTGCGCCACGAATCTCAAGATCATGCGTGGCCAGCACGAAACCGGCGCCGAGTTCTTCGAGAGACTCGAGCGCCTCGAGGCGACGCAGCGCATCGCCCGCCAGCGCCTTGCGCGATGGCACGAGCATGTACGCATAGGCACGGTGGTGCGAGCGACCGACGCGGCCGCGCATCTGATGCAGTTGGGCGAGACCAAAACGGTCGGCCCGATCGATCAGGATGGTGTTGGCGCTCGGCACGTCGATACCACTTTCGATGATGGTGGTGCAGACGAGAATGTCGAAGCGCCGGTGGTAGAAGTCGACCATCAGCTGCTCGAGTTCGCGTTCGCGCATCTGGCCGTGACCGATGCGGATGCTGGCCTCGGGTACGAGCTTGACGAGATCGTCGGCAAACTTGCCGATGTCCTTGACCTCGTTGTGCACGAAGTAGACCTGTCCGCCACGGCGCAGTTCGCGCAGGATGGCCTCGCGGATCGTGGCGTCATTCCACTCGGTGACGAAGGTCTTGATCGCGAGCCGCTCGGCGGGCGGCGTGGCAATCAACGACAGCTCTCGCAAGCCACCGAGCGCCATGTTGAGCGTGCGCGGGATCGGGGTGGCCGTCAGCGTCAGCACATGCACCTCGGCGCGCATCGCCTTGAGGCGCTCCTTGTCGCGCACCCCGAAGCGGTGCTCCTCATCCACGATGATCAGGCCGAGGTCCTTAAAGCGCACGTCGGCATGCAGCAGACGATGGGTGGCGATGACGATGTCGACGCTGCCCCGCTCAAGGCCCTCGATCACCGCGGCCGACTCCTTGCCCGAGCGGAAGCGTGACAGTGATTCGATGCGCACCGGCCAGTCGGCGAAGCGATCGGCGAAGTTGGCGGCGTGCTGCTGCGCCAGCAGCGTGGTGGGCACGAGCACAACGACCTGCTTGCCGGCCTGCACGGCGACGAACGCGGCGCGCATCGCCACTTCAGTCTTGCCGAACCCGACGTCACCGCAAACGATCCGATCCATCGGCTGCTCGGAGTCGAGATCCGCGATCACCTTGGCGATGGCCTCGGCCTGATCGGCCGTTTCTTCGAAGGGGAAGGCATTGGCGAAGGCCTGATACTCGAGATCACGCTGCGCGAGGCGCAAGCCGCGCCGTGCCTTGCGCTGCGCGTACAGGTCGAGGAGCTCCGCCGCAACGTCGCGCACCTTCTCAGCGGCCCGGCGCTTGGCACGTGCCCACTGGTCGGTGCCGAGTTTGTGCAGCGGTGCACTGTCGGGATCGGCGCCCGAGTACCGGCTGACGAGGTGCAGCGAGTGCACGGGAACGTACAACCGATCGCCGTCCTGGTACTCGAGGACCAGAAACTCGCCGCTCTGCCCACCGACCTCCATGATCTGCAGGCCTACGTAGCGCCCGACGCCATATTCCTCGTGCACCACCGCTGCGCCGGCGGTGAGCGTCTGCAGATCGCGCAGGATTGCATTGGGATCGGCCGTGACCTTGCGCCGTCGCCGCTCCTGTCGGGCACGGGTGCCGAACAGCTGCGACTCGGAGAGGATGACGAGCGACGGCTCGCGCAGCGAGAGGCCCGCGAGCTCTGGCGCCACCGTCAGGGCGAGTGGGGCATCGATGCTGAGAAACTGCGTCCAACCTTCGCAGGTCGCCGCGCGTAGACCCGCGCCCCGCAGCAAGTCGTTGAGCACTTCGCGACGGCCCGGCGAGTCGGCAGCCAGAAGTACGCGGCGCGGCTCGGCCGACAGAAACGCCTCAAGCGGCGCGAGCGGACGCTCGGCCCGCGCGTCCACCCTCAATTCTTCGGGCAATCGACTGCCGAGGTTGCACTGGCTCGCATCCGCTTCGTCGGCGACGCGCAGCGAGCTGACGGTGACTTGCAGATGCTTCGCGAGAGCCGTTTGCACGCTCGACGCGTCGATGAAGAGTTCCCCGGGCAGCAGTAGCGGTCGCTCGATATCGCCGCAGCGTTGTTCGTAGCGCTCCTGCAGCGCCTGCCAGCTGCGCCCGATCAGGCCGTCGAGATCACCGCACAGATCGGCACAGACCGTTCGCGCCGGCAGGTAGTCGAACACAGTGCCGGTCTCGTCGAAAAAGAGCGGCAGATAAAACTCGATGCCTGCCGGAGCGATGCCGTCGCTGACTCCGCGGTAGATGAGACTGCGGGTCGGGTCGCCCTCGAACCGCGTTCGATAGCGGCGGCGAAACGCGCGCACGGCGTCGCCGTCGAGCGGCATCTCCCGCGCCGGCAAAAGCCTTACCGAAGTGAGCGAGGCGCTCGAGCGCTGCGTCTGCGGATCGAAGGTGCGGATCGCCTCGATTTCATCGTCGAAGAGGTCGATGCGCAGCGGCTCCTCAGCCCCCATCGGAAACACATCGAGCAGTGAGCCGCGCAAGGCGTACTCGCCCGGGCCTGCCACCTGACTGACGCTGGAATAGCCTGACTCCGCGAGCCGAAGTCGAAACGCATCGAGTGCCAAGCGATCCCCGACACTGAGCGAGAAGCTGCGACCGGCCACGTAGCTCTGTGGCGGCAAGCGCTGCAGCAGCGTGTCGGCCGTGGCGAGAACGATGCCGCGCTCGAGGGTCGGCAACTCGGCAAGCGCGAGCAGGCGCTCGGAGGTGATGTCCGGATGCGGCGAGAACACATCGTAGGGCAGCACTTCCCAGTCGGGCAGCGTCAGGATGCGCAGCCCCGGAGGGGCAAAAAAACCGAGCTCGGCGCGCCGCCGCTCGAGGCTGCGACTGTCGGGCTCGATCAGCAGCCAGGGTCGTTGGTCTTGTGCCGCAGCCTCAACGAGGGCCAGCGCCGTAGCGCTGCCATGCAGCTCACCCCAGTGCACCTGCGGGCGCCTGGCATCGGGAAGGATGGGCCGTAGGAGCTGGCGCATGGGCGCGCAAGCTTACCGTGCCGTGAGCGTGAGGCAAGCCCCGCGGGTGTGGTTAAATCGTCGTCGCATGTTCCAGCCCCTGTCGCTGTTCGTCGGACTGCGCTACGTGCGCTCGCGGACCCGCAAGTTCTTCGTTTCGTTCATCACCTGGGTGTCGCTGGTCGGGGTGTGCGTTGGCGTGGCTGCACTGATCGTCATCCTGTCGGTCATGAACGGCTTCGAAGGGCAACTGCGTGACCGGCTGTTGGCGCTATCCACCCACGCGCGGGTCATCGTCGCAGGTCCCGCGGGCGCTGCGCCCTCGGTTGGCGACTGGCAGGCCGTACAGGCGCGGCTGGCAGCGGCCCCGGCGGTGCGCGGCGTGGCGCCCTACATCGAGTTGCAGGCGCTCGCGGTGCGCTCGCCAGAGATGCTGCCCCTGCTTTTGCGCGGCATCGACCCGCAGCTCGAACCGCGCGTGTCGCAGGCGGCTGCGGCGGTCATCGAGGGCCGCCTTGATGATCTCGTTCCGGGTGCCAATCGGGTGATCCTCGGCAGCGTGGTGGCGCGTTTACTCGGTGTGCAGCGCGGCGACACGGTCACGCTGCTCATCCCGGGTCTGAACGCCTCCGGCACGCCAGAGCCGCGACTAAGGGAGTTTCAGGTGGCGGGGCTCTTCGAGATCGGGCTGCACGATCACGACGCCACGATCGGCCTTGCGCATCTGCAGGATCTGCGGGATCTGACGGCGGACGACCCGCGCGCCTACGGGCTGCACCTTCGTTTCGAGGACGCCATGCATGCGAGCGCCGCAGCGGCGATGCTGGTGCCGCAACTGAGCGCGGGCTTGACGATCAGGGACTGGACGCAGGATCACGCGAACTACTTTCGTGCCATCCGCATCGAGAAGACCATGATGGCGATCATTCTCATGCTGATCGTCGGCGTTGCCGCGTTCAATATCGTCGCCATGCTGGTGATGGTGGTCACCGACAAGCGTACGGACATCGCGATCCTGCGCACTTTCGGCGCTGCTCCGCGCAGTGTGCTCGGCATTTTCCTGACGCAAGGTCTCGTCATCGGCTGGGTGGGTGTGCTGCTCGGTGTGGTGCTCGGTGTCACCGTCGCACTCAACGTGGGCAGCATCGTGCCCGCGATCGAGCGCCTGTTTGGCTTTCACATCATGGACCCCGGTGTGTTCTACATCACGGCGATTCCCTCGGAGTTGCGTTGGAGCCAGGTCGGCACCATCGCTGGTGCGGCGCTGCTACTGACCGCCCTGGCTACGGTCTACCCGGCGATCCGCGCGACCCGCGTGGCACCTGCCGAAGCGCTGCGGTACGAGTAGGCGAGCCCTATGAGCACACGCTGGGAATGGCTGGTCGGTACGCGTTATCTGCGCTCGGCACACCGGCGTGGCTTCGTCTCGTTTGTTGCCGCGATCTCGGTGATCGGTCTGATGCTCGGCGTAGCCACGCTGATCGTGGTGCTATCGGTCATGAACGGCTTCGAGCGGGAGCTGCGCTCACGCATCCTGTCAGTCACTTCGCATGCCACGCTGATGGGCCTCGAGGGCACGCTGCCCGACTGGCAGGCTGCCCGCGAACGCGCGCTCGCCACGTCCGGCGTTACGCATGCGGTTCCCTACATTGAAGCGCAGGCGATGATCGCCCACGGCTCGCGCGTGCTCGGCACGGCGATCCGTGGCGTCGATCCCGCGCTCGAGCGCGAGGCTACGGGGCTTGCCGCCCACTTGCGTGATGCACGGATCGAGGATCTCGAGCCTGGGCGCTGGCGGGTCGTGCTCGGCGCAGCGCTCGCCGCGGAGCTTGGGGTGCGCAAGGGGGACACGGTGGTGCTCATCGCCCCCGAAGGCAGCGCGACCCCTGAGGGCGTGATGCCGCGAATGCGACGCCTGACCGTGGCCGGCACCTTCGAGTCGGGCATGTACGAATTCGATCGCGGTCTCGTGCTGCTCAATTTGCGCGATGCGGCGCGCCTCTATCGGATGGGCGAGGAGGTCAGCGGTCTGCGGCTCGCGCTCACCGATCCATTGCAGGCTCCGCAGATGGTGCGCGATTTGGCCTTATCGCTCGGGGGTGGGTTCTACGTCAGCGACTGGACGCGCAACCACGCCAACTTTTTCCAATCGATCGAGTTGACCAAGGGGCTGATGTTCGTGATCCTGCTCACCATCGTGGGTGTGGCCGCCTTCAACATCGTTGCGACGCTGGTCATGATCGTCAAGGAAAAGCAGGGCGATATCGCCTTGTTGCGTACGCTTGGAGCGTCGCCGGCCAGCATCCTTGCAACTTTTGCGGTGCAGGGTGTGCTGATTGGTCTGGTGGGCACGGGTTTGGGCGCGGCGCTCGGCATTACGCTGGCGCGAAACGTGGAGAGCATCGTGCGTAGCATCGAGGGGGTTTTCGGCGTGCAGTTTCTCGATGCCAAGGTTTACTTCATGAGCGATTTGCCAGCGCAAGTGCAGTGGCTGGATGTGACCCAGGTGTGTGCGGTGGCCTTCCTGCTGTGTGCGCTCGCCACCATTTACCCGGCGTGGCGAGCATCGCGTACCCAACCTGCGGAGGCCCTGCGTCATGACTGAGGCTGTGCCGGTGCTCGAGGCCGCGGACCTCGTACGTGAGTTCCGCGAGGGTGACTCGACGCTGCGCGTGCTCGATGGGCTGTCGTTGGTGATCCGTGCCGGGGAGTGCATTGCCATCGTCGGTGCCTCGGGTTCGGGCAAGACGACGCTGCTGCAAATCTTGGGTGGCCTCGATCGGCCGACTGCGGGACAGGTGCGCATTCAGGGCCGCGACATCCACTCGCTCGGCGAGGCGGAGCGCGGTGCGCTGCGCAATCGCACCATGGGCTTCATCTACCAGTTTCATCATCTGCTGCCCGAGTTCTCTGCGCTTGAGAACGTGGCGATGCCCTTGCTGGTGCGCCGATTGCCCGTGGCGGAGGCGCGCGAGCGCGCCGCGGCGGTGCTGGAAGAGGTGGGTCTTGCGCAGCGCTTGACCCACAAGCCGCATCAGCTCTCCGGTGGCGAGCGACAGCGCGCGGCGGTGGCGCGCGCGCTCGTCACGCAGCCTGCACTCGTGTTCGCCGATGAGCCCACCGGCAATCTCGATGGACGCAACGCCGAGCAGGTATTCGAACTGCTGCTGCGTCTGAATCGCGAGCGGCAGACGAGTCTCGTGATCGTGACCCACGATCTGCGCCTCGCCGCACGCATGGATCGCGTGCTGACGCTGCAGCAGGGAAAACTGCTGCAAGAGGGCAGTTCAGTCCTTTGAGCGCGCCCCGCGCCTGCGGTATTTCTGCCGCGTTCGCCACATCCACAGTCGATCGAGTATCAGTCGGCCACTGAGTCCGAGAGTCACCCCGCAGGCGAGGCAGCCGAGCAGGAAGGGTTGCCACATCGGGCCAAGCCCATGCTGCAGCCAGTACCAGCTGAACTGAAAATCGAACGCACCGGGCTCCTGCCCGAGCAGCCATCGACCGACGATGTAGGCGACGTAGTAGACGGGCATCACGGTCAGCGGGTTGATCAGGAACACGGTCGCGATGATCGTGGGCACGTTCACCCGGGCGGCGATGGCCACCAGCAAGGCCACCGGAATGTGGATGGGCAGGGGAATGAAGCAGATCGTCAGGCCCGCGCCGAAAGCGCCCGTGATGCTGCGCCGCTGCAGCGACCAGAGGCGCGAGTCCGCGAACGCTCGAGCGAAAGGTCGCGCGTACCAGCGATCCTGCAGACCCTGCGCGTGAGCACCCAGCGTGCGAACGAGATTGCGAAACATCACGAAGCGGCTCTCCGTGCCAACTGTCGAGGGCCTGCCGCATAAGACGGGCCTGCCGCGAACGGCGGGGCTTGCCCTGTTGGCTGGCAATTGTACGGTGCTCTTCGGGCCGCTGCGACCGCAGCTAAGCGACGCGTTCCTCTTGCTCGTGTTGCTGGTGGCATCGGTGATGGCGTGCCGTAGGCCGTGGGGCCGCATGGCACTGCTTGCGGCGCTCGCCATGCTGGTGACGCTGGCGAGTGCCGCGGATGAGCTTGCGCGACGCTGGCCTCCTGCATTGACAGGCGAGCGTGTGGTTGCGCTCGTTCAGATCGACTCGCTGATCGCGCAGCAGAGCGGGGCGCTGCAGTTCGATGCCGAAGTGCACATCGAAGCACCGGCGGCCCACGCGCGAGTGCTGCGCGCACGCGTGGTGTGGCGTGATCCGCCACGGCCGTTGCCGGCGGCGGGCGAGCAGTGGCGCGTGATCCTGCAATTGTCGCCGCCGCAGCGTCCGCTCAACCCCGGCGGGTTCGACATGACCCGGCAATGGTTCGGTGAGCGTCTGCATGCCTACGCGCAGGTAGTGCCTGCGGCGATGACGCAGCGAGTCGCGCCGGCGGCGCGTAGTGTGTTGGCGCTGCGTGCCGAGATCGCATCCCGCATCCGCGACAGCATCGCGGATCGGGACGCTGCCGCGCTTTGCGCGGGACTCGCGGTCGGTGCAACGGGCGACATCAGTCGCGAGCAGTGGCGTATCTTCAGCGCGACCGGCACCACGCATCTGGTGGCGATCTCCGGCATGCACGTGACGTTGTTCGCTTGGCTCGTGGCGTTCATCGCACGTCGTGTGTGGCCGCTGCTGCAGCGCTGCGGCTCGAGGCTCGAGCGCGAGCCCTTTGCCGCGGCGCTCGGTGTGAGCGCGGCACTGCTGTACGCCGTGCTCGCAGGATTTGGCGTGCCGACCCAGCGAACCGTGGTGATGCTCGCTGCCTACTGGTGGCTCAAGCTGAGCGGTCGCGAGCAGGATGGTTTTGGCGTGCTCTCGATCGCGCTGATGGCCGTGCTGTGCATCGACCCTTTCGCGCCGTTGGCTGCGGGGTTCTGGCTCTCGTTCAGTGCCATGGCGGCCTTGCTGCTGGGCGATGCGCTGTGGCAACGCGGTGCGCGCGAGCTGCCGGTATGGCGGGCGAGTCTACTCGCCGAGTGGCGTGTTGCTTTGGTACTGGTGCCCGTTACGCTCGCGTGGTTTGGCACCGTGTCGTTTGCGGGACTTGCGGTGAACGTCGTCGCGATCCCGGTGTTCTCCTTCGTGCTGGTACCGCTCGTGCTCGCGGGTACGGCGGTCTGCGGCGGGCTCGAGCCGCTCGCGCGTCTGCTGTGGCGTGCCGCCGAGCAAGTGTATGTGTGGCTGTGGCCGCCGCTGAGCGCTGCGGGCGAGTGGCCGTGGGCACTGCTCGCCTGGCAGCCACCCGCGTGGTTGCTGATCGTGCTGGTGGTAATGCTGCCGCTATGGCTCGTGCCGGTGCCGCGCCTCTGGCGAGGCGTTTCGCTAGGCGTTTTTGCCGCAGCGGCGACGCTCGCCACGCTGCAAGGACCCGAGCGCGGCGCCGCGCTCGAGGCGGGCGAGGTGGCCGTAACCCTGCTCGATGTCGGCGATGGCACGGCGCTACTCGTTCGTACGGCACATCACACGCTCGTCTACGACACCGGCGAGTCGTTCGAGACCGAGGGGCAGCGGGTCGAGTCTGTGATCACGCCGGCGCTCGCTGCCTATGGACGCGGGCGGGTCGATGCGCTGGTGTTGAGTCGGGCGCATGGCAGCCGCGCGGCAGGCGCAGCTCATCTCGGCCTGCAAAGTCCGAGGCAGACGGTGTTGTTCGGCGGGGCGTGGCCGGGGTCTCCGCGCGGCGCCCGATCCTGCGCCACGCCGCGCCGCTGGGTCTGGGATGGCGTGCGCTTCAGCGTGTTCACCGCACCGCTGCCTGAGGCGTCCTGTGTGCTGCACATCGATGCCGGCGCGCCGGCGCGCGTGCTCTTGGCCGAGCGGCTCGATGCGGCCGAAGGCGCAGCCTTGCTGCGCCGCGATGCGGCGCAGGCAGGGCAGTGGCCTATTCGGGCTGAGATCGCGTTGGCCCCGCGTCGTGGTTCCCCCGGTGCGCTGGGCCCCGGCTTTACTGCAGCGGTCGCCGCGCGGGATGTCCTCGTCTCGAGCCGCAGCCTCGATGCGACCCGGCGAGACCGCATTGCCGCACTGTGGGGCGTTCCCCCGGAGCGGCTGCGGGGCACGGCCGGTGAGGGGGCGATCGAGTTGCGCCTGCGCGGCGGGGTGCCCACGCTCATCGAGGCCTATGCGCCGAGCCTGTCGCAGCGCCTATGGCGCTGGTCGCCGCACGAGGCCAATACCCTGCGCTGAGGCCTGAATCCTGGGGTCTGCACGGCCGATGCGCCGCCAGCCCAGTGGACCCGCCGCGGCCCGCCACGAGGGCCTCTCGGCTATGATGTCGCCGATGAGTTCTGCGCCCTTCGATGTCTCGAGCGCCAGCCAGGTCTACCGGCGCCTGCTCGGTTACGCTCGTCCGCATCTAGGCATGTTCATGATCGGTGTCGCCGGCATGGCGGTCTTCGCGGCAACCGACGCGGCGCTGGCGTATTTCGTCAAATTTTTCCTCGCCAACGCTTTCGTCGATCCCGACCCGCGCATCGTGTGGGCCGTGCCGCTCGGCGCCGTATTGCTTTTCGCGGTACGCGGGGTCGGCGATTACGTGGCGGTGTATTTCCCCGGCTGGGTCGGTCGGCAGATCATCAAGGCGCTGCGTCGGGAACTGTTTGCCCATTTCCTACGCCTGCCGATGCGCTATCACACGGCCAATGCCTCGGGCGGTCTGCTCTCGCGCCTGACCTACAACGTCGAGCTGGTGGCCGAGGCCACGACCAGCGCGGTGACGGTGTTGTTGCGCGATACGCTCACCATCATCTTTCTGCTCGGTATGCTGATGTGGCTCAACTGGCAGCTCGCTCTGTTCGTGTTGCTATTGGGGCCGCCCATCTCGGCACTGATCCAATTCATCAATCGTGCGTTCAGGCGCTACAGCGGGCGCATCCAGTCCTCGATGGGTGACGTCACCCGCGTCGCCAAGGAAGGACTCGAAAGTCAGAAGGTGATCAAGGCGTTCAATGCCGAGGCCCATGAAGAGGCATTGTTCGATACCGTCAACGAGCGCAACCGCCACAACAACATGCGTCTCGTCGGCGCCAAGGCGCTCGCCATTCCGGTGGTGCAGTTGATTGCAGCGCTGGGTCTTGCGGGTGTGCTGTTCTTCTCGATCCGTCAAGTATTCACGCGGGAGATGCGAGTCGATGAGTTCATGGCCTTCCTCACTGCGTTGCTGCTGCTGACGGCGCCACTGCGACGGCTGATCGGCGTGTTCGGTCCACTGCAGCAGGGTATTGCCGCCGGGGCCAGCGTCTTCGAAGTACTCGATACGCCGCTCGAAGACGAGGGAGGCGAGCGTCAGGTGCAGCGCGCACGCGGCGAAGTGGAGTTCCGCAATGTCAGCTTCAGCTACACCGCTGATAAAGGCGAGGTGCTCTCACAGGTCAGTTTCGTTGTGCGGCCGGGCCAGACTGTGGCGATCGTCGGTAAGTCAGGGAGTGGCAAGAGCACACTGGCGAGCCTGCTGCCGCGCTTCTACGACCCCGATTCCGGTCACGTGTATCTCGATGGCATCGACCTGCGCGAATACCGACGCAGCGATCTGCGCGAGCAGGTGAGCCTCGTCAGTCAGGAAGTGATGCTGTTCGACGACACGATCCGCAACAACATCGCGTTCAACCTCGCCCCGCCCGATTCGCCGGCGGTGGAGGAGGCAGCCCGCCTCGCGTACGTCATGGAGTTTGCCGCGGAGATGCCGCAGGGTCTCGATACGCCTGTAGGCGAGCGGGGCTCGCAACTCTCCGGCGGACAACGCCAGCGCGTGTCGATCGCCCGAGCGCTATTGAAAAACGCACCGCTGCTCGTGCTCGATGAGGCCACGAGCGCCCTCGACAACGAGTCGGAGCGGCGAATCCAGGCTGCACTCGGCAATCTGCTGCGCGATCGCACGACGCTGGTGATCGCGCATCGGCTGTCGACCATCGAGCAGGCCGATCTCATCGTCGTGCTGCACGAGGGGCGGGTGGTCGAGACCGGCACCCATCAGGAACTGCTCGCGCGTGAAGGCACTTACGCGCAGTTGCATCGGCTGCAGTTCGCCGAGTGATGCGCGCACTCGAACGCCGATTGAATGCATTGTGGTACGGGAAAGGTTCGGCGAGCCTGCTGCTCGCGCCGCTCTCAACGATTTTTTCGATCGTCACGACCTTTCGCCGAAGTTTCTACGAACGTGGCTGGTTGCGCGCCTACCGCGCCAGCGTGCCCGTGGTGGTGATCGGCAACCTATCGGTCGGTGGCACAGGCAAGTCACCGCTCGTCGCCCACGTGGCGGCAACCCTGGCCCGGCGCGGTCTGCGACCCGGAATTTTGCTGCGTGGCTACGGTGCGGCCGTACGTGGCCCGCGGCGAGTCTCAGCCGACACGCCGGTCGATGAGGTGGGCGATGAGGCCGTGATGCTGGCCGCCGCCACGGGACTGCCGGTCGTCGTCAGTCCCGAGCGCAGCGCGGGCGCACGTTTGCTGGAGACGCAGGGGATCGATCTCATTCTTTGCGACGATGGTCTGCAGCACTACGCACTCGCTCGCGATTTCGAAGTGGTTGTCATCGATGCCGTACGCGGTCTTGGCAACGGCCGATTGCTGCCGGCCGGGCCGCTACGCGAAGGTCCGCGGCGCCTGGCGAGCGTGGATCTCGTTGTGCTCAACGGTGCGAGCGACACGCAAGCCGAACGATCCGCCTGGCGCGGTCGCGAGGCGACGATTGCGATGCAACTTGTGCCGCAGGCGCCTCGAGGGATCGGGCCGGGTGGCCGCTGGCAGTCGCTCGAACAGTTCGTCGGTGCGCCCGTACATGCCGTGGCCGGCATCGGTCATCCCGAGCGCTTCTTTGCCACCTTGCGTGCCGCCGGACTGACGGTGATGGAGCACGCCTTCGCGGATCACCATGCGTACTCGGCGCAGGACTTCACCTTCGGTGACCGGTTGCCGATTCTGATGACGACCAAGGATGCCGTAAAATGTCGGGCATTCGCCGATGAGCGGTTCTGGGAACTGCCCGTCGGAGTGCGGCTGCTGCCCGACGAGGGGCGGGCCTTGATTGATCGCATCGATGCGCTCTGTCGGCGCAAGGGGTGAGCTCTGATGGACAACCGACTGCTCGACATCCTCGCCTGCCCGCTGTGCAAGGGGCCGCTCGTGCACCATCGTGCCGAGGCGGTTCTGGTCTGTCGCGCGGATCGGCTGGCCTTCCCGATCCGCGACGGCATCCCGTTGATGCTCGAGGAAGAGGCGCGTCTGCTGACTCCGGACGATCCGCTGCTCGCCCGCTGACGCCATGTATCGCATCGTCATTCCTGCGCGCTTTGCCTCCACCCGTTTGCCCGGCAAGCCGCTGATCGAACTGGCGGGCAAGCCCATGCTGCGCTGGGTTTACGAGCGGGCGTTGCAGTGCCGGGCGCGCGAGGTCGTGATCGCTACCGACGATGAGCGCATCAGCGCCGTGGCGAGCGGATTCGGCGGCGATGTACTCATGACTTCGGCTGATCACACGAGCGGGACGGATCGCATCGCCGAGGTGGCGGGAGTGCGTGGCTGGGACGATGAGGACGTCGTCGTCAACTTGCAGGGCGATGAGCCCGGCATGCCGGCCGTACTGATCGATCAGGTGGCGGATCTGCTCGTGCAGTTTCCGCGAGCGCAAATTGCCACGCTGGCCTCGCCCCTGCAGAGTCGCGAGGAATACTTTGATCCGAACGTGGTGAAGCTCGTGACCGATCGCGAGGGGCGCGCCCTGTACTTCAGCCGTGCGCCGATTCCCTGGAGTCGTGATCAGTTGCATCTCGACACGCCCGCGCAGTTCGGAGCGCGGCGGCATATCGGCTTGTATGCGTATCGCGTCGGCGCGTTACGCAGGCTCGCCTCACTCGAGCCTGCGCCGCTCGAGCAGACGGAAAAACTCGAACAACTGCGGGCCCTGTTTCACGGGCTCGAGATTCGCGTCGGCGAGGCGGACTGCCGCCCCGGCCCCGACGTCAACACGCCCGAAGATCTCGCGCGCGCCGCAGCGGCGCTCGTCGCGACGACTTAGTAGTCGTCGCGACGGCTGCTGTAGCTGCCGCTGCCGTAGCTGCTCGGGGCAGACGACCACACCACCTTCTTTTCATTCGGCGCGTCCGGTGTCGGCTCGGTTGCAGCGGGTGCCGTGGCCGCTTCGCTCGATGGCGGCGTTGCGGCAGGGGCGGGCGCAGCCTGCTCCGGCGGCGCGGCCGGTGGGCTCTCGATTGCAGTCGCAGCCTCTGTCGTGGTCGCAGCGTCGGCTGCTGCTACCGCAGCAGGGACTTCAGCGGGTGTGGCGGGCTCGGGTGCAGCCAGACCCGTCCAGCTGATGCGGGTTTCGCTCGGCGTAGGCGGCACTACGAATTCCGACGGCTGCGTCGCCGGCGGGGCATCAGAGCGGTCCGGACTGCCCGGATTGTCGATGGCGTTCGACTCTTCGCCCGCGTCGTCATCCATCTCGTTCGTCACATCGGCGTTGCCCTCATTCGGGCCCGCCTCACGACCTTGTCCGCCACGACGACCGCGACGGCCGCGACGACGACCGCGACGCGCACCTCCCTCGCGGCCTTCCCGGCCTTCACCCTGTGCGTTGGCTGCCTGTGCGGTGGCTGCCGGATCACCCATGACCATGGACGCGTCATCGCCGTTCGGTGCGGCGCCCGCATTGGCAGTGACCTCGTGAGTCGCGGCGGCGGCACCGACGGCTGCAGCGGCTGCTACGGCAGGAGCGCGCTCGCGATCGCCGCGACGACCCTCGTCACGCGAACGACGTGAACCGTCCGACGATCCCTGCCGCTGTGCGCCACCTTGGGGCTGCGACGCGGGCGTTGCTGGGGCGTTGCCTGGGGCTGCACCCGGCGCGGCGGAAGGCTTGTTCCGGTCGCGATCCCGGTCACGGTCACGATCGCCGCGGCGTGCGCTGCGCTCGCTGCGGTCACGATCCGGACGGTCGCTGCGTTCGCCACGTTCGCTGCGCTCACCGCGCTCACCGCGCTCACCGCGTTCGCCGCGTTCGCCGCGATCTCGTCCACGTTCGCCACCGCGGCCATCACGATGCCGTTCCCGGTCGGATCGATCGCGCCCGCCTCGGCCGCGACCGCGATCCTGACGATCACGATCCGGCGTGCCGCGCGTGTCGGCCTCTTCACGGGCGGGCGGCTGCGGATCGCCGAACAACCAACGCCAGATGCGTACAAAGATTCCTGCGCGCGGACCACGTGGCTCCGCAGCCACCGAGACCGCTGGAGGGGGCGTCGGTGCGGGGGCCTGCACCACGATCGGTGCCGGCGTCGTGGGCAGGAAGGTCGCCACGGCAGCCGGCTCCTGTCCTGCCTGCTTTTCGCGCGTACCGGCGGGGTCTGGGACCTTGGCCGGCGTCGGCAGCTGGTAGCTGAGCTTTTTCTGCTCCGGCAATTCAGCTTCATCGTCGCGCACGCGGCGGATGGAATATTCCGGCGTGTCGATGTTGAGGTTCGGCACGACGATCAGCTCGACGTCGCTCTTGTCCTCGAGCGTGCGCAGCCATTCGCGTTTTTCGTTGATCAGGTAGGTCGCCACATCCACCGGCACTTCGGCGATGACCTTGGCGGTGCGATCCTTGCGTACCTCCTCGCCGACGAGACGCAGGATGGCAAGCGCCATCGACTCGACGGTGCGGATGCTGCCAATGCCCTGACAGCGCGGGCACACCTCGTGACTGGAATCACTCAGCGAGGGACGCAGGCGCTGACGCGACATCTCGAGCAGACCGAAGCGAGACAAGCGACCGATCTGGATGCGCGCACGGTCCGCCTTCATGGCGTCACGCAGTCGATCCTCGACGGCTCGCTGGTTGCGGCCTTCTTCCATGTCGATGAAGTCGATGACGATCAAACCGCCGATGTCGCGGATGCGCAGCTGGCGTGCGATCTCATCTGCCGCTTCGAGGTTGGTGTTGGTGGCGGTGGTTTCAATGTCACCGCCGCGCGTGGCGCGCGCCGAGTTGATGTCGATGGACACCAGCGCTTCGGTGTAGTCGATAACGATCGAGCCGCCCGAAGGCAGCTGCACCTTGTGAGCGTAAGCCGACTCGATCTGGCTTTCGATCTGGTAGCGCGTGAACAGCGGGATATCGTCCGAGTACATCTTCAAGCGACGGCCGCCTTCGGCCGGCATGAAGCGCTGCATGTACTCCGCCGCGATGCCGTGTGCGTTCGGCTCATCAACGAGCACCTCGCCGATGTCCTCGGAGAAGTAGTCGCGCAGGGCACGCGTGACCGGATCGCTTTCACGGTAGACAAGGAACGGCGCAGGACGCGACAGCACGGCCTTGACGATTTCGTCCCACTGGATCTTCAGGTTATCGAGGTCCCACTGCAGTTCCTCGACTGCGCGACCGACCCCGGCCGTGCGCACGATGGCGCCCATACCTTGCGGTATGGCCAGCGCATCCATGATGTCGCGCATCTGGTCTCGATCTTCGCCCTCGATCCGCCGGCTGACGCCGCCCGCCCGCGGGTTATTCGGCATCAGCACGAGGAAGCGCCCGGCGAGCGAAATATAGGTGGTGAGGGCGGCGCCCTTGTTGCCGCGCTCTTCCTTTTCGACCTGCACGACGATGTCCTGGCCTTCCTGCAGGACTTCGCGCATGTTGATGCGGCCGCCCGAGGGCTGCTTCAGGAAGTACTCGCGAGAGATTTCTTTCAGCGGCAGGAAGCCGTGGCGCTCGGCGCCGTAATCGATGAAGCAGGCTTCGAGCGAGGGCTCGATGCGCGCGATGCGCGCTTTGTAGACGTTTGCTTTCTTTTGTTCGCGGGAGGGTAGTTCGATCGACAGGTCGTAGAGTTTCTGACCATCAACCAGTGCGACGCGCAGTTCTTCCTGCTGGGTCGCGTTGACCAACATTCTTTTCATGAGCCCCAAATCTCCAGGATGGGGCCGATAGTGATCCAGCGGTCGTCCACAGGGACACCGCCCGGCGCCGCAGCGGGGGCTGCGGGCGAGCGGGCAGAACCAATGCTTTGATTTGGTGCGCGAACAGGCTGACGAGGAAGTAAATCACGTTAGTCTTTGGAAAATTCGCGCGAGTGGTCAAAGTGGGTACTGTCAACCGACGGCGCGTCGGGTGACGCAGCGACTATCGGCCGGATTCGATGGCCTCGTTGCCGAGGACCAACTAACATGCGGCGCCCACTTAGGGGTGGTTGCCGCGCTGACGCCCTTGACGCTACGCGCCAGGACGGTCCAAGAGTATGTCAAAGCCCATGGAAAAACAAGACGTTACGAAAAGCTCCGCGAAGTCGCCTGTGCGGCACGTCACGGTGGGCGAGGACGATGCCGGCAGTCGCCTCGATCGTTTTCTCACCCGGCAGTACCCGGTGTTGCCGCGCACGCGGCTGTATCGGCTGGTGCGCAAGGGTGAGGTCCGGGTCAATGGCAAGCGGGCGAGCATCGACACTCGCCTTGCGAGCGGCGATGACGTGCGACTGCCGCCCGTACAGCTCGAGGTGGCGGCAGCTCCCGCCTCGGGGGCTGCGTCGCGGGCACCCCGGGTACCCGCCTCACTGCTGCAGACGGTGACCTCGGCCATCATCCACGAGGATGAGCGATTGCTCGTCATCAATAAGCCCGCGGGTCTTGCCGTGCATGGCGGCAGCGGCCTCAGTTTTGGCGTCATCGAGGCGTTGCGCGCGGCGCGGCCCGATGAAAGCGACTCACTTGAGCTCGTGCACCGCCTCGATCGCGACACGAGTGGTGTGCTGCTCGTGGCGCGCAAGCCTGCGGTGCTGCGGATGCTGCATGCGGGGCTGCGCGAGGGGGAGGGCTTCGAGAAGCGCTACCTCGTGCTGGTGCGCGGCAGTTGGCAACTGGGCAAGAAGCGCATCGACGCGCCGCTACGTACCGATCTGCGAGTCGGCGGCGAACGCACCGTCAAGGTGATGGCGGGCGGCAAGGAGGCGACCAGCGACTTCCGTCCGGTGCAGGCGTTCGGACGCATCGCGAGTCTGCTCGAGGTGTCGATCCTCACCGGTCGAACGCACCAGATCCGCGTGCATGCCGCGTACGCCGGTCACCCGGTCGCGGGAGATCCCAAGTACGGCGATCAGGAGTTCAACGAGCAGATGCGCGAGTTCGGGCTGGAACGCATGTTCCTGCATGCCTCGAGCCTCTCGTTCACCTGGCCTGATCGCGGCACGGAATTCAGCGTGAACGCACCGCTACCGAGCGAACTTGCGCGCGTGATCGATCAGCTCGCTCACGCGAAGAAGCCGCCGCCGCTCAGGCCGTCGCGCTGGAAGAGCCGGGAGCGCTGAACGGCCGCAGGCTGCGTGCCAGCCAGATCAGCGGCAGGCCGATGATCGCCGTCGGATCGTCACTGTGCATGCGCTCGAGCAGACTGATGCCGAGACCCTCGCATTTGAACCCGCCCGCGCAGTCGGTCGCAGGCTCGGCGGCCACATAGGCGGCGATCTCGGCGCGCGAGAGTTGTCGGAACTCGCAATGGGTCTCATCGACGTGCTGTTGCCACAGGCCCGCTTCGATGCCGACCACGGCGACGGCGGTGAAGAAGGTGACGCGACGGCCTGAGAGCCGGGCCAGCATCTCGGCCTGTGCTGCCGGGGAGGCCGGCTTGCCGAGGCAATCGTCGCCGAGCGCACAGACCTGGTCCGAGCCGATGATCAGGGCGCGGGGCTCATCGTGCGCGAGGGTCTTTGCCTTGGCGAGGGCCAGGCGGCTCGCCAGGGCTTTCGGCGATTCGCCCAGGAGGGGTGTTTCGTCGATGTCGGGGGCGCGCCACTCGAAGGGGTGGCCGAGCCGGCCGAGCAGTTCGCGCCGGTACCGGGAGCTCGAGGCGAGCCAGAGCGGGCGGTTTAGAAGAAACAAGGGCTTACCGGACACTTGCTTTGACTCGAGGGGGGGTGGCCCCTATTATACGCGCCCCATGCCGGCCGACTGGACACGTCCTGTTGATGTCGAACGTCTGGCTGACGTGGGTGAGTCGCGTGAAGGCGATGTGCCACTGGCCAGCCTGCCGCGGCTAGCCGACGATCTTGCGCGTCTGGAAGGTCACGCCCACGCCCGCATCGATTTTGCGCGCGAGCGAGGTCAGCCGGTCGCACGGATCAGCGTCCAGGCACGCGTACCGCTGCGCTGTCAGCGGTGTCTGCAGCCGGTGTGGGTCGAGTGCGATACGCACTCGACGCTGTGGCTCGTTACCGACCCGGCCAAGGCCGACGTCGGTGAAGGCAACGAGATGGGACTTGAGCCCACGCTCGCGCCGGACGGGCGAGTCGCCTTGAGCGAACTCGTCGAGGAAGAGTTGTTGCTCGCGGCGCCGCTGGTGCCGCGACACGAAGATGTCCGCCAGTGCGGGGTAGCGGCTGAGGCCGCCGCGCCGCAGGCGGAAGAAGAGGCTGCACAACGGCCGTTTGCGGGGCTGGGCGAGCTCCTGAAACGCGGTAAGTGAGAGAGTTCGCCCGAACGAAAGAATTAGTCAGGAGTCCGAGATGCCAGTCCAGAAAAGTCGCCGAACGCCGTCCACCCGCGGCATGCGCCGGGTGCACGATCGCCTCGCCAAGCCCGCCCTGTCGGTCGATCCGCAGTCGGGTGAGACGCACTTCCGTCATCGCATCACGCCGGATGGTTTCTATCGCGGCAAGCGCGTGATCGAAAAGCCAGCCGACGAAGAAGCCTCGAGCTGACCCGCGCGCGGCGCATTCGGCGCCGCCGGCTCCCCCGCGGAGCAGCCATCATGACCATCATCGCGCTCGATGTGATGAGCGGCGACCTCGGCGCACAGGAATGCGTGCCCGCGGCACTGCTCGCTTTATCGGGCGATGCGGAACTGCAGCTACAGCTTGTGGGCGACGCGGCGCTGATCGAGCGTACGCTGGCCGCCGCCGGCTGCACTCCCAAACTTCGTGACCGATTGCAGATCGTGCCGGCGAGCGAGGTCATCCTCATGACCGACGCGCCACGCGAGGCCATTCGCCGCAAGAAAAACTCTTCCATGCGCATCGCGGTCGATCTGGTGCAGGAAGGTCGTGCCGCCGCCGCAGTGAGTGCCGGCAACACCGGCGCGTTGACCGCCATCGCACACTTCGTGCTCAAGTGCCTGCCCGACGTCGAACGCGCACCGATCATGTCGGCAGTGCCCAACGCGCAGGGTCACACGCACCTCCTTGATCTCGGCGCCAACGTCCGCGCGACGCCACTGCAGCTCGAGCAGTTCGCGGTGATGGGCGCCATCGTTGCGCGCGACGTGCATGACATCCCGCGGCCGCGCGTCGGTTTGCTGAACATCGGCTCCGAGGAGAGCAAGGGACACGATCTCGTGCAGGACGCCCATGCGCGATTGCGCGCCCGTGCGGCCTCGGGCACTGGGAATATCTTCGAGTATCGGGGCTTCGTCGAGGGGCAGGATATCTTCGGCGGCGAGGTGGACGTGGTGGTCACCGATGGCTTCACCGGCAACGTCGCGTTGAAGACCATGGAAGGTGTGGCGGGTCTCATCAGTGGTCGCTTGCGTCGGGAGTTCACCGCAAGTGCAGGCGCCAAACTCGCCGGGCTCATCGCGCGACCGGTGCTGCGCCGTGTGTCGAGTTCGCTGGATCCGCGGCAGTACAACGGTGCGGTCATGGTGGGTCTGCGGCGCATCGTGGTAAAAAGCCACGGCAGCGCCGATCGAGTCGCGCTCGCTCGCGCCATCGCTATCGCCGCTACCGCGGTGCGTCGGCAGTTGGTTGAGCACGTGACCCTCGCCTTGGCTTCGGGAGAGACGCATTGATGTTGAAGTATTCGCGCATTGCCGGCACGGGCAGCTACCTGCCCGAGAAAGTGTTGACGAATCAAGATCTCGAGAAGATGTTCGAGACCTCGGACGAGTGGATCCGCGAGCGCACCGGCATCCGTGAGCGACACATTGCCGCTGAGGGACAGACCACGGTGGATCTTGGGCTCGAGGCCGCGCGCCGCGCCATGGAAGCTGCGGGCGTGGTGCCGGAGGATCTGGATCTCATCGTCTTTGGCACGACGACGCCCGATCAAGTTTTCCCGAACTGCGGCACGCTGCTGCAGGAGCGGCTCGGCGTGCACAACATCCCGGCGATGGGCGTCGAGGCCGCGTGCTCGGGCTTCATCTACGCGCTGTCGATCGCCGACAAGTTCGTCCGCCTCGGCGATGCCAAATGCGCCCTCGTCGTGGGTGCGGAAACCCTGAGCCGCATCGTCGATTGGACCGATCGCGGCACGGCGATTCTGTTCGGGGATGGTGGCGGTGCGGTGGTGCTCAAGGCCGCCGACGAGCCCGGCATCATCTCGACCCATCTGCGTTCGGATGGCGCGTACAAGGATCTGCTCTATTGTCCGGTCGGTCCCTCGAAGGGCTTCACGCCGGATGCCACAGGCCGCGTGCCGATGTTCATCCACATGGCCGGCAACGAGGTGTTCAAGGTCGCGGTGAAGTCACTCGGTTCCATCGTCGATGAGACGCTGGCCGCCAATGGCCTCGACAAGTCGGCGATCGATTGGCTCGTGCCGCATCAGGCCAATATTCGAATCATCCAGGCTACGGCGAAAAAACTCGACATTCCCCTCGAGCGCGTGATCCTGACGGTACAGGAGCATGGCAATACGTCTGCCGCCTCGGTGCCGCTCGCGCTCGATGCCGGCGTACGCTCGGGGCGGATCAAGCGTGGTGAACTGCTGCTGCTTGAAGCCTTCGGCGGCGGCTTCACTTGGGGTTCGGCGCTGATCCGCTACTGAGGGGGCGCCCAAAAGAAAACGCCGCGCCCTGACGGACGCGGCGTTTCTGGAACGGATCGTTCCCTAGCGCGATTACTTCGAGATCGAGCGCTTGAACATGCGATCGATCTTCTCGTTCGTCGCATCGCAGCACGACTGGCTGGCCTGGGCAGCGGCGAGCGCCTGGTTGGCGGTCGACTGCGCGCCGTTGGCAGCCGAGGCGGCCGAGGCGGCGGCGCCGTTGGCGGCATCAGCCGAGCTCTTGGCAGCGGCAACCTGCGTCTGCAGGCTCGAGACCTGAGTCTTCAGGCTGTCGATCTGCGCCTGCAGCGGCTTGAGATCGGTGCAGCCCGCCAGACCGGCCAGGGCAACGACAGCAGCCATCTTGATGATGATCGGAGTCTTCATGGTGACAATCCTCTTTGACAGTGACTAGAAAAGCTTTGGCGGAACCGAGGCCGCCATTCGGTCGACCCCATAGCGGCCGATTATAACGATATCAGTTGTTTGTGGGCATGTGTTCGGTGCCCCGCAGCAGGGGCACGAGACGCTCTCGGTAGGCTTCGGCGCTGATCCCGGTATTGGACTGCGCGACCAGGAACCACGGGGGGCCTTGGCCGGCGAAGGCCGGGGCAGGGTTCCATTCGGCGGGAATCTGCTTTTCATCGGCATGCCAGAGCGACAAATCGTTGTCGTAGATGCACTGCTCGGCGTGCACATGAAAGCGGTCGAAGAGACCACTGTGTTCAAGAAAACTGAAATACAGGGCGTACTCCGTCCACGGCCGGGCGGCCGAGAGGAACACGCGCCACGGCGCATAGCGCGCATCGCCGCGGGTCTGGTGCAGCCACCAGCGCTGCTTCAGGCCACGTAAGCCGCGAGAGTACTGTCCGCGTGCGAGCTTCTCGTCGATGGCGTCGGCGAGGGAGCGCATGCCCCCGGTGTGCAGCAAGGCGGGCGTCACGTTGTGGCAGCCCTGACCCTTCGGGATACGAATCCGCAGCACCTGCTCGATGCGCTCGTACCAGTAGCGGAAGGTCTCGTCGGGAAAGGACACGCAGGCACCGCGACCATCGCCGATGAGTTCGGCGACGGTGACGCGCCGTGTGCAGAGCACGTCGGCATCGAGCGTGAGATACAGCCCCTCGGTGACGTGCTCGAAGCTTGCGAGTTTGATGAGTTGCTGGCGGAACCAGCCGCTCATGCGGATCTTGAGTGCGAACTCCGGGACGATGTTGCGCTCGGGCTCGACGTGCAGCTCGAACGGTAACGCTTCACTCGCGAGGATGGTGCGGATTTGTGCCACGTCGGGATCGGGGCACACCACCCACAGGCGATTCAGTCCGATGAGATTGCGGGCGAGCGACTCGACCAGCAGGCGCGCCCGCTCGGCGTCACGCAGTGCCAGGGGCAGAACGGCATCAAGAGATTTTTGCATGCAGGGCGCAAGCATCTTCCCGTTGCGGTGGACACGTCAAGCGATCGACGTTGCCTCACCCCGCGGGCGTGTACACTGCGCCCGTCATGGAATCCGGATGTTTGCCGCTGCGCAGTCGGCTCAAATATTGGCTCGGAGGGGCGTTCGATCGTGCCCCGTGGCCGCAGGTCACCGACAACACGTTCTATCTCTGGGAGCCCTGCAGTCACTCGCATGCGGAGGTGGTGCCAGGCTACGCGCACTATCTTCTCGAACTCGGCTATGACGTTTCGGTGTTGCTCACGCCGCAGCGGTTGGACGAGGGTCTGTTCGAGCGCTTCGCGCATCCGCGACTCACGCTGAACCGGATCCCGCAGGCGGCCATCGTGCGCCATTTCGCGCAGCACGGACTTGGGCGCGCGCGAGGCGTGCTGATCAGTACAGCGCGCAAGATCGGCTTCGATCGCAGCTACGCCTCGGAGTACGGACTGTTCGGTCCACTTGCACCCGGGCAAAAGCTGTTGCTCGTCGAGCACGACGTGAAGACTCCCGTGGAGGCGGGCTTCATCGATCGCAACGTCATCAGCCTGCGTCCCATCGACTATCGCGGCGCGCACAGTCGCGGCGTCAACCCGCACTGGTTCGGCGAGACGGCGCTGCGCGGCAAGAGCCCTGGGCGGGTGAACTTCATCGTCGTCGGCACGCTGCGGGCCCGAAGTCGCAACACCCAGGCGCTGTTCGCGGCCGTAGCGTCTCTGCATGGCGCCGGGTTGCGGGATTTTCACATCGTGTTCGTCGGCGAGGGGAACCTGCGCGATGTACCGATCGAGCTGCGCGAGTACTTCACGGTGGCGGGACGGGTGAGTTTTAGCGAGCTCTACGCCCAGGTGGAGCGAGCGGATTTCGTGCTGAGTTTGCTCGATCCGCAAAATCCGGCGCATGAGTTCTATGCGACCACCGGTACGAGCGGGCATTTCCAGCTCGTGTACGGCTTTGCCAAGCCGGCTCTCGTGGCCCGAAAGTTTGCCGATGCGCATCGGCTGACGCCGCAGAGCAGTCTCGTGTACGAGCGCAACGAAGGTCTTGCCGAGGCGATGCGTGCCGCGCTCGCGATGAGCGCTGAGGACTATGGGCGGATGCAGGCGGCGCTCGCTGAGCTTGCGGCAAGCATCCGCCGCGAATCGCTCGACACGTTGCGATCGATGATCGCTGCGGATTAGCGAACGATCTGCGCGATCATCGCCGCATAGTCGTCGGCCATGCGCGCGAGGCCGTAGTGCTCGAAGGCCTGGCGTCGAGCCTCGGCACCAAGCCCGGCCGCCAGCGTGTCATCCCGCAGCAGTGACTCAAGCGTATCGGCGAGCGATTGCGGATCGCGGGGCTCGGCGAGCAGTCCGTTGATCCCATGTTGGATGATCTCCCGCACGCCGGGCACGCGCGAACCCACCACGGCACAGCCTGCGGCCATGCCCTCGATCAGCGCCAGCGGCATGCCCTCGTACAGCGTGGAGAGCACCGCGATGCGCGTGTTGCCGAGGCGCTGCGGGATGTCGCGTACGACACCCAGGAACTGCACCTGATCTTCGATGCCGAGTTCCCGAGAGAGCGCCTCAACAGCCTGCCGGTGACTGTCACGCCCCGCTCCGGCAAGTTGCACGGGCGGTCGCAGGCCTCGCGCACGCAGCAGCGCAATCGCGCGCAGCAGCGTGGCGTGATCCTTCTGGCGCGCGAAGCGCGCCACCATGAGGATCGACGGGTCGCGCTCGACGATGGGTTGCGTGCCGACGGTCGCGAACGGTGCGAGGTTGATGCCGTTGTCGATGGCCATCACGCGCTCGGCGGGAAAGCCGAGCTCGAGCAGCCGCAGGCGTACGCCCTCGCTGCAGCCGACGATCCGCGCGGTGCGGGCCGCGAGCCAGCGTGCTTGGGCGAGGCGCCAGCGTGTGTAGCGTTCGCGCGTGTTGTGTTCGACGTGGACGAGGTAGGGCACGCCGGCGAGCAGGCCCGCGTAGCGTCCCCAAAGATGCTCGCTGAAGCCGTGCGCGATCAGCACGTCGGGACGGAACTGCCGGCAAATGCGCACGAGCGCGAGTACCGTGGCAAGGTGCGACCAGCCGGGCACGGTGTCGATGGGCAGACCCCGTTCGCGCAGTTCGTCGATACGGCGCGAGTCGGTGTGGCGCTTGCGGCGCACGACGAGCAGGGCGTCCGCATCACCGCGTTCACCTGCGGCGGTGACGAGCTTCACGGCGACCTGGGTTGCACCTCCCGTGAAACCGCCGGTGACGAAGTGCAGTACGCGTGGCAGCGCGGTCGCCGACATGGCGGTTTAGCGCCGGCGCCGATCGCGGAGGATCTCGCGCGCGGCGTTGCTGCCCGGCACGCCGGTGACGCCACCGCCCGGGTGTGCGCCGGCACCGCAGAGATACAGGCCCCGCACAGGCGTGCGGTAATCACCGTAGCCGAGCGCAGGGCGTGCTGCCCAGAGTTGGTCGAGACCGAGTGCGCCGTGGAAGATGTCACCGCCTGCAAGCCCGAAGCGCTGCTCGAGATCGAGCGGCGAGAGCGCCGAATGTCCCAGCAAACTCGCCTTGAAGTTCGGTGCGCAGGCATCGACGGTGTCGATCACGAGTTGCGCGGCCGTCTCGCGCATCGCGGGGTCCGCCCAGGACCGCTCGGGCGCATCGGGTCGCGCCAGATCGTAGTCGAAGTGCTGGCAGAACAGGCTCGCCACATGTGCCCCGGCTGGGGCCAGCGTGTCATCGAGGGTCGAGGGAATCAGCATCTCGACGATCGGCGCACGCGAGATGCCCTGCAGGCGCGCATCGGCGAAGGCGCGGTCCATGTAGCCGAGCGAGGGCGCGATGATGATGCCGGCACCGAGATGCGTGTCGTCGGCGCGGCTGCGTCGCGCGCTGAAGCGCGGCAGTTCGGCCATCGCCACGTTCATGCGGAAGGTCGCCGAGCCAACTCGCCAGCGCTCGATGTGTGCGCGGAAATCGGCCGGTAGATCCTCGGCAGCGAGCAAGCCGAGAAACAGCGGTTTTGGACCAAGGTTGGCGACGATGCGCGGCGCGCCGAACACTCGTCCATCGAGCAGCTTCAGGCCGCTCGCCTGCACGGGCACGTGGCCGTCGGCGCTGCGCCCGGATGCGCCGCGTCCGGATGTGCGCGAGGTGATGATCTTTGCCACCGGCGCATCGCACTCGATGTGCACCCCGAGGCTGCGCGCTTGCGCAGCCAGCGCCTGGGTGATTGCACCCATGCCACCGACGGCGTGGCCCCACAGTCCGCTCTTGCCGTTGACCTCGCCGAAAGCGTGGTGAAGCAGAACATAGGCGCTGCCGGGCGTGTAGGGGCTCGCGTAGCTGCCGACCACCGAGTCGAAGCCGAACAGCGCTTTGAGCGGCTCGGTTTCGAACCAGTGATCGAGCAGTTCACCGGCGCTGCGCGTGAAGAACTCGTGCAGTTCACGTTGCTGGGCAAGGGGCAGGGCGCGAAACTCGCGGCCGAAGCGCAGCAGTTCCCACAGGTCACCCACGCGACGCAGGTCGGTGGGCGGTGTGCGATGCAGCAGGCTGCGCAGCAGCGCCACTGCACGATCGAGCAGGGCGAGAAAATCGCCGAGTCGTGCCGCATCGCGCTGGCTGTAGCGGCGCACCTCGGCGAGGGTGGCCTCGCTCTGCGGCCCGGCGCTGAAGGAGTCGCCATCGGGCAGCGGAAAGAAATTCTGCATCGGCCGCTCGAGGATGCGCAGGCCATGCTCGGCGAGGCGCAGATCGCGGATCACCGCACTGTCGAGCAGGCTGACCGTATAGCTCGCGCTCGAGTTGCGAAAGCCCGGTACGAACTCTTCGGTGACGGCGGCACCGCCGACGATGCCGCGTCGCTCGAACACCGCCACGCGCAGTCCGGCGCGCGCCAGATAACAGGCGCAGACGAGGCCGTTGTGCCCGGCACCAATGACCAGGGCATCGAAATCAGCAGGGGGCTTGCGACTGGATGTATTCACAGGTACTGTATGGATCAACAGAGGTGCCACATGTCAGATCTCACACCCCGTCAAACCGAAATCCTCCGTCTGATCCAGCGAGCTATTGCAGAAACCGGCATGCCGCCCACGCGGGCAGAAATTGCGCAAGAGCTCGGGTTCAAGTCCGCCAACGCCGCCGAGGAGCATCTGCGCGCACTCGCCCGTAAAGGGGTGATTGCGCTCGTGCCGGGCACCTCGCGAGGCATCCAGTTGAAGGACATCCTGCGCGAGCAGCTCGGCCTGCCGCTCATCGGCCGCGTCGCCGCGGGCAAGCCCATTTTGGCAGAAGAAAACATTGAAGCGCGCTTTAATATCGATCCGGACATCTTTTCGCCCCGCCCGCACTACCTGCTCAAGGTCAGCGGCATGTCAATGAAAGACGCCGGCATCCTCGATGGCGACCTGGTCGCCGTGCATCGCACCCCCGAGGTGCGTAACCGGCAGATCATCGTCGCGCGCCTCGAGAACGAGGTCACGGTGAAGCGCTACAAGCAGGAAGGCCCGACGGTGTGGCTGCTGCCCGAGAACCCGGACTTCGAACCCATTCGCGTCAATCTGCGCGAGGAGCCCTTGATCATCGAGGGTGTGGTCGTCGGTGTGCTGCGCCGCGGTGCGAGCAATGGCAAGGCTACGCCCGCAGGTCTGATGTGAGCCCTCGTACCTCAACCTAAAGGTTGGTTTCCATGGATGTTTTTGAATTGCGCCCCTCGCCGGGCGCGGCGGACGCGCTCGTCCGCAAAAAGGCCCGCTCGGCAGCGGGGCATCGATCGCGTCCCAAGGTCCGTGCCTCGTCGCGACCGGCGGTCGGCACGAGCTTGAAGCGGTTCAGCTGTCCCTGTGGTTGCGGTCGCAATGGCTGGTTCTCGCAGCCGCGCTCGTTGCGCACCGCGACGTCCGATCCGGCGGCGTCGTGAGACCGCCCTGGCCTTGCCATCCGCATGCCCCCCATGGGCCGGACTCCCTCACTCTCTTCAGACACCGCGGCCGACGACCCGCTCGGCAGTCTGCTCGAGCATCCTGCCCTGTGGCGCGGGCGCAGCCTTGCACGCACCGATACGCACAGCACGGGTTACCCCACGCTCGATGAGGCACTGCCGGGCGGCGGCTGGCCCGCGAACGGACTCAGCGAAATTCTCTCGCTGCATCCGGGTTTGGGTGAGTTGCGGCTGCTGATGCCGCTGCTGGTGCGCTTCGGGCAACAACCGTCTGCACGCTGGGTCGCCTGGATTGCGCCGCCCTTCGAACCCTATGCGCCGGCTCTCGCTGGTGCCGGTGTGCCGCTCGAGCGCCAACTCGTGGTGCGTACGGATGAGCCGCTCTGGGCGCTCGAGCAGGCGATCGAGTCCGGTGCCTGTGCCACCGTGCTCGGCTGGCTGAAGTCCCGCCCAGGCGAAGCGCTGCAGCGTTCGCTGCGTCGTCTGCAGTTGGCCGCGCAGCGCCAGCGCACACCGGTATTTTTGTTTCGCGAGGTGGCGGCGGCGCAGTGCGCATCACCCGCCGAGCTGCGTCTCGAATTGCACTTTCGGGTGGGCGGCGCGCGACTGCAGTTGCTGAAGAGCCGCGGCGGGCGGCGGGGTGCCTTCGACATCGAGTGGAGCGTTGCTTCGGGAGCGCTGCATGGCACGCCGTGAGAGAGCCGCTTCGGTACGGCGCGCTTTCAGCGCCCCAGGCTTCGAGCCTGCGAGTTCCGCTACTGCACCGAGTTCCGCTACTGCACCGAGTTCCGCTACTGCACCGAGCTCCGTGGATGCACGGCGCCGCGCGGCGCAGCAGGCACGCGCGATCGCGGACCTGCCGCCCGTGCTCGACTCGCTGTTCGACGAGGTGCTCGAGAGCTGGCTCGCTTTGCAGCTGCCCCCATCGCAGGCCACGCCCGAGATGCTTGGGCGTCTTGGCACGTTGGCGTATCGCTATACCTCACGGGTCAGTCTCGAGGCCGACGCCGTACTGCTCGAAGTGCAGGGCAGCGTGCGCCTGTTCGGCGGCCTTCAGGCGCTGTGTGCACAGTTGCTCGAGCGCTGTCGTGCAGCGGGGCTCGAGCCGCGCTGGGCACTCGCCCCCACGCCGCTTGCGGCACTGGTGCTCGCACGCGCCGGTCGCAACATCATGGTGCGCGCACGCGATCGACTCATGGGCGAGCTTGCGCCGCTGCCTGTGGAGAGTTTGGCCTGGTCGGCCGAGACGCTGGCGCGACTCGACTCGCTCGGCGTGCGGACGCTCGGTGCGCTGCTGCGCTTGCCGCGAGCCGGGTTCGCCAAGCGGTTCGGCAAAGAGGCCTTGCTCGCACTCGACCGGTTGAGTGGAGCGACCGCCGAGCCGCGGCGCGGTTTCCTGCCTCGCGAGCACTTCCACGTACGCAGCGAACCTACCTTTGAACTCATTTCGCAGGCGGCGATCTTGCAGCATGTTGCGCCGCTGCTCGATCAACTCGAACAGTTCCTGCGCACACGACAATGTGGCGTCGATCTGCTGAAGCTGCGGCTTGCGCACCGTGCCGGGCGGTTCACGCGACTTGATGTGCGGCTGGCGGCAGCCGACGTGTCGGCCGAGCGTTTCGTCACGGTGCTCAGCGAGCAGCTGGCGCGTCGGGTGTTGTCTGCCGCGGTTATCGACTGTGAGCTGCGTTCCGGCGTGCTGCAGCCGTTCATTGCACACAGTGATTCATTGTGGCGCCCCGCCGAGCATGGGGGCGCGATAGGACGAGAATCGCCTGCACTCATCGAGCGCCTGCGGGCGCGGCTCGGCAGCGAGGCCGTCTACGGTTTGTGTCTCGTGCCGCAGCACCGACCGGAGATCGCCTGGCGCGTCGCCGAACCTGCACTCGATGCGCCGTCGCCGTGCACTGCTGAAGCGCTCTACCATGTGAGCACGTTGCGCCGTCCACTGTGGCTGCTGCGACAGCCTGCAGCGCTGCCCTGTGCAGTGAGCGCACTGCACTGGATCGCGGGCCCCGAGCGCATCGAAACCGGCTGGTGGGACGGCCAGGACGTGGCGCGCGACTACTACGTGGTGCGCGAGCCGCGCGGTGCTGAGCTTTGGGTCTACCGCGAACGCCTGCCACCGCACACGTGGTGGTGGCACGGCGTGTTCGGCTAAGCGGGCCTTAGAGACCGCGGCCTTTAGAGACCGCAGCCCTTCGAGACCACGCCCTTAGAGACCGCGGAAGGTCGCAAATTCCTCGAGTGCTGCCCGGTCCGTTCGCAGTCGATTGACCGGATGTGACTCATCGCGGTAGCCGAGCGCCAGCCCTGCAAACAGCATCCGCTCCGGCGGCAGACCGAGAAACTCGCCGACCGTTTTGTGCCAGTTCGTCCATGCTTCCTGCGCACAGGTGTGTAAACCCGCCTCGCGCGCGAGCAGCATCACCGTCTGCATGAACATGCCGAGGTCGACCCACTGCGCCGGTCCCATCTGCCGATCGATCAGCATGAACATGCCGACGGGGGCGTTCCAGAACTGGAAGTTGCCGGCGATGAAGGCGTAGCGCGAGGCTTTGTCCTCACGGCTGATGTTCATCGTGCCGTGCATGTCCTCGCCACACTTGAACCGTCGTGAGCGGTAAGGCTCACCGAGCTCGCGCGGATAGATCGGGTACTCGGGTCCATCGCCCTTCGCGCGCGGGTCGGCGAGTTTGTCGCGCATGATGGCCTTGAGGCGGGCGAGTTCCTCACCGCCGAGCACGATCACATGCCAGGGCTGCACGTTGCCGCCCGAGGGCGACTGCCTCGCCGTCGTCAGGATGCGCCGCACCAAGGCCGAATCAACAGGCTGGTCGGTGAAGGCTCGCGCCGACATGCGGCTGAGGACGGCGTCGGTGACGGTAGTCATGGGGTTCAGCTTCCGGTGGTGTGGGTGTGGGCATTATCGTGCCCGCGCGCCGAGTCACAAGGCCGATGGCCTGCCGTACAATTCAGGGTGCAGGGCACGGTCGGTAAACAGAGCGGGTGGGTGACGAGTGTGCACGTAAAGCAATCGACTGAGGTGGGAAACGGCTTCGTGCCGACGCTGACGCATCTGCAGCGATTGGAAGCTGAGAGCATCCACATCATGCGTGAGGTGGTGGCTGAGTGCGAACGGCCCGTCATGCTGTATTCGATCGGCAAGGACAGTGCGGTGATGCTGCACCTTGCGATCAAGGCGTTTTACCCGGCACCGCCCCCGTTCCCTCTGCTGCACATCGACACCACGTGGAAATTCCGCGACATGTACGCCATGCGCGATCGGATGGCCAAGGAGGCGCGAATGCGCCTGCTGGTGCACACCAATCAGGAGGGCCTGGCGCGCGGCGTCAATCCCTTCAGCCACGGCTCGCAAGTCCATACGACCGTGATGAAGACCGAGGCGCTAAGGCAAGCGCTCGATCTGCATCGGTTCGATGCCGCATTCGGCGGCGCGCGACGGGACGAGGAGAGTAGCCGCGCGAAGGAGCGCATCTTTTCGTTCCGCACCGCCGAGCATCGCTGGGATCCCAAGAATCAGCGCCCGGAACTGTGGAATCTGTACAACGCGCGTCACCGCCCGGGCGAGTCGCTGCGGGTATTCCCGATTTCCAACTGGACGGAGTCAGACGTCTGGCAGTACATCCATCAGGAAAACATTCCGATCGTGCCGCTGTATCTGGCAGCGAAGAGGCCGGTAGTCGAGCGCGACGGCATGTTGATCATGGTGGATGACGATCGCATGCCGCTGCACCCCGGTGAGGTCCCGCAGTTGCGCAGTGTTCGTTTTCGAACGTTAGGCTGCTACCCGCTGACCGCTGCGATCGAGAGTGAGGCCTCGACCATCAGCGAGGTGATCCGCGAGACGCTACAGACGCGCACCTCCGAGCGCAGCGGCCGCCTGATCGACCACGATACTGCGGCTTCAATGGAAAAGAAGAAGCAGGAAGGCTACTTCTGATGGCTGCGAATTCCGGTACGGCTGACGAAGACGTCGCGGCGAGATTCGCTGAGGAAGAACGCAAGTCTCTGCTGAGGTTCATCACCTGTGGCTCGGTGGATGATGGTAAATCCACGCTCATCGGTCGGTTGCTGTACGAATCGAAAACGATATTTGAAGACCACTGGCGAACCTTGACCCGTGATTCGGCGCGGGTGGGAACGCGGCAGGGTCAGATCGACTTCGCCTTGCTCGTCGATGGCCTGGCTGCCGAGCGTGAGCAAGGCATCACCATCGATGTTGCGTACCGATTCTTCTCGACACATCGTCGCAAATTCATCGTGGCCGACACGCCGGGTCATGAGCAGTACACGCGCAACATGGTCACCGGTGCCTCGGGCGCCGACCTCGCCGTGGTGCTTATCGATGCGCGAAAGGGCGTGCTCGTACAAACCCGCCGTCACAGTTTTCTCGTATCCCTGCTCGGGATTCGGCACGTCGTACTGGCGGTCAACAAAATGGATCTCGTCGATTTCGATGAGCAGCGCTTCAATGCGATCGTGGACGACTATCGGGCGTTCGCGACACGCATTGGCCTCGGCGACGTTACTGCCATACCGCTGGTGGCGGTCGATGGTGACAACATCGTCGAGCGCAGCACGCGCATGCCCTGGTATCAAGGGCCGACCTTGATCCAATGCCTCGAGCAGATCGACGTTGAATCCGACGTGGCGCATCGGCCATTGCGAATGCCGGTGCAATGGGTCAATCGCCCCAACGCCGAATTCCGCGGCTTTGCGGGTTCGATCGCCTCAGGTATCGCCCGTGTCGGGGATGCAGTGCGAGTGTTGCCTTCTGGGCGGACCACGCGGATTCACCGCATCGTCACGGCGGACGGTGACCTGCAAGAGGCTTCCGCCGGACGTGCGGTGACGCTCACGCTCGAGGACGAAGTCGATGTCAGTCGCGGTGATGTAATTGCGGCAACCGACGCTGCGCCGGAGTCGGCGACGCAGTTTCAGGCCACCATTATTTGGATGCACGAGGAGCCACTGCTGCCGGCTCGCTCCTACCTGCTGAAGATTGGCAGTGTCACGGCGAACGCCACCATGATGCCGATCCGGCATCGCATCAACGTCAATACGTTGGAGAAACTTGCCGCAGAAACCCTGGAGCTCAACGACATCGGCGTTTGCGAGCTGCAGGTCGATCGCCCTGTGGTGTTCGAGCCCTACGCCGACAGCCGAACTCTGGGCGGTTTCATACTCATCGATCGCATGACGTTCAACACGGTGGGCGCAGGACTGCTGTCGTTCGCCCTGCGCCGGGCGCAGAACCTGCACTGGCAGGCACTCGATGTCACGAAGCCTCTGCGTGCTGCGCTGAAGGGGCAGAAGCCCGCCGTGTTGTGGCTCACCGGGTTGAGTGGCGCCGGCAAGAGCACCATCGCCAATCTGGTGGAGAAGCGTCTCGCGGCTGAGGGGCGGCACACCTACTTGCTCGATGGCGACAACGTACGGCATGGCTTGAACAAGGACCTCGGCTTCACCGAGCAGGATCGCGTCGAGAACATTCGCCGCGTGAGCGAGGTGGCGAGGCTCATGGTCGATGCTGGCCTGATCGTCCTCGTGTCGTTCATCTCGCCGTTCCGCGCCGAGCGCGGCGCCGCTCGCTCCCTGTTCGGCGAGGGAGAGTTCCTCGAGGTCTTTGTCGATACGTCTCTGGCCGAGGCGGAGCGAAGGGACGTCAAGGGCCTGTACGGCAAGGCGCGCCGTGGTGAGTTGAAGAATTTCACCGGTATCGATTCGCCGTACGAGGTGCCGGAGAAGCCGGAGCTGCGCATCGACACTCAGCAGGTGTCGGCTGAGCAAGCTGCCGATCTGATCGTCGAGCAGATGCGTCGACGGGGTTTGCTCAGCGCCCCGTAAAGTCCGAGGTCGCGCACAGGGGGCTCAGATACTGTATAAATAAACAGTATGCTGCCTCCTGCCTATGCCGAACTGCACTGCCTCAGCAGCTTCAGTTTCCTGCGCGGTGCCTCGCAACCCGTGGAACTCGCTGAACGCGCCGAGGCCTTGGGCTACGCTGCGCTCGCGCTGACTGACGAGTGTTCCGTGGCAGGGGTGGTGCGTGCCCATGCCGCGCTGAAGGGACGCCGCACGCGCCTCATCGTCGGCACGGAGCTTCATCTCGATTGCGGTTTGCCCCTCGTCGTGCTGGCCGCCGACCGGCGGGGTTACGGTCAGATGTGCCGCCTGATTACTCGAGCCCGCCGCGCAGCGCCGAAGGGGAGTTATGTACTGCAGCGCGCGGATGTCGAGGCGCTGCTCGAACCTGAGCACTGTCTGCTGCTGTGGGCGCCGCGCCCGGCGCAGTGTCGTGACAGTGCGCGCGTGCGCGCGGACGCCGAGTGGCTGCACAGACATTTTGCGGGCTCTGCGTGGATTGCCGTCGAGTTGCTGCGCGATGGCACGGAGCGCGCGCACCTCGCCCTGCTGCAGTCGCTTGGCGCGAGCAGCGGTCTGCCGCTGCTGGCCGCAGGCGGGGTATGCATGCACGTACGGGCGCGCCGGCGGCTGCACGATGCGCTGACGGCAATTCGCCTGAACACCACGCTGGATGAGGCCGGGTTTGCACTGCTGCCCTGCGGCGAGCGTCACCTGCGTGAACGCGAGCGTCTGGCGCGTCTGTATCCGCCTGCGCTACTCGCCGAGACGCTGGCTGTTGCTTCGCGCTGCCGCTTTTCGCTCGATGAGTTGCGCTACGAATATCCGCGTGAACTCGTGCCCTCGGGCCGCACTGCCGCCGAGTGGCTGCGTGAGCTCGTCGAGCAGGGGGCGGCACGACGCTGGGGCGGCCCGCCGCCACCGACCCACGGCCCGGCCGCCGCGACCTCTGCCGCACGCGATGTCATGCCACCCTACGTGCGCACGCTGGTTGAGCACGAACTCGCGCTGATCGCCGAGCTTGGCTACGAGCCCTACTTTCTCACCGTGCACGATCTCGTCGCTTATGCGCGCAGTCGCGGCATCCTGTGCCAGGGGCGGGGTTCTGCGGCGAATTCCGCGGTGTGTTATTGCCTCGGTATCACCGAGGTCGATCCCTCGCGCATGTCGATGCTGTTCGAGCGCTTCATCTCCCGTGAACGCAACGAGCCACCCGATATCGACGTGGATTTCGAACACGAGCGGCGTGAGGAGGTGATCCAGTACATCTACGCGAAGTACGGGCGTGATCGTGCCGCGCTCGCGGCCACCGTCATCACCTACCGTCCGCGCAGCGCCTGGCGTGATCTTGGCAAGGTACTCGGCTTTAGCCCCGCGCAACTCGATCTGTTGGCGAAGTCGGCGGACGAGTCCGTCGTGCTCACGCCGGAGGTGGCTGCACGCGTCGCCTTGTTGCGTGAACTGGCCGAACAGTTGTGCGGGTTTCCGCGGCATCTATCGCAGCATGTCGGCGGTTTCGTCATCGCCCGCGATTCGCTCGAGGAGCTTGTGCCGGTGGAGAACGCCGGCATGGAAGGGCGCACCGTCATCCAGTGGGACAAGGATGATCTCGATGCGCTGGGTCTGCTGAAGGTCGATGTGCTGGCGCTCGGCATGCTGACGGCGATCCGACGCGCGCTGGTGCTGGTGTCGGAGTGGCGTGTCCGTCAGGGTGCTGCGCCGCTTGCGCTCGAACAGGTTCCGCCCGAGGACCCGCGGGTGTACGACATGCTCTGCGCAGCCGACTCGGTTGGCGTCTTCCAGATCGAGTCGCGCGCCCAGATGGCGATGTTGCCGCGTTTACGACCGCGTAATTTTTACGATCTCGTGGTCGAGGTCGCGATCGTGCGCCCCGGGCCGATTCAGGGCGACATGGTGCATCCGTATCTGCGACGCCGAAACGGCGAGGAAGCGGTGAGCTATCCGAGCGATGCGGTGAAAAGCGTCTTGCAGCGCACGCTCGGCGTACCCATCTTCCAGGAGCAGGTGATGCAACTGGCCATCGTTGCTGCAGGCTTCTCGCCCGGCGAGGCCGATCAACTGCGTCGTGCCATGGCGGCCTGGAAGCGCCACGGTGGGCTAGGACATTTCGGTGAGCGGCTCATCCGCGGTATGCGCGAGCGCGGCTACAGCGAGGCGTTCGCGCAGCGTATCTTCGAGCAGATCAAGGGCTTCGGTGAGTACGGCTTTCCCGAGTCGCACGCCGCCAGTTTCGCACTGCTCGTCTACGTGTCTGCCTGGTTGAAGTGCCACGAGCCTGCGGCATTCACCGCAGCGCTACTCAACAGTCAGCCCATGGGCTTCTATGGACCTTCACAGCTCGTGCGCGATGCGCGGGCGCACGGGGTGACGGTACGTGCTGTCGATGTGCTGTGCAGCGCCTACGACTGCACGCTCGAACCCGACGGCACGAGCGCACGACCGGTGCTGCGCCTTGGTCTGCGACTCGTGCGCGGTTTCGGTGCGGCAGCAGCGGAGCGCCTGGTACAAGCGCGCGCAGTGCGCCCATTCGGCAGTTTGCAGGATCTGGCCGTGCGGGCCGAACTCGATCGCGGGCAACTCGAAGCTCTGGCGGCGGCCGGTGCCTGCGCCACCCTGACGGGCAATCGTCATCAGGCGTTCTGGGCCGTGGCCGGGACGGAGGCGGAACTGCCCCTTGCGCCCGCAGCCGAAGAGATCGCCGTGCCGATGCTCGCGCAGCCCACCGAGGGTGAGGATCTCGTTGCCGATTATCGGCACCTCGGTCTGACGCTCGGTCGCCATCCCCTCGCGTTGCTGCGCACGTTCTTCGAGCCGCGTCGCGTGCTGCGGGCGAGCGACCTGCTCATGCAACCCAGCGGCATACGCGTACGAGTAGCGGGTCTCGTGGTCACACGCCAGCGGCCAGGCACGGCGAGTGGCGTCACCTTCGTCACCCTTGAAGACGATACCGGCAACGTCAATCTCATCGTCTGGAAGCAGGTGGGCGAGGCGCACCGGCGCGCCCTGTTCGATGCGCGGCTGCTCGAGGCCGAGGGCCGGTTGCAGCGGCAGCAGTCGGTGACGCACGTCATCGTCGAGCGGTTATTCGACCGCAGCCGACAGCTCGGTCGCCTGCTGACGCGGTCGCGCGACTTCCGTTAGCGACCGCGCCGTGCGGGTTTCGGTTTGTCGTCGTCGAGTCCGATGTCGTAATCGTCGAAATCGCTGACGAGTTCCGCGGTGCGCTTGTCCTCACGCAGCCGCTCGAGACGACGCCACGCCGGGTCACCCCCCTTGGGGGCGCCCCCGCGCCGCCGCGCCCGATCGATATCGCGCATGGCCCAAATGCCAGACAACCCCCAACGCCGCGAATTTATTTCGGCGCGCGTCGTCTTGCAACGGGCAGATGCGCTTCAGCGCACCAGGGTGTTCATTTCGAAGATCGGCATGAGCATCGCGAAGACGATGGCGGTGACGAACACCCCCATGGCGACGATAAGCATCGGCCCGAGCAGGCCGACGAGCGCCGTGAGCAGGCCGTCGAGTTCACGCTCCTGATTGCTCGCGGCGCGCTCGAGCATCTCCTCGAGCTTGCCGCTCGACTCGCCGCTCGAGATCAGGTGTACCGTCATGGGCGGAAAGAGCGCCCCTACAGCCAGCGATCGACCGATGGGTGCGCCTTCGCGCACACGTTCGGCGGCGCGTTCGACCGCATCACGCATCGGCAGATTGCCGATCACCGCCCCGGCGATCCGCAGCGCCTCGAGCACCGGTACCGCGCTGCCGGTGAGGATGCTGAAGGTGCGGGTGAAGCGCGCCGTGTTGAAGCCGCGCACCAGACGACCCACGAGCGGCAGGCGCAACAGCAGGGCATCGACCTTGCGCCGGGCGGCCGGGTCGCGCACCCAGCGCGCGAAACCCACCGCGGCCACGGCGAGTGCGGCCAGGATCCACGGGCCGAAGGTGGCGAGAAAATCACTTGCGGCCAGCAGCGCACGCGTCATCCAGGGCAGGGTGTTGCGACCCGATTCGAAGACCTCAACCACTTTGGGCACCACATAGGTGAGTAGGCCCGCGATGATTACGATGCACATGACCGTCAGCACGATCGGGTAGAGCATCGCACCGAGCACGCGCTGCCGTAGTTGATCACGGTTCTCGGTGTAATCGGCCAAACGTTCGAGTACGGTGTCGAGTCGTCCGGATTGTTCGCCTGCAGCCACCGTGGCGCGATAGATCTCGGGGAATACCTTGGGGAACTCGCCGAGTGCATGGGCGAGCGTGTGTCCCTCGATCACCCGCGAACGCACGGCGGCGAGCACCTTTTGCACGGCCGGACGCTCCGACTGCTCGGCGACGGCCCGCAGTGATTCCTCGAGGGGTACCGCGGCTCGCACCAGCGTGGCGAGTTGCCGCGTCAGCAGCGCGACATCGGCCGCCTTGATGCTTGCGCGCCAGCTGAACGCGACACGGCGAGCGCCCGATTCCGTCGTGCTGCCGTCGCGCCGATCCCCGCTGACCGGCAGCACCTGCAGCGGCAGCCATTGCTTCTCGCGCAGCAACTGGCGGATTTGCCGCGGGCTGTCGCCCTCCAGCACGCCGCGCTGTTCGCGGCCACCCGCATCGAGGGCGGTGTACTCGTAGGCAGCCACCTCAGTCCTCGCGGGTGACGCGCAGCACTTCCTCGAGCGTCGTTTCGCCGCGCAGCACGCGGGCGAGCCCGTCCTCGCGGATCGACGGCGTCGTGCGACGTGCGTGTCGCTCGAGTTCGGTCTCGGCGGCGCCATCGTGGATCATGGTGCGCAGCGTGTCGTCGACCATCACCAGCTCGTAGATCCCCGTACGGCCGCGGTAGGCGGCGCCATCGCGGCCTGGCCGATACAAGGTGGGTGCCGCGGCATCGGCTGGCACATTCAACTGGCGGCATTCGAGAGGAGTGGCGGCATAGGCCTCGCGCTGCTCGAGGTCGAGCGTGCGCACGAGACGTTGCGCCACGATGCCGATGAGGCTTGAGGCCAGCAAAAACGGCTCGATGCCCATGTCGCGCAGTCGGGTGATGGCACCTACGGCTGTGTTGGTGTGCAGCGTCGAGAGCACGAGGTGTCCCGTGAGTGAGGCCTGTACGGCAATCTGTGCGGTCTCGAGGTCGCGGATTTCACCCACCATGACGATGTCCGGGTCCTGGCGAAGGATGGCGCGCAGACCACGCGCAAAACTCATGTCCACCTTGGTGTTAACCTGGGTCTGGCCGATGCCGTCGATGTAGTACTCGATCGGATCTTCGACCGTCATGATGTTGCGGGTCGCATCGTTAAGCCGCGTCAGTGCCGCATACAGTGACGTCGTCTTGCCCGAGCCCGTGGGTCCCGTGACGAGCAGGATGCCGTTCGGCTTGTGGATCAGCCCATCGAGCAGCGAAGCGATGCGCGGCTCCATTCCGAGTTGCCCAAGATCGAGTCGACCAGCCTGCTTGTCGAGTAGGCGCAGCACCACGCGCTCGCCATGCCCCGCAGGGATTGTAGATACGCGCACATCCACCGGCCGCCCGGCCACGCGCAGGCTGATGCGCCCATCCTGCGGCAAACGCTTTTCGGCGATATCGAGCTTCGACATGACCTTGATGCGCGAGACCACGGCTGGTGCCACAGCCCTGCGCGTCTGCAGCACTTCACGCAGCACGCCGTCGACACGCAGGCGCACCACCAGACGATTCTCGAAGGGCTCGATGTGAATGTCTGACGCGTTGTCCTTGATGGCCTGAGTCAGCAGCGCATTGATGAGCCGGATGATGGGCGCATCGTCCTCGCTATCGAGCAGATCGGCCTGTTCCGGCAAGTCCTGCGCCAAAAAGGCCAGATCCGTGGTCTCCTCGAGACCGCCGGCCGCGGCGCGCGCATCGGTGCCCGCCTCATACGCCTCGCGCAGCAACTGGTCGAAGCGTTCGGTGGTGACTTTCTCTAGCGCCAGCGGCACGCCGAGGTGGCGGCGCGTCTCTGCGAGACTGAGCGTCGAGACTTCGGGGCGAACGGTCAGTTGCGCGAGTCCGTTGCTGAAGCCGCGCAGCAGTACGCCGTGCCGGCGCGCGAAAGCGAGCGGCAGTTGCGAGGGTGCGGCGGGATTTGCCGCAGCTGTCGATTCGAGAGGTAACGCCGGCGTGCTCACGGGGGCGCCTTATCCACGGCTTGCACGGGTGCGACGGTCTCTACCGACGAAGGCGGCGGCGATGCCGTGGGCGCCGGAGCCGTCATCGACGGCGGCGGCATGACGTTGGGTGCGGGGGTCGTCGTCGCAGGGGTCGGCGTCGGGCTTGTCGGCGCAACCGGCGCCTGCGATGGGGGCGCGGAGGAAGCGGCCGGTATAGTCGTGGGCGCCGGTGAGGGGCTGGCCGCCGGCACGGACTGAGCCGCGGATGCGGGCGCTGTCGTCGGCAGGGGCGGCAATTCTGCAAGCTTTTCGCCCGGCAGCAGCGGCAGCACTTCTTCGCGCGCACCGAGACGGCGCTGCTCGTTGCGGATGTAGTTGTACTTCTGGTTGGTCTCGATCGTCGTGTCGTTGCCATCGCGCAGGATGCGCGGCTGGATGAAGACCATCAGGTTCGTCTTGGTTTTCTTTGCGCTGCGGGTCTTGAAGGCTTCACCCAGAAACGGGATACGGCCCAAAAACGGCACGCGTTGTTCGCCGCCCGTCTGCGAATCCTGAATGAGCCCTCCGAGCACGACTGTGCCGCCGTCTTCAATCAGAACGTTGGTGCTGATGGTTCGCTTGTTAGTGACGAGGTCTACCGCGCCGCTGCTGGTCGCCGCGATGCTCGAACTCTCCTGCTCGATTTTCAGCATCACCGCATCGCCCTCGTTGATCTGCGGCGTGATCTTGAGGATCGTTCCCACTTCCTGACGCTGGATCGTCTGGAAGGGATTGAGCTGATTGCCTGTATTGCCACCGCCTGTGCTCGTGTATTGGCCGGTGACGAAGGGCACTTCCTGCGCAACCTTGATCTCCGCCTCCTGATTGTCCATGGTGACGATCGAGGGTGTGGCGATGATGTTGGTGGTGGAATCGCCGCGCAAGGCACGCACGACGGCCGCGAAATCCACGCCACCGGAGCCTAGTCGACCGACGCCGAGAGTCGAACCGCGCGGGACCGTCGTCAAGGTGGTCGGATCGCTTGCGGCGCGTGCCAGATCGATGATGCTGACGCCTCCCACTGGTTCGATGAAACCACCGACGGCATTGCGACTGTTGGAGCCGTCGACGAGCCAATTGACGCCGAGCTCCGCCGACTTGTCTGCAGACACCTCGACGATGATGGCTTCGACGATGACTTGGGCACGCCGGATATCGAGCTTATCGACGATCCCCATGATCGAGGCCATTTGTTTGGCGGGTGCCGTGACGACCAGCGAATTGGTCTCGGGCTCCGCCCAGATGGTGGTATTTCGCTCACCGCTGACAGCAGCTCCCGCGGCGCCGCCGGCGGCGGGTGCCGCGGTGCCTTGGATTTGCTCTTTGAGCTTGGTGGCAATCTTCTCCGCATCGGCATAGCGCAG
>CAISHQ010000003.1 GCA_903885195.1 uncultured Pseudomonadota bacterium | reverse complement strand
GCGTTCGCCGCCGATCGTGACGTGCACCAGGCGACCGCCGCCGAGGTCTTCGGCGTGCCGCTCGAAGAGGTCACTCCAGAACAGCGCCGCTCGGCCAAGGCGATCAACTTCGGGCTGATCTATGGCATGTCTGCGTTCGGTCTCGCCCGCCAACTCGGCATCGAACGCGGCGCGGCGCAGAACTACGTCGACCTGTATTTCGCGCGGTACCCAGGCGTGAAAGCCTACATGGACCGCACTCGCCAACAGGCTCGCGACAATGGGTACGTCGAGACGGTGTTCGGGCGCCGGCTATACCTGCCCGACATTCGCTCGCGTAACCGTGCGTTGCAACAGTACGCCGAGCGCAGCGCCATCAACGCGCCGATGCAAGGCACGGCCGCCGATCTCATCAAAAAAGCCATGATCGCCGTAGATGCCTGGTGCGAGTCCGAGGGTCGCGGGCACGCTGCACTGCTGATGCAGGTGCACGACGAGCTCGTGCTCGAAGTGTCTGCCGACGCACCGACCGTGCAGCAGGTCGGCGCAGCCATCCGCGAACGCATGGTGGCCGCCGGCGAAGGAGACTTGTCGGTGCCGCTGCGGGTCGACATCGGTACCGGCACAAACTGGGACGAGGCGCACTAAGACGCCGGGTAATCAGCGGATCTGGGCAGCCGACGGAATGTTGCGGTAGCGCAACATGTTGCCATTTAACCCCATGATTATTAAAGAAATTGTTTTCCGATTTTTTCGGAACCTTTGCTGCGGTCCGAAGTCTGACTTCCCGAACGCTCTGCGTTCCCCGCTTTTTCTCCCTCCCTGAGCGGGCACCCGGCCTCAAGACCTGTGTCGGGTTTGTCTACCCCCGGTCGTTTCCTCGTGAAGCGCCCGGGGGTTCTTTTATTTCCGGGGTCCCCAAAGCTCGGCGAGCCGTTCCTGTGCTTCCCGTACCCCTAGCGCCGCATGAGCGGAAAACAGCTGTACGGTCGCGAGCCCCCCGAGCGCCGCGCTCGCCGCCTTCAGACCCGCCGCGCGCTCGGCCTGGTTGAGCTTGTCGACCTTGGAGAGCAGCACGTGGACCCCGCGCCGCGCCGGCTGCGCCCACTCGATCAGCCCGAAATCTTCCTCGAGCAGACCCCGTCGGGAATCCACGATCAGTATCAGACCGCGAAGGCTGTCCCGATCGCGCAACGCATCGAGCAGTGGCAACCACTTTTTACGCTCCTCGGGCCGCACCGAGGCATAGCCATACCCCGGCAGATCGACAATTCGGTGCCCAGGTTCCAACTCGAAGTAGTTCAAAAGCCGGGTCTGGCCTGGGGTCTTGCTGGTACGAGCCAGGGCCTTGCGTTCGGTGATGGCATTGATCGCACTGGACTTGCCGGAGTTGGACCGGCCGGCGAAGGCCACTTCCGCACCATCATCGGCGGGGAACTGGGCCTTGGCTGCCACGCTCAGTACGAAGTTGGCCTGTGGGAAGCGTGACACCCCTTTAGTGTAAACTGTGTCAGTCGAATTCGATGTCTGGAGCCTGCGAAATGTTCATCTGCCCGCCCTCGGTGAGGGTCATCGCCGTAGTGTTGCTGTCGGTCGTACTCGCCCCGGCCGCACTTGCCCGTGGCAATGCCGAAGCCGGCGCTGCCAAAGCCGCCGTCTGTGCCGCCTGCCATGGCGCCAACGGCAACAGTGTCAACCCCGAATGGCCGAATCTCGCGGGCCAGAGCGCGCGCTATGTCGCCGAGCAACTCAAATTGTTCCGCGCAGGGCACCGCAACAACGCCGTAATGTATCCGTTGGCCATGGCACTGACGGATGAGGACATTGCCGACTTGTCTGCGTATTTCGCCACGCTGACCCCCACCGGCCTCGAGGCCGATCCCGCGACCTACAAGGCCGGCGAAGCGCTGTATCGCGGTGGCGATCGGGCACGCAACATCCCCTCCTGCACCTCCTGCCATGGGCCAGTGGGCCTCGGCAATTCGGCAGCAGGCTATCCGGCGCTCCGCGCGCAGCATTCGACGTATACGCTGAAGCAACTGGCCGACTACGCGAGCGAGCAGCGCTACGTCGACATCGCCACGGGCAACCCGACGAAGTCGATGAACGGACACATGATGACAACGATCGCCAAGCGCCTGAGCGAAGACGACAAGCGGGCGCTCGCGAGCTACATCCAGGGTCTGCGCTGATCCCCAGCAGTTCACGGTGATGACTATGACGACGATCACTCGGCCGTTTGCCTTCTCCAGTCTGTTCACTGCGGCGTTGTCGCTGCTGCTCATCGCTGCCGCTCCGACAGCCGATGCGCAGGGCGCATCGGTTCCGAGCAAGTGGCAGCAGGGTCGACACTACCGCAGCGTCAGCCCGCAGATGCCGACCTCAGTCGCGCCGGGCAAAGTCGAAGTGCTCGAGATCTTCTGGTACGGCTGCGGCGCCTGCTACATGCTCGATCCGTATCTCGAGAGCTGGAAAAAGAAAGACAAGCCGGCCAATGTCGAATTCGTCCGCGTTCCCGTCACCTGGAACGAAGGCGCCAAGTTGCACGCGCGTCTCTTCTACACGCTGCAAGCGCTGAAACAAGACGAGCGTCTGCATACCAAGGTGTTCGACACCATCCACCGCGGTGGCAACGGCCTGCTCGGGCGCAACGAGGAATCGACGCTGCCCGTCGTACGCGATTGGGCTAAAGCCAACGGCATCGACCCGAAGGCCTTCACCGACGCGTGGAACTCCATGTGGGTGAACACGAAACTGCGGCAGGCGGATGAAATCGTGCGTCGCTATCGTGCAGAAGGCACGCCGTTCATGGCGGTCAATGGTCGCTGGTCGACGGACATCAACTCCGCAGGGGGTGTGCCGCAGATGATCGAACTGATCAACGCTCTCGCCCGCGCCGAGCAGCCACGCTGACGCCGCGGCGCGCACGGCTGAGACGGCGCGCATGATCAGCTGTTTCCTGCTCGACGATCAGGGCCTGCAACGTCGGGTCGTCACGGCTCAGGATACCCTGCCCGAAGCGGCGCTCTGGATCGATCTGCTCGAGCCCGCGCCCGACGAAGAAGCCCAAGTCGAGCAATTCCTCGCCGTCGATGTACCCACGCGCGAGGAGATGCGCGAAATCGAATCCTCGAATCGCCTCTACGAGGAGAACGGCTCGCTGTACATGACCGCTACCGTGGTCACGAAACTCGACACCGAACGGCCCGAAAGCAGCCAGATCACTTTCATCCTTACGCCGAATCGACTGATCACCAACCGCTACGTCGACCTGCTGCCCTTTCGCCGCTACATCGCTTATGCCGAGCGGCATCGAAGCAGCTGTACCTCGGCTGCCGCAGTTCTGGCGGGGTTACTCGAAGCGATGGTCAACCGGATCGCCGATGTTCTCGAGCGTATTGGCGGTGATATCGACGCCGTGTCGGCGGAAGTGTTCACGCCTCCGCCTCGCGGCCAACGACGACGGCATACCCGTGACTATCGACTGATCCTCGAACGGGTTGGTCGCAACGGCGATCTGACCTCGAAGGCCCGCGAGACCCTCGCGAGTCTCACTCGCCTGTTGGCGTTCCTGCAGCAGTCGAACCACCCGCTGCTCACGCCGGAGGTGCGCAGCCGATTGAAGAGCCTGGTGCGCGATGTGACACAGATGAGCGATCACGCGGCCTTCCTCGCCAACAAGGTCCAGTTCATGCTCGAGGCCACGCTCGGCATGATCAACATCGACCAGAACAACATCCTGAAGATCTTCTCCGTGGCCACCGTGGTGCTGCTGCCACCCTCGGTGATTGGCGCCATCTTCGGCATGAACTTCGAGTGGATCCCGACCTCCCAGGAGCCCTGGGGATTTCCCGCCGCGCTGCTGCTCATGGTGGCGAGCGCAGCCCTGCCGTACTGGCTCTTCAAGCGCCGCGGCTGGCTCTGAGCGAAACCCCTGTTCGGGGCCTTTACCCGCCTGCCCCCTCGAGGGTTAGGATAGGCGCTCAATGAAAACATGGCGCCGTTCAATCTGCCTTGGCAGCCTGCTGCTCGTGCCGCTGGCCGCGCACGCCAACAATCAGCACTTTGCGCTGGCGGCCACCGGTCGCTTCGACGAACTCGCGCGTTTGATCGAAGCCGAGGAGCAGACCGCGAAAAAACCACTCCGCACCGCCGATCGGCATGCGCTGTGCTTCGCCTACTCCAAGATCAAGCGTTACGACAAATTGCTGCCCTGCCTCGACCAGCTCGAGGAACGGATCCGCCGTGGTGACCTGCGAACGCGTCTGCTCGGCCTCGACGATGGCACGCCCACGGTGCACGTCATGCGCGCCGATGCGCTGATCGAACTCGGTCAGTACGCCGACGCCATCGAAGAAGCGCAGAAAGGACTCAAGTGGCTGCGGGAAGCCGACAGCGACGATCTCGACATGATCGTACATCTCATGGCCGCGGTGTCCCTGGCCGCGACGCTCGAGGGCGACCGTGAGGCCGGCAGCAACTATGCGCGCGAGCTCGACGAATTCCAACTCGGTCTGCTGGGCCGTGACTACGTCGGTACCAAGGCCATGGCACTCGGTCGGGTCTACATGGCCCTTGGCGAATTCGACAAGGCGGTCAAGGCCATCGAGAGCGATACCACCTTCGGTTTGCGCAGTTTTCTCGACAACCTCGTCAGTGGCGCGACGCTGCGCGGCGTCAACAATTGGCTGTGGGCCGAGTTGCCCCGCGACTTCATGATCACCAAGGCCTACTTCGAGACGGGTCGGATCGACGAGGCGCGAACCGGCTACGACGAACTGCTCCGCGTCCCTCAAGTACGGGCTAACGGCGAGATCTACTGGCAACTCCTCAGTGATCGCGCTCGCATCCACGAACTGGATGGAGAGATCGACAAGGCACTCGAGCGCTATCGCGAGGCCGTCGAAGTGATCGAACGGCAGCGCCTGAGCATCAACACCGAGACTAATAAAATCGGTTTCGTCGGTGACAAGCAGGCCGTCTACGGTCGACTCGTCGATACACTCTACCAGGCAGGACGCATCGAACAGACCTTCGAGTACATCGAGCGCTCGAAGGCGCGGGCACTCGTCGATCTGCTCGCCACCAAGAACGAACTCAAAGGCGCCTCGCTTGCAGCCCTCACCGAAGCCGATCGACTCGCCATCGAGCAAGCCCCCGCCGACATGGATGCACTGGCGAGCAATGCGCAACGTGAAGCCGAAGCGGCACGTTTGACCGAGGAATTACGTCGCAACGATCCGGAGCTCGCATCCCTGGTTAGCGTCACGGCGGTGCCGATTGCGGAGATCCAAACTCGTCTGCTCCCAGACGAAGTTGTGCTTCAGTACTACCTGAGCGGCGAACAGCTGTTCGTCGGCGCCGTCACCAAAGATGCGGTGAGCATGCAGCGCGTGGCCGACGGGGACCTCACGGCGAAGGTGCGTCGTCTGCGCGTGACCATCCAGGAAGACGAGGACGAGGTGCGCACCCGGGACTACGCCAAGGAGCTGTATGAACTGCTGCTCGGTCCGGTGCGCCCACTGGTCACAGGCAAGAACCTGCTCGTCGTACCCCACGGCGTGCTGCATTACCTACCGTTCGCAGCGCTGTACGATGGCAGCGACTATCTCATGCAGAGTACGCTGATCCGCTTCCTGCCGAGCGCCAGCACCATCCGCTTCCTGCGGACACCGAGCGGCACGCAGAAAGACCCCGTATTCGTGCTTGCCAATCCGGATCTGCAGGATCCCGCGATGGATTTGCCCTTCGCCGAAACCGAAGGCAAGTTCATCGCGCAGAACATCCCTGCGAGCGAGATCTTCGCGCGCGCTCAGGCGTCGGAGGAGATCTTCAAGTCTCGGGCGCCTGCGTTCCGCATGCTGCACGTGGCCTCGCACGGCGAGTTCAACGGTGCCGACGCCCTGCAGTCGCGATTGCTCCTCGCGAAGTCCGGAACCGAGGACGGCTCGCTGACCGTCGGTGATCTCTACAACATGCGCCTCGATGCCGACCTCGTCACCCTCTCGGCCTGCGAAACAGGTCTCGGTAAAGTGCAGACCGGCGATGACGTGCTAGGTCTGACGCGCGGCTTCCTGTTTGCCGGCAGCAGCAATATCGTCGCCAGTCAGTGGAAAGTAGATGATCAGGCCACCGGCGTGCTGATGCAGCATTTTTATGCGAATCTGAGTCAGGGCAAGCCCAAGCGCGAAGCGCTGCGGGAGGCGCAGCGCGAAACGCGCAAGACCTTTGCTCACCCGTTCTACTGGGCGGCGTTCTACCTCACCGGTCTTGGAGTCTGAGATGTCACGATGGATTGCGATCTTGCTGCTGGTGGCGAGCGTGCTGCCCTCGACTGCACGGGCAGCCACTCAGGAGCCCTTCAAGCACGCACTGATCATCGGTGTCTCGATCTACCGTGATGAGGAAATCCCGCCACTGTTCGGCGTACCGAACGATCTCGACAGTGCCAAGGAAATCGCTGTGGCCATGGGCATACCGGCGGGCAATGTCACGGAGCTCTTCAACGAGCAGGCCACCAAGGATCGCATCATCGCCGAACTCGGCAAGCTCGCCGCGCGGGCATCAGAGGGCGGTCGCATCCTCGTGTACTTTTCCGGACACGGTACGCGCTGGCGGGACCCGAATGCAGGCGGCTGCGTCGAGGGTTTGCTGACCTGGGATCGCAAGGTCATCGTCAATCGCGAATTCGCCCAATATGCCAAACCGCTCGGCAGCAAGGCCGACAAGTTGATCATCATGTTCGATGCCTGCCACTCAGGCGGTATCGCTGGGCTACGCGGCAATACGCGTTCGCTCGGTAGCGAGAACGGCGGCCTGCGACCGAAGTTCTTCATGAAAGCCGATGAAACCGGCACGGCCTGCAACCGACCCTCCAACGTTCGCACACGGAGTCTGCTCGGCCAGAATGCCGATGGTGTCGATGCACTGCCCGAGAATGTCGTGCACATCACCTCGGCGAGATCCGACGAAGTCAGTTTCGACGAGCCGAGTCGCGGCGGTCTCGCGACGCAGGCCATGAAGAGCTGCCTGCTTGGCAATGCCAAGGACCTCGATGGCAGCGGTGCCGTGACGCTCGCCGAAGTCGAGCAGTGCGCACAGGAATTCATCAGCACCAAGGTGGCCCGATTCCCGGACCTGCTGCCGCATCACGTCAGTGTCACCGGCTTGCGCAACATGATTCCGGTCGCCGCGGCCGGAAAGCCCACGCAATCGGCGGCACCCACGGCCGAGGCTGTACGACTAGAGCGGGAACGACTGCAACGCGAGCAAGCGGCTCTCGAGGAACAGCGCCGCGCCGAAGAGCGGCGTGCAGCTGAGCAGCGTGCGGAAAAAATCCGCCGCGAACAGGAGCGTCTGGCGGCCGAGCGTGCCGAAGCCGAGCGACTCGCCAAAGCGGAACAGGAGCGTCTCGCCCGCGAGGCGGAACAAGCACGTGTCGCCCAGCTCGAGAAGCAGCGCCCCGCGCGCGAAGCCGAGCGCGCCCGTGTGGCGGAAGGCGAACGCAAGCGACTCGCCGCTGAAGCCGCGGCCGCCGAGGCCGCGCGGCGCGAATCGGAGCGCCTCGCGCGGGTGGCGCAAGAGAGACGAGAACGCGAAGAGGCGGAACTTCGCGCCGAGCAGGAGCGCCTCGCGCAGCTCGCCCAAGCCGCAGAGGATGAGAAGAAGCGTCTGGCGGCAGCACAGGCGGCAACGGCCGCAACACAGGCGGCACCGATCGCGACGACACCCGCCGTCACGACCGGGCCGGCAGCCGCTGAACCCGCGCCCGTTTCCGCCGTGGCATCGGTGCAGAACCTCTACGACCAGCGCGATCCGCGCCGCACGCTCACTGTCACCGTGCCGCGCAAGTCGTTACGTATCGGACAGGACCCCTTCGAGGTGACGATCACCTCGAAGCACGACGGTCATGTCTACATCGTGCTGCTCGGCAGCGACCAAACCAGCTTCTATCTGCTGTTCCCCAACGGGCTCGATGGCAGCAACACGATCAAGGCCAACGTGCCGATGCGCTTGCCGCGGCCGAACTGGGGTGTGGTGGCCGGCGGTCCGCCCGGCACCGATCACGTGCTCGTGCTCGTCACCGACAACCCGCGCGATCTGTCGGTGCTCAGCAGCAATGCCGCGAACCCCGAAGCACCCTACACGTTCAAAGCCGCCGATACCGGCGGTCGACGGGAGTTGATCAATTTCGTCATCGGTGAGGGCGTGCGAGGATCGCCGCGATTCGCCGCGGCCTGGCTCAAGGTGGAGGAAGTCCCATGAGAACCGTAAGTCTGTTGTCTGTCGTCGTCGGTGTGCTCTTCAGTCCGCAGGCCTTCGTGCAAAACGCGCCTGGGACTCCCATGTCCGCCGAAGAAATCATCAAGCAACTTGCGCCGCCCGATCCGGCCGCGACTCCCGCGCCAGCCCAGGGCACCGAAGGTCGCACCCGATCCCTACGCAACCTCAAGCCGGTCGCGCGCAGCATCGACATGAGCATCAACTTCGAATTCAACTCGGCGAAGATCACGCCGGACAGTCTGCCTGTCCTTGAGCAGCTCAGCATCGCGATGAAAGCCAACCAACTGGCCCAAACTCGGTTCATGGTCGAGGGCCACACGGACGCCAAGGGCAGCTCGCGCTACAATCTCGACCTGTCGGCGCGACGCGCCCAGTCCGTCGTGAACTACCTGCAGGCTAAGGGAGTCGAGACCGCTCGACTCGAGTCGATCGGCAAGGGGTTCACGGAACTGCTCAACAACACCGACCCGCTCGCAGCCGAAAATCGCCGCGTGCGCATCAAGGCCCTGCCCTGAGGAGTTCTCTCATGATCGCGCTGACCCGCTGGCTTCAGTCGCTTGCCCTCCGGCCGCTTACTATCAGTCTCATGGCGCTCGGCCTCGCTTCGAGCGGCGCCATCAGCGCCGCGCAGGAACCGCTGTTACTCGTGACGGAGGCGGAGATGCAGGCGTCGCTCGCCGCACCCGAGCCGCTTTTTCCCCGCTTCACACCGGAGCCCGGTGCCCCACGAATCCTTGTCGATTCACCCAAGATCAATACAAGCGTCGCCTCGCCCACCACGCTGAAGCTACGCTTCGAACCCGAAGCGGGAACGACGATTCGGCCGGAGACGTTCAAGGTTAAGTACGGCTCCTTGCGCATCGACATCACGACGCGCATCACCAGCTCGTCGGCCGTGACCGAGCAGGGGTTCGAGGTGCAGAAAGCGGCGCTGCCCAAGGGCAGACACACGCTGGTCATCGCCATCGAGGATGGTGTGGGTCGCTTATCGGAACGCCAGCTGCAATTCGAAATTCTTTAATCAAGGATTGACCATGATCACAACGTTGCGCGGTCCGCTGGCCGCACTCTGCGCTGCTCTGCTGCTCGTCGCCTGTGGCGGCGGTGGTGGCGGTGGTGGCGGAGGGGGAGGCAATTCCGGAGGCGGCTCGACGAGTTCTGCGCCCGGTGCGCCCACCAACATCGTGGTGGCAGTGGGCAACGGAACGGCGACGGTGAGTTTCACCGCGCCGCTCAGCAATGGGTCCTCGGCCATCCTCGATTACACTGCCACCTGCGCGGCGAGCGGAGCGAGCCGTACCGCGACGGGCACGGGCAGTCCACTCACCGTGACCGGGCTCACCAATGGCGTGAGCTACAACTGCACCGTCACTGCACGCAACGCAGTGGGCAGCGGCGCCGCCTCGTCAGGCGCCAGCGTCACACCCACGGCTCCAACCACCTCGTGTTCGGCGACCGATCGCAAGAATTGGGTCGTCCAGCAGTTGCGCGAGTGGTATCTGTATCCGGAGACGCTACCCGCCACCGTCAACGTCGATGACTATGCCACCGTCGACGCGCTGATCAGCTTCATGACGGCCACCGCGCGCGCCCAGGGCAAAGATCGCAATTTCACCTACATCACCTCGATCGCCGAAGAGAATGCGTTCTTCAACTCAGGCGCCACCGCGGGCTTTGGCATTCGCCTCTTCAGCGATACCGCAGCGCGCCGCGTATTCATCACCGAAGCTTTCGAAAATGCGCCAGCGCTCACGGCGGGTATCGATCGTCGCGACGAACTGCTCGGCGTCGGTACAACCACTGCGAACATCCGCTCCGTGTCCGACATCATCGCCGCCGAGGGCGCAAGTGGCGTCACCAATGCTCTTGGACCCAATACCGCGGGCACGACGCGCGTACTGCGCGTCTCGGGACCCTCGGGCACCCGCGATCTGACGATTGCTAAGGCCGATTACAGCATCGAGCCCGTCTCGCCGCGCTACGGTGGCGTGATCCTGCAGGATGGCACCAAGAAGGTGGGCTACATCAACCTGCGCACCTTCATTTCCTCGGCGAATGCTCGGCTGCGCGAAGAGTTCCTGAAACTGCGCAATGCAGGCGTCACCGAGGTCATCGTCGATTTCCGCTATAACGGCGGCGGTCTCGTCTCCACCGGGGAACTGATGGGTGATCTGCTTGGCGGAAATCGATCGTCAGGCCAGATCTTCTCGCAGCTGACTTTCCGACCGGAGAAGTCGGTGGAAAACTCGATCAAGTATTTTGCCGCCCAGCCCGAAGCGGTCTCGCCGACGAAGTTGGCGTTCATCGGCACACGCTCGACCGCCTCGGCGAGCGAGCTCGTGATCAACGGTTTCATTCCTTACTTCAATGCCAACCTGGCGCTGATCGGCGACAACACGTTCGGCAAGCCGGTCGGTCAGATCGCGCGCGATCGGGCTAGCTGCGACGATCGACTGCGTGTGCTCGCCTTTACGACACGCAATTCGGCCAACTCGGACGCCTACTTCAACGGACTGGCGGAGGCCGTCAAGGCGAGTTGTCGCGCGGCAGACGACGTCACGCAACCGCTCGGTAACGCCAGCGAAGCATCGACTCGTCAGGCGCTCGACTACCTCGCCGGCAAATCCTGCACCGCCATCTCGGTGAGTTCCGGTGTCGCCACGCTGACGGGACGCAAGCAGGCTGCAGCCGCCGTATTGCCGGACACCGACGCGCTGGATCTGGAACCGCTGGTACCTGACCAGCCAACGGTGGCGCAGCGTGAGATGCCGGGTCTGTTTTAGTCGGTTCATTCCGGCGAGCGACGCATGAGGTCGCGTCCGCTGGCAATCGTGGGACTCGCTGCGGCCGCCGTGTTTTTCAGCGCCGTGGTTATCGATACGCCGCCGCTGCAATGGCTCGCCAAGCCCATACCGGTGCTGGCACTCGCCCTCTGGGCGGGGATGCAACACGGACGCGACGCAAAATGGATTGCCGCGGGTCTCGGTTTCTCCGCGCTCGGTGATCTGCTGTTGTCGCTGCCTTTCGATGCGTTCGTATTCGGGCTACTCGCATTCCTGCTCGCGCACCTGCTGTATCTGACTGCATTCGTGCTGCGCACCCGCGCGCCGGCCCTCGGCTGGGCAGTGCCCGTCACGGCTTTCGGTGTCATCGTCTTCGTCACGCTGCAGCCGCATCTGGGCGAGTTGCGGTACGCCGTGCTGGCCTACGTGATCGTCATCTGCAGCATGATGTGGCGCGCCCTGGCACAGCTTGGGCGCGGTGACTTTTGCGCTAAGTGACGTCCTCGTGGCTCGTAATCGTTTCATCGAGGAATCGATGACGACGCAGATCGTGCTGATGGTGCTCTACTGGAGCGCCCAGGGGATGCTGGCGGCCTCGGTCAGCGCAGTGAACCGACCAGCACTTCAGCCAGATCGGCAATGATTCGCAGACCTGGGTTATCCGGCGAGTAGTCGATCTTCGGCATGTCGTCTACCGTGATGGCGAGCGCCACCCGACCATGCGGCGTATGAACGATACCTACGTCACTGCGCAATGCATCGAGACCGCCTGACTTGCTGAGCACCCGCGCATCGCCCATCCGCCGACCGATACCATCCTTGTGCTTTTGCCGCTCGAGCATGTCGAGCACGATGCGCGAGGATTCCGCATCGACCACCTTTCCCTGCTCGAGCATAGCGAGCAGGGTCACCATTTCACGCGGTGTGGATGAGCCGATGCCGAACCGCTTGTTGGACTCGAGCATCCCCGCTCGACTCCAACCCTCCGCAGGCTTCAATTGCGTGCCATCGCCGCGCACCTTGCGCATCGAGCGTGTCGCCGGCAGACCTAATTCGTCCATGTAATCGTTGACGGCATCCGCTGAGATGCGATCGAGGATCAGGTTGGTCGTGGTGTTGTCACTCACGGTGATCATCAGCATGGTCGCATCGCGCACTGACAGCGCCTTGCCCGCCGAGAGATCTGCAGCCACTCCGGAACCCGACACCTTGTCCTGCTCACGCAGCAACAAGGGCTCCTCCCAAGATACCTTTCCCTGCCGGACCAGCATCGCGACGGTGCAGGCGATAGGTAATTTGATCGTGCTGGCCGTGCGCACGGGCACATCGGCGCGCAGGCCGAACTCGCTGCCCGTATCGAGATTACGCGCATAGAGCGCCACACTGCCGCGAAAGCCCTCGGTCAGAGCGGCGACTCGGGCGGCGAGCGGTATCTCGGCAGTAGTCGGGGGCGAGGGCGGGGTTGGCGCTGCTGCTGCCCACGAGGACAGCAGCAGCGCAACGACCGTAACGAGGAACCCGCCGAATCGACTCAGAAGTCCATCCTCAGCGACAACTGCACGCGACGCGGCAGGAAGTAGCTGCGCGGCTGACCGTAGTTGGCCGCGAACTCGACCTGCTGGATGTTGTAGCCAGTCTGTCGATCCAGCACGTTGAACACGTCGGCACGGAGTTTCAGGGTCGGCAGCGAGCCGATCTTGAAGTTCTGCGTGTAGTTCAGATCGAGCTGGTAGTGACTCGCTGCGCGACGGCTGCCCGCTGGCTCGGCGAAGGAGCTGATGGCCGCCGAGGCGTTCACGAGCCCGTTGCCATAGTAGTTGCTCGACCACGTCTCCCACGGCTGACCCGACTGGTAGACAAGGTACGCACCGATGTTCGCCTTCCAATCCGTGGTGTAGTGACCGTAGATCTTCAGGATGTGCGGCCGATCACCCGACAGCGTGCCGTCCTTGTTGTCCCAGACGTACTGGCCACGCGCATCGTTGTAGAACGACGAACCGACGAAGGTGTTGGCGTCGTTCACCGTCGTGGTGTTGTCCTGGTCGAAGTTGCCGCGATAACGGCTGCGCACGTACGAGGCGTTGAGGTAGGTGCGATCACCCGTCCATTCCGCCTCGAGGCTCGCTTCCCAATACTTGGTGTAACCACCATCGACTTCCGCGATCACGTAGGTCGATCCACCGATCTCGGCACGAATTGCAGCGAGATCAGGCACGTAATCACCGAGGGCGCGAAGCGCCTGCGGTACGCCACCGTTGGGACCGTAGGTACCTTCCTGCGAGCGCGCGAAGTTCCAGATGTCTTCCCAGAAGTGCGAGCCCTCGCGGTAACGCACGTGGCCGCGCAGCGCCCAGCCCTCGGAAACCTGACGGGTGGTGCCCAAGGTGAGCTCGTCAACGCGACGCGGCTTCATGCCAGATGCGAAGACTTTGCCGCTCGAGGCACCGCGATAGACGGACTCGAGGAAGTTGCCGTTCTGATCGAAGCGAATATCGAGCACTCGACTGAACAGGTTGCGATCCCAGGAGGCGGCACGAGACAACGAACTCGCCTCAGGGTTATAGGACGCGAAGTTGGCGAACACGGTGTTCGAACCGTCGTAGCGCCAGGTCACGCCGAGTCGCGGCTGGATCATGTCCTTCCAGTCGATGGTGTACATCTTGTACTTGTTGCCCGGCGCCAGTTCATAACCCGAGACAGTGCCCGCCTTGGGCCGCAAACCCTGCCCGTAGAGTTCATCCTTGCTGATGAGCACGCCGAGGTTGAAGTCAAAGTTCTCCCAGGTGATCGTGTCGTTGAGCTCGATGTTGTACGACTTCGACGACGACACGATCAGCGGCTTGAGCGGATTGCCGTTCACATCCTTCGCGCCCGACTCGGTGATCGTGGCCTGGTAGAAGTACGGCACGCGCGGCGTCGTGGTCGTGGTGTTGACCGTGCCTCCGTTATAGGAGATCACGCCCCAACCTTGCGTGGTACGCATCAGTTCCTCGGAAATCTCCGAGAACTTCACACCCGCGTGCAGCTGGTGGCTCGTGCTGCCGATCTCAAGCTTGTGATCGATCGCCACCTCGAACGTGTCGCGGTAGAAATCCTGATCGTTGATCTCGGGCCATGCACCGATACGACCGCCACCCGCCTTGACGCCGGCGGAATTGGTGTAACCGTACTGGTTGATCAGCAGCTGTGCCTGCTGGTTGAAGAGAATCTGCGCCGGGGTCGTGGCCGTCGCGAGCAGCGTCGGCACCGTGAAACGGCCGGCGTTGGTCAGATCGGCGATGTTGAGTTTGTCACCCGGCTTGCCGACGAACGACAGCGCCTTGTCGGGGGTGCCCGCCGTCTCGAGGTCGAACTTGCCGAACTTGAAGCTGACCGAGGTATTTTCGCTGGCGATCCACGAGCCATCGAGCGTCAGGATGCTCTGCTCGGAGCGCTCGCCCGTGGAGACCGTATCGGCATCGAGCGTGCCGATGCCCGCGCCGTTACCCTCGCGCTTGGAAGTGCGCAGGCTGACGTTGAACAGCAAGTCTTCCGTCGGCGCCCAGGTGAGCTTGCCGAAGTATTCGTTGCGGATGCTCTCGTAATCTTTGACCGCGCCGTAGGCCGTGGTCGGGTTATCGCGGGTGACTTCCGGACGGTAGTACGAAGCGTAGAAAAACAGCGAGTCCTCGACGATCGGCCCACCGAAACCGGCATTGACCCAGCTCTGGTCGAGCGAATACTTGGAGATACCGCGCACCTTGGAGACCATGCTCTTCGGCTGAACCTTGTATTCGACCGTCCCCTTGAACTCGTTGGTGCCCGACTTCGAAGTCGTGTTGATCGAGAAACCGCCAGCGCGATTGAAGCCGATGGCCTTGACGCCGCCGCGCTCCATCGACACGTTCGCCACGTCGTGGGTCGAGGGGTCGGCCGCGAGGTTGCCGAACAGGGGCAGCGACACGTCCACGCCGTCGAAGCCGTACTTGTTGTCGACGCCCGAGCCACCGGCAGAGGGACCGAGCACGGCGTTTTCGGAGTACTGCACACCCGGCACCAGCTTGAGCAGATCGCGGTAGCTTTGGCCGACGGGCAGGCTCTCGACGTTCTTGGCGCTGAGCGAATTACCGAGCGAAGCGTTGCCCTGGCGGGAGAGGCCACTCGAGACGATGGTAACGACCTGCAGATCCTCAGCACGCGTGGCCGAGAGGGCCACATCCGCGATGGACGTCTGGTCCAGCAACACCTCGACATCGACGCGCTGCAGTACGCCGGCCGCATTGCTAAAAGTCAGCGTGTACTTGCCGGGCAGCAGCAGCGGCAGGTTATAGGTGCCATCCGAGCGCACGGTCGCCGTGCGGGGCTTCGGCATGACGTCGCTGGTGGCGGTCACGGTGATGCCCCCGACGGTCGATCCGGCGGCCTCAGCGGTCACCTTGCCGCGGATGCCACCGGCCTCCTGGGCAAATGAGGGTACGGACATGAGCGAACCGGCCACGAGTGCGGCGGCCACAGCTTTGGCGATTGGATTCATCGGCGAGGTCTCCCCGAGCGTTTTTTGATGCGACGCTGTGTCAAGTAGCGTCAAGACGACATTCAATTACTTTTGCCTGCGCCGTGCAAGCCCCGACCGGCAGCCGCGGAGCCGGGGCGTGACACCCCGCGCGCGGGGTATACTGCCCGCGGGCGCCCGTAGCTCAGCTGGATAGAGTACTGCCCTCCGAAGGCAGGGGTCGTGAGTTCGAATCTCGCCGGGCGCGCCATCTCCACCGACACCGCCCAGGTCGACACGATGCCCCACCGACGCGCTTGGATGGCCCTGCTGCTCGCGGCCGCGGACATCACCGCCACGACCGCGTACAGCGAGCCGCTACCGATGGCTCAGGCGGACTC
>CAISHQ010000002.1 GCA_903885195.1 uncultured Pseudomonadota bacterium | reverse complement strand
GGCATCATGGCTCCCGGGTCGGTCGACTCCATGCGATACAACAGGATCGACTCTTCAGGCCGACCCGGGACGATCCCGAAGCGCCGGTTACCCGTGCCCTGTCCCGCCGCGACCGGCGGCTTGCACACGCCCATCGCCACGTCCGGCTCGGCGCTCAAATCGAGCACCAAACCCGAGGTGTCGGCTGGACCGCTGCGGTTATGGCAGTGACTGCAGTTGATGTCGAGATAAGCCCGCGCCCGCGATCCAACGTCGATCGACTCATCGGTCCAGTCGATTGCCCGCGGTAGATCGGTTGCCAAGGGCATGCCTTGCAATATGCCCGCCCTCGACCAGGCACCGAGTTGCTCGGCCGGCAGGTGGCGCGCCTTGAGCCCGATCGGTTGCAGCTGACCGGCTTTAACGTTGGTCGCGTGACAGCCCGCGCATTGATTGCTGTCGGGAACCATGTAGGTGAACGGCTCTTCGCCACCGTCATCCCGAACCCGCCGCAGAGCAAGCGAGGCACCTGAGCGGGTCAACCGGGCCTCAGTCTGGTCCTCGTTCCAGACATAGGGCAACGCCACCCACCCACTCTCGCGCCTGACCAGCAGCCGAGTCTCGATCAGTCGGGTATCGCGCAGGTCGAGCTTCGTCGCCTCTGGATTAGGCGCTTCGGATACACGATCACCATCTTGGGCGGCACGCCGGTAGTAGAAGGTCTTGCTGATGACCGTGCCGACCGGGAACTCGAACACGGACGATGGCGAGTACCGCGCCGACTGCCCGGGCGGCAACCATACCGTGCGTAACTTCTGGGCGTAGTCACTGAAGAGAGGCGTCGCCAATCGATACACCTGCACGCCTTCGGCGACTCGTAGCGCGCCTTGGTCGGTATACAGCACGCCCCAGTCCGACAAGCGCTCAGGATTGGTCTGCGCATGAAACTGCGGGGGCGTCATGCGCCCACACCCTGCGACGCACAGTAAAGCGAAAAAACAAAGAAATCGCAGGTCCCGTAATCTCATCCCGCCGGTTCCCAGGACACCGCCCTCAGCGGCGGCAATTCGCAACGAAACGACTTTTCATCGAGGGCGGGGTTGCGATACTTGCCGGGCCCATCGGCATTGAGGACCGCTCCGGCGTCGCGAATGCAGAGCGCCTGATCGGCCGGCAATCGACCGTCGATGAGCTTCTTCGTATCGATATAGCCGTCCCAGAGCACGGGCGGCAGACGCCCGCCGAGACCGAACATCGCCAGCTTGAGCGCCTTCAGATCGAGCCCGTCGGGACTGTCGCCACCGCCGGTGTAGCGGTTCGAATGCACGTGGATCGCTTCGGGGTAGGGATCGAACCCGGGGGCCACGCTGTAGGAGTTCATATAACCGGTCGAAAAATAGCTCGAGATGATGATGTGCGCGGTCGCATTGTCACGCAGCGCATTGTCGAAGATCTCTACCTGATCGTTGGCATTGATGACGACCCCGGAGCCTGCAGGAACGCTCGCCACAGCGGTGCCCTTGGCAGCGAAATTCGCGGTGTTGTTCTCGTAGATGCGGTTGTTAAACACCCGCGTGCCGACGCCCGCCTCAGGCAAGTTCGGCATGTTGAATACCAAGATACCGCCCGTGTTGCGCGTGACCTCGTTGTCGTACACATCGGCGCGACGAGAGTTTTCGATTTCGATGCCGGCGACGTTGAACTCGACCCGATTGCGGCGAACGATGATGTCCGTCGACTGCCCAACGTAAATTCCGGCATCCGATGCGCCGCGCACCACGCAATCCTCGATCAGCACCTTGCGCGTGCGAACTGGATACAGACCGTAAGCGCCGTTGGTGGTTTTGGGTCCACCCGTCCACTCGATGCGTAGCCGGCGCAAGGTGATGCGCTCGCCCTCGTTGATTTTAACCGCATCGCCCTTGGTGTCTTCGATGGCGAGGTTCTCGAGCGTGAATCCGCTCGCATTGACGAGCAGACCCTCAGCGCCGCTTTTTTGCCCCGCAAAGGTCAGCACGGTCTTATCCATGCCTGCGCCACGCAGGGTCACTCCATCGGTGCGTAGGGTAAGGCTTCGATCGAATGCGTACCGACCCGGTGGAATCTCGATCACCTGCCCGGGCTTCGCATCGATCAGTTGCTCGATGAGCGTTGCTTGATAGCCGGCATCGGCAACACCCACGGCACCTTGCGGCTCTCGCTCGCAGGCAACCAGTCCAAGCCCGGAAACCAGAACAAGCGCCAACGCGCGCCACGGGCGGGAGCGCGCGGCGCGTTCACTCTTAGGCCGCGACGCCGACACCCTCGAGTCGATCCTCGATCTCGGCGTACATGCCCTGCAATTGTTCCAAAGTTGCTGCATCGGCCTTCCACATGCCGCGACCATTCGCCTCGAGCAGGCGACCCACGGCGTTGCGTACCGCCTGAGGGTTGGCTGCTTCGAGCCGACGACGCATCGTCTCATCGAGCAGATACGTCTTGGCGGCGTCGTCGAACACCCACTGTTCTACGCTTCCCAACGTACCCCAGCCCACCAGATGCGTAAAGCGATTACCGATCTCGGCCGCACCGCTATGGCCGTGCGCAAGCATTCCCTCGTACCACTTCGGATTCAGCAACTTGGCCCGCGCCTCAAGACGCAGCAGGTCATCCGACGCACTGATTCGTACCTCGCCAGTGAAGGTCTCGGCATAGGTCAGCGACACGGGGGCTCCCCGCTCGCGGTCGGCGGCAAGTTTCATCGCACCGCTATGACCGTAGTAGTGGGTCATGTCGGTCAGTCCGTATTCAACCGAATCGATTGCCTGGAAGACGTGATCGACCTTGGACAGCATGCTGCGCAGCGCTTCCGGAGCGGGCGCACCGTTGCGGGCACCGCCGGCCGTATAGCCGTTGCGCTTCTGGTAAAGATCAGCGAGCTGCGCCGTATCTTCCCACTGACTCTCCTCGATGACCTCATCGACCCCAGTGCCGTAGAGACCCGGCGCCTGCGTGAAGATACGCGCGGTTGCCTCCTCCAACGAACGCCCGGCCGCCAGCATCTCCTGCGCATGAGCACGCACGTAGTTCTGTTCCGGTGATTCGTCGACGGTCGCCGCCTCACGGAACAAGGTATCGAGCAGATCGAGACTCATCTGGAAGGTGTCGCGGAAGATAGACGACACATCGAGCAGCACATCGATACGCGGCCGACCGAGTTGCGCCAAAGGCTGCAAGGCAAACCGATGGATCTTGCCCTGCCCGTCACGCTGCGGCTCGGCCCCTACGAGCGCGAGTACAACACCGAGCCCCTCGCCCTCGCTCTTGATGGTGTCCATGGCCCAGAGGGCCTGCGCCACCGTGCGCGGGTAACTGCCGTGCTCGGCGCGATGCTTGAACAGCAACGCGTCGGCCATCTGTCGACCGCGTTCAAGCGCGTGATCCGTCGGCAAACGCCACGGATCGATGCCGTGGATATTGCGCCCCGAAGGCAGCGCGCCCGCACCAGCACGCACGGGATCGGCACCATACGCTGGGCGGATGAAGCCACCATCGAGTGCATGGACGACAGCGTCGAGCTCCTCGTGACAGCGCGACATGCCGGACACGATGCCACGACCCTCGGTGATGAACTCGGCCAGTGACGCCGGCACGGCTGCTGCCGTTGTGGAACGCCATACGACCGCAGGATCTTCACGGCCCATGACGCATCGCTCGATGAGCGCATCGCGCAGCGCGCTCGACTCAGCAGCACCCATTCCGGCCTCGCTCATCAAGGCACGCAGCCCCGGCTTGCCGCGTCTCGGTACATCCATCGCCGCCTCAACGAGCGTCGTGGCACGACGACGATCCGGCACGGCACCAAACACGTGCAGTCCATCGACGATCAAACGCTGTTCGACCTGCTCCAGCCACGCGGTCACCCGCTGCCGGTATGCCGATACGGACTCGTCCGCGCGACGGGGCAATTCAGGCAGTGTCCCCGACAGATCGTCTGCCGCATCGCCGAGTCGTGTGCGCACGTCGGCGAGCTGTTTGTAGAGACCCGCACGCGCGTACGGCGGGATGGCATGACTGATGATGGTGGCGTAGCTGCGTCGCCGCGCAATCGCAGCTTCGGCCGGGTTATTGAGTGGGTAGAGATAGAGATGCGGCACACCACCCAGCAACACATCCGACCAGCAATCGGCAGTCAAGGCGGCCTGCAGCCCCGGCATCCACTCAGCTGTACCGTGCATGCCGACGTGGATGATTGCGTCCGCCTTCCAGCCCTGTTTCAGCCATGCGTAGAAGGCTGCATATTGATGATGCGGCGTGAAGTTACGCTCGAACAGCAACTTCATCGGATCGCCAGGCACGCCCAGCGTCGGCTGCAAACCGACGAGTACGTTGCCGAATTCCAGCGTGTTGAGTCGAATGCCGTCGCGACCCGCCGGTGCAATGTCCCCCGGAGCCTGACCCCAGAACCGTTCGATGCGATCGCCCGAGCGGCCAACCATCAGCTGCCGGTACTCCGTGAGCGAGATCGTCTTGCCCATCTCGCCGCGCTCGAGATCCGCGAGTCGCTGCGCGAATTCCGCCACGTCCGTGGGGGCCCTGCCCGTGAGGTAGCCTTCATCTTTCAAACGCTTGATCAGCGCCGACACCGAAGCCGGCACATCGAGCAGCGCTGCAGTGCCCGCTTTGCCGAGACCGGGCGGGAAATTGTAGAGAACGACCGCAACCCGTCGCTCCGCGGCTGGCTTGCGGCGCAGCCGAATCCAGCCCTCGACCTGATCGACGGCGCGCGCGATGCGATCCGGCACCGCCGTCAGCTCACCATCTTTGATCGCACCGAGCGCCACGCTACTCGCAGCACCATCCATTTCGGGCAGGTCGTACATGACGACTGACTGCATCGAGATGACGCCGCGTTCCTTCCACTCGCGCTCTTCTTGCATCAGCAGAGGCTGAGCGATCACGTAGGGGACATCGAGTTTGGCAAGCAGGTCTGCGGCCGTCTCGTGGTACTGCCCAGGTTTGGTCGACGAGGCCGGGCCGCCGACGATGGAGAAACCCATCGTCGAGATGAAGGCGTCGATCGGTTGATGCACGAGCCACTCACGCACCGCAACGTGTGCCTCAATACCTGAGACGAATACCGGCAAGGCGGCCATGCCTCGCGCTTCGATGCCCCGGATGAGTTCCTGCAAATAGCCCAGCCGCTGTACCACATGCTTGCGCATGCCGAGCACGGCGACGAGTGGCTGCCCCTTGCGATATCGTCCGTTTCGGGTGGCCCACTTCATATAGGCATTCGCGTCGGCGAACATCTCGCCGCTCACCGGATCCCAGCAGCCCATCGTCGGGATGATGCTGACCGGTGCAATGGGAACGCTCTCGGCAAATGTGTCGCGCACGATCAGCTTGACCATCTCGGTAATGTTCCGGGCGTCCGGCTGATTCCAATAGAGATTCACACCGAGCCAGGTGCGAAAACCCGCGAGCTTCTCGGGGATGAGCGGCAGCATTTTCGAGGCGATCTTCACGAGCTTGGTGTACGCGTAGAGTGCATCCTCGTCACGACCGCGCGTGATCAGGCGCATGAGAAACTGCACGGGCTTCGGTGCTTCGCCCTTCTTTTCCTTGAAGCGGTGCTCGCCGACTTTGGTCAACTGCATGACTTCCGGCATGCTCTCGTAGGCGAACACGGCCGCTGCCTTGGAATCCGCAAGCTGCGCCGCGATCCAGTCGGCCTGCGGTCGCATGTTGATCAGGCTCATGAAGACGACGTCGGAGGACTTGAGGTCCGCCGCCAACTGCGCATCGTGCTGATCGACGTGGGCGTCGTGGTAGCGCTTCAACCGAACGGCGACGCCTGCCTCAGCGAGTCGCCGCTCGACGTCGGTCCAGACCCCGGCGTTGAACCGCTCGATGCCGACGATGAAGGTAATCGTTCTCATGCCCCACCCCGATTGACACCCCAGACTGTCTTGTTATGTTGACACATTGAGGCTGAGGAGGTCATGTGCAACAGAGTTTCCCCTTTGTGGCGATCGTCGGTCAGGAAGAGCTGAAGCTCGCCATCCTGTTGACCGTGATCGACCCTTCGATCGGCGGTGTCTTGGTCACCGGCCACCGTGGTACCGCGAAAAGCACTGCTGTGCGGGCGCTGGCACAGCTGCTGCCGATGACGACCGTGGTAGCCGGGTGCCCGTACAACTGCGATGCGGCCTCACCCGCACCCGACTGCCTGCATTGCAGCCGAAAGACCTCCAACCTCAAGGCGATTCGCCGAACCGTGCCTGTGGTCGATTTGCCGCTCGGCGCCACCGAAGACCGCGTGGTCGGCTCAGTCGATATCGAGCGCGCACTCATCGACGGCGTGCAGGCGTTCTCACCCGGACTGCTCGCCGCCGCCCACCGTGGATTTCTCTACATCGATGAAGTCAATCTGCTCGAGGACCACCTCGTCGATCTGCTGCTCGATGTGGCCGCAAGCGGAGTGAACGTGGTTGAACGCGAAGGCCTGAGCATCCGTCATCCTGCGCGTTTCGTACTTGTCGGGTCGGGCAACCCGGAGGAAGGCGACTTGCGACCGCAGTTGCTCGATCGCTTTGGTTTGCATGCGCGCATTCGCACCGTATCCGATGTCTCGCAACGCGTGGAGATCGTAAAACGCCGTCTCGCCTTCGAAACCGACCCTGTCGCGTTCTGCAAGCGGTACTCGAGTGCCCAGGCGAAGTTGCGCGGCACCCTCGTCAAGGCCATCGCACGGCGTCCGCACGTGGAGGTGTCGAACGAGGCTCTGCTGCTGGCTGCACGCCTGTGCGATCTGCTCGCCATCGACGGACACCGCGGCGAACTCGCCATCACCCGCGCTGCGCTCGCACTCGCTGCCTACGAGGGTGCGACGACCGCCGTGCCGGAACACGTCAAGCGCGTGGCGCCGCTCGCCCTCGCACACCGCCTGCGCAAAGATCCGCTGGAACCTGCCGCCGACGATGAGCGCGTGCGCCGCGTGCTGGCCGAGGCGCTCGCCTGATCAGCCACCGCCTGCCATTGCCTGCGCTGGTCGCGATGGACACGCCGCGACTCGCGCTACTCATGCTGGCGCTCGAACCGCGTCTGCGTGGCGTGGTATTCGTCGGTCCACCGGGCAGCGGCAAAAGCGCGCTGATGCACGGCCTCGCGGATTTGCTGCCCGGGGTCCATCAGGTCGTGCTGCCACTCGGCTGCGATCAGGAAGCGCTGCTCGGAGGACTCGACCTCGAAGCGACCCTGCAACGCGGCGAACGCGTGATTCGTAACGGCGTGCTCGGGCGTGCCGACGGCGGTGTGCTGCTCGTCGAGGCCTGCAATTTACTGGCCGAAGGTACAGCCAACACTTTGCTCGGAGCGCTGGAGGATGGGGAGTTGCGCATCGAGCGCGATGGCCTCAGCCGGCGCGTAGCCACTCGCTTCCGTCTCGTAGGCAGCTACGACCCCGCCGAGGGCCAGCCGAGAGCCCACCTGCTCGATCGGATGGGTCTTATCGTCCGCATGCCCTCGGCAGGAACCAGCGACGCGCGCTTGAGCATCGTCGAGCGTCATCTCAACCCCACGCTCCGGGCATGGCAAGACGAAATCGAGATGTTGCGCGGCGTACTCGAGGTCGCGCGTACGTCATTGGACGCCGTCGAGTTGACCGCGGAGCAGCAGCAGGAACTCTGCGCCACCGCCGTAGCACTCGGCGTACAAGGTCATCGTGCAGACCTCTTCGCGTGTCTGGCAGCGCGGGCGAGCGCTGCACTCGCCCTGCGCGATAGCGTGCAACGCGAGGATCTGGAGGTCGCCGTACGCCTCGTTCTCCTACCGCGAGCCACCCGGCACCCGACGCAGGAGTCACCCCCGAGCGAGAGCCCGCCGCCGCCGCAGGAGAGCCCGGAGCCCAGCGCGACCGAGGCGCAGGGACCCTCGACCGACAGCTTGGAAATGGCCGAGGAGATCCTCGACGCCGTCGACACGGAACTGCCTGCCGTCCTCGAGACCTTGCCTTTCAGCCGATCCCGTCGCAGCCGCGCCGGATCACGCGGCAGCACAGAGGGCGTTCGTGGCCGACACGTCGCAAGTGTTCCAGGCACCCTCAAGGGCCAGCGCATCGATGTGATCGCCACGCTTCGAGCCGCCGCGCCGTGGCAACGGGTTCGCGCTCGCCGGCAAGGCAATCTCACACTGCGCGCCGAAGACATTCGCATCAAACGATACAAGAGCAAGGCCGGTGCCCTATTCATCTTCGCAGTAGACGCGAGCGGCAGCATGGCTCTCAATCGAATGCGGCAGGCAAAAGGCGCCGTGCACTCGCTGCTCGAGCAGGCCTACGTGAATCGTGACAAGGTGGCCTTGATGTCGTTTCGCGCGCAATCTGCCGACCTGCTGCTGCCTCCCACCAGCAGCGTCGAGTTGCTGCGTCGTGCGGTCGATCAGATTCCGACCGGTGGCGGTACACCGCTGGCCGCCACTTTGCTGCTGACTCTTGAGGTGGCCGAACAGGCGAAGCGCAAGGGCTACGGCAATGTCGTGCTCGTGCTGCTGACTGATGGGCGCGCCAACATCGGCCTGCGGGCCGAGCGCGCCGGCGTCGATGACGAACTGCAAGGTATCGCTGTTACGGTCGCCGCACGCGGCTTGAAGACCCTGCTGATCGACACACAGCGCAGCTTCGTCAGTCACGGGGCCGGCCAGAAGCTGGCGCGCTGGCTGGGCGGCGAATACCTCTACATGCCAAGCGCAGGCAGTGCCGCCATCGCCAATGCAGCACGCACGGCGGTCGCGACGCCCTAGAATCCTCTCCGTGGGTTTCTACGCCAGACATGTCCTGCCGCGGCTGCTCGAGGCCGTGATGCACGATCCGCGACTCGGCCGACATCGCGCTCCGGTGGTGGGCAGCGCGCAAGGTCGGATTCTCGAGATCGGCTTCGGCACGGGCGCAAATCTGCCCTACTACCCCTCTGGCGTCCGCCGCATTGAGATCGTCGAGCCTGATGCGATGCTGTCTCAGCGTGCGAGAAAACATATCGCCGACAGCGGTCGGGAGGTGATCAGTCACGCACTGTTCGCCGAACGCCTGCCGTTTGACACCGACAGTTTCGACACCGTGGTCAGCACGTTCACGCTGTGTTCGATTGCCCAAGTGGATCAAGCCCTCGCGGAAATTCGACGCGTCTTGCATCCGAGCGGACGCTTTTTGTTTCTCGAACACGGCCAATCACCCGACCCGCGCATCGCGAAGTGGCAGCATCGGTTGACTCCGCTGCAAAAGCGCGTGGGCGGAGGCTGCCATTTGAATCGACCAATTCGTACACTCATAGAACACGCAGGCTTCGCCATCGATTCGGAACTCGTTGCGGAGCGATATGTCGAACGCTTGCCGCGTATCGTGGGCTGGTTCACGAGCGGCACTGCCACCCCAATGAAAGGATGACCTCGCATGAAACGCAGAACATTTCTGGCTGCCACCGCCGCAGTGGGCCTCAGCTCACAGTCCACCTGGGCGCAAGCCACCAAGGCGACCAAGCCCCTGCGCATCCTCATCCTCGGCGGCACCCGATTCATCGGCCTGCACATGGCCGAGTACGCACTCTCGCGCGGTCATTCGCTGACGTTCTTCAATCGTGGACGCACCAAGACGGACCGCCTGCCACAAATCGAACGGATCCTCGGTGACCGCAACGGACAACTCGAAGGTCTGGCTACAGGCTCCTGGGATGCGGTCATCGACAATTCGGGGTACGTGCCCCGCCACGTCACTCTCACCGGCGAGTTACTTAAGGCGCGGGCAAACCGATATCTGTTCATTTCCTCGATCTCGGCCTATGCGAGCCTCGCGACGCCGAACGATGAGCGCTCGCCCGTCGGTAAGCTCGCCGACCCCTCCACCGAGACCGTCGACGGGGCCACCTACGGACCACTGAAAGCGGCGTGTGAAACGGCGGCCGAGCGCAGCTTCGGCGCCGCGCGCACCATCGTGCTGCGACCCGGCTTGATCGTCGGGCCGGAGGACAACACCGATCGATTCACCTACTGGCCTGCCCGCGCCGCCCGCGGTGGCGACATGCTGGCGCCGGGCCAACCGACCGACCCCATTCAAGTAATCGATGCACGGGATCTGGCAGCCTTCGCCGTGCTTGCGTTGGAGCAGCAACTCGCGGGCACCTTCAACATCGTCTCGGCTTCGGGACAATTCAACATGGGCCAGCTGATCCAGGCTTCCATCACGGCCGCGTCCAAACTCGCAAAGCCCGCGCAGCCCGCCAAACCGATCTGGCGCTCGGCGGAATTTCTGGAGAAGCAAAACGTCGCGCCATGGTCCGACATGCCGGTCTGGGTTCCTCCGGTTGGCGACGGTGCGGGCTTCGCCGCGACGAGCACTGATCGCGCGCGGCGCGCCGGGCTCACGATCAGATCGCTGGAGGTCACGGCTCGCGATACGCTGGCCTGGCACCTGCAGCGTCCGCTCAAGGAGCAACAGGAACTCAAGGCAGGCCTGTCGGCCGAGCGCGAGACTACCGTGCTCAATGCGAAAACCTGAGCGACGCTCAGCGACTCGAAGAGCGATCAACGACTCAAAGAAATACGTCGCCGCCGTTCGGACTCAGGCACTGTCCCTGGAAGTGCCTCGCATCGTCCCCTGCGAGGAACACGTAAGCCGGAACGATATCAGCCACCTCCGCAATGCGCCCGAGCGGTATGGCCCGTCGGATAGCCTCGAGCGTGTCGGCGGGTACATCGTCCAGTATCGGCGTCAGGGTCGCGCCGGGCGCGATACAGTTGACGGTGATGTTGCGCGCGCCGATCTCGAGGGCGGTGCTGCGGGTGAAGGAAATGATGGCGCCCTTCGCTGCCGTGTAGGCACTGAAACCGGCGGCACCCTTGTACGCGAGTTGCGACGCCGTGTTGATGATGCGACCCGAGTTGCGGGCATACATCTCGCCGAGCACCGCGCGAGTCATCATGAACGTACCGCGCAGATGCACGCCAAGCACCCGATCCCAGGTCTCGGTGGTCATCTCGTGCACCGCAGCGGCTGCAGCAATGCCTGCATTGTTTACGAGAATATCGATGTGTCCGAAGGCATCGCGGGCGGCAGCAACCAGTCGCTCGACCTCAGCCTCCTGGCTGACATCGGCGCGCACGACGAGTGCGCGGCGCCCGGCCTGGCGAACCGCGGCCGCGACCTCCTCGGCCGCCGCGGTCTCAGCAGCGGTCGGGTGATTGATGACGACATCCGCGCCCTCGCTCGCGAAAGCGAGAGCTACGCCGCGGCCGATACCCGAGCTGCTGCCGGTGACGAGCGCAACTCGTCCGGCGAGTCTCACGCCTTCAGCGCTCCCAGCACTTCGTCGAGCATCTTCTTGGCATCACCGAACAACATCCGATTGTTCTCCTTGAAGAACAGCGGATTGTCGACACCCGCGTAGCCCGAGGCCATGGAGCGCTTCATGACGATGGAGGTCTTCGACTTCCACACCTGCAACACCGGCATGCCGGCGATCGGACTTGTCGGATCGTCCTCCGCAGCCGGGTTCACGATGTCGTTGGCACCAATGACGATCGACACGTCGGTATCAGAGAAATCGTCGTTGATTTCGTCCATCTCGAGGACGATGTCGTAGGGAACTTTGGCTTCGGCGAGCAGCACGTTCATGTGACCGGGCATGCGACCTGCAACCGGGTGGATACCGAAACGCACGTTGACGCCCTTTTCACGCAGCAGCTTGGTGATTTCATAGACCGTGTGCTGGGCCTGCGCCACGGCCATACCGTAGCCCGGGATGATGATGACGTTCTTGGCAGCGCGCAGCATCTCTGCGGTCTCTGCAGCGCTGACGGCGACGACCTCACCGGCGGGCTGGGCAGCACCCGAAGCCGCGGACGCAGCGCCGGCTCCCGTACCAAAGCCACCCGCAATGACGCTGACGAAATTGCGATTCATCGCGCGACACATGATGTACGAGAGGATCGCGCCCGATGAGCCCACCAACGCACCCGTCACGATCAGCAGATCGTTGGCGAGCATGAACCCGGTGGCTGCGGCCGCCCAACCCGAGTAGCTGTTGAGCATCGAAACCACCACCGGCATGTCCGCACCGCCGATAGCCATCACCATATGGATGCCAAAGAGCAGCGCGATAACCGTCATCACGATCAACGGCATCATTCCGGCCGCGGGATCGTGCGCTTGCAGGAAGAGATAGCCGAACCAGATCACGACCAGCAAGGCGATCAGGTTGAGCCAATGCCGCCCCGGCAACAGCAGCGGCTTGCCGCCGATTTTTCCGGAGAGTTTGCCGAATGCGATGATGGAGCCTGAGAAGGTGACCGCACCGATCAGGATGCCGATGTAGATCTCCACCTCATGGATGGCCTTCTCCGCACCCCCGAACTGGATCGAGGTGTCGACATAACTCGCGAAGCCCACGAGGCAGGCCGCAAGACCCACGAGGCTGTGCATCAGCGCCACGAGCTCCGGCATCTGGGTCATCTGCACCTTGCGTGCGGCATAGAGACCGATACCCCCGCCCACCGCGAGTGCGCCGATAATCCACGGCACTCCCGCTGCCGTGACCCGGGGTCCCAGCACTGTGGCGAGCACGGCAATGGTCATGCCGACGATGCCGTAGAAATTGCCGCGGCGTGAGGTCTCCGGGTTGGAGAGGCCGCCGAGACTCAAAATGAACAGAATGGCTGCGCCGATGTAGGCAACCGTTGCGAGGCTTTCAGACACGTCGCTGACTCCTTATTTCCGGAACATCGCAAGCATGCGACGGGTGACGGCAAAGCCACCGAACATGTTGATCGCCGTGAGCGTGATGGCAACCACCGCAAGGCCGAGAATCAGCCGATCGGGTCGATCACTCGTTGCCGCATCGATAGGCGGTGCGACCTGAATCAGGGCGCCCACCGCAATGATGCTCGAGATCGCGTTGGTGACGCTCATCAGCGGCGTGTGCAGCGACGGCGTCACGTTCCACACCACCATGTAGCCAATGAAACAGGCGAGCACGAACACCGTGAAGTGCGCGAGAAACGACGCCGGCGCGTAGGCGCCCATCAACCAGAAGAGCAGCGCGCCTACACCAAAGGTGATCGCGAGACTCTTCGTCGAAGCCGGTTCACTCGATGCGCCATGACCGTGCGAGCTTTTCTTAGGCGCCATCGCGGGCGCCGCTGCAGCGGGTTTGGCCTGGGGCGGAGCTGCCGACAATTTGGGCGGCGGAGGCGGCCAAGTGATAGCGCCTTCCTTGATGACCGTCGCACCGCGGATGGCCTCATCGTCGAAATTGACGTCGATGCGCCCATCCTTGGTCTTGCACAGCTCCTCAGTGAGCCGCAGCAGGTTCGTGGCGTATAGGGTCGATGACTGCTTGGCCAGTCGGCTCGGCAAATCGGTATAGCCGATCACCGTGATGCCCTCCCGAACTACGACCTGGCCCGGTACGGTCCACTCGCAGTTGCCGCCCTGCTCTGCGGCGAGATCGACGATGACGCTGCCCGGACGCATCGAGCGCAGCATCTCCTCGGTAATCAGCTTCGGCGCCGGCTTGCCCGGGATGAGCGCGGTCGTGATGATGATGTCGACGTCCTTGGCCTGCTTGGCAAAGGTCTCGCGCTGCGCCTTCTGGAAGCCCTCGCTCATGACCTTGGCATAGCCGCCGACGCCGGTGCCTTCTTCCTGATAGTCGACCGGCACGAACTCGGCACCCATCGACTTCACCTGATCGGCGACTTCGGGGCGCGTGTCGTTGGCGCGCACGATGGCACCGAGGCCCACGGCTGCACCGAGCGCGGCGAGCCCCGCCACGCCCGCGCCGATCACGAATACTTTGGCCGGCGGCACCTTGCCCGCCGCGGTGATCTGGCCGGTGAAGAATCGCCCGAAGTGGTGCGCTGCCTCGATCACGGCGCGGTAACCGGCAATGTTGGCCATGGAGGACAGCGCGTCCATTTTTTGGGCGCGCGAGATGCGCGGCACGCTGTCCATGGCCAGCACGGTGAGCTTGCGATCGGCCATCTGCTGCATCAACTCGGGGTTCTGCGCAGGCCACACGAAACTGATGACGGTAGTGGCGGGCTTGAGCAGTGCAACCTCGCTCGCAGCGGGTGCGCGAACCTTGAAGATCATGTCGGCGGCCGACCACACCTCACCGCCGACCGGCACCACGGTAGCGCCCGCGCCACGGTAGGCATCGTCGCTGAAGTTGGCCGCATCACCAGCGCCACTCTCAACGACGACCTTGAACCCGAGCTTGACGAGTTTCTCGACGACTTCAGGAACCGTGGCGACCCGCTTCTCGCCGGCAAAGATTTCGCGCGGAACACCGATCGTCAGGGACATGGCAACCTCATCTATGTCTTTCGAGCCCGCGAATCATACTCGAAAGTCGCGGACCAACAGGCCGTCGCGCCGCAGGTTCGCAAGCGCCTCACGCAGGTTGCCGTCGGTGGCGAGCAGGGCGTCGCGGGCCGCCGCCTCGCCTGCCCCCAGGGCCAGCAAACTCGCCAGCCGTATGTCGCCCTCGGCGCGCTCCACTACCTGCAAACCCTCCTCGGCCGTCACCCCGCACAGGCCAGCCACCATCGCTGCCGCGCGTCGCCGAAGTTTCTGATTCGAGCTGCGCATGCTGACCATTCGGCCACCATAGACACGGCCGAGCCGAACCATGATTCCGGTGGAGAGCGTATTAAGGGCGATCTTCTGCAAGGTACCCGCGGCCAGCCGCGTTGAGCCTGCAACCATCTCCGGTCCCGAGCGCAGGCAGACGGGGTGATCGACGCCCTGCAGCAAGGGCGCCGTGTCGTTGCTGCTGAGCCCGATGGCGAGCGCGCCTGCTGCACGCGCCCACCGAACCGCCTCCACCGTAAAGGGTGTCGAGCCACTGGCGGCGACGCCAATCACGACATCGTCGCCTCCGGGCTCCAGTGCAGCCATCGCGGCTCGAGCGGCCACCGTGTCGTCTTCGGCGCCCTCGACGCTGCCCACCATGGCCTCAAGTCCGCCCGCAAGCACGAATCCCAGCCGATCCATCGGCCAACTGTAGGTGGGCCACAACTCCACGCCATCCTGCACCGCGAGGCGGCCGGAAGTGCCTGCGCCCGCGTAGATCAAGCGACCGTCCGTGGCGCGCAGTCGAGCAACCGCAGCATCGATGGCTGCTGCGAGGGGTGCGATGCACTCGGACAGGGTATGGACGGCTTCGCGCTGCGAGTCGATGAGCAAGGCGGCGACGTCGGTCGATGCGCGCAGGTCTAGATCGATGGAGCGGGGATCGAGATGTTCGGTCGCCACGGTGAAGACTCGCGTCACTGCAGAGGGGCCCATTGCCACAACGCAGGACCGAGCCTACCATTTTCGGCATGGCTTTTTTTCTGGGAATCGATGCGGGTGGCACGCACACGCGGGCACGTCTTGTCGACCCACACGGCCAGATCCTTGGCACCGGCGAAGCCGGGCCCGCCAACACGCGCGTTGGTCTTGATGCTGCATTCCGTGAAATCAACGCAGCGTGGCAGAGCGCCACGAAATCAGCAGGCCTCGACGAGGCCGCTCTACGCAGCATTCAGGCAGGCCTCGGTATTGCGGGTCTCAATCGACGTGGCGTGCTGCAAAGCCTGCGTTCACATCCGTTCCCTTTCGAGACCATCGCCTTCGCCAGCGATGCAGCCATCGCCTGCATCGGCGCACACGACGGCGCAGATGGCGGCATTGTGATCGTCGGTACCGGAAGCATCGGCTTCGGTCGCGTCAATGGCGAAACCATCGTGGTCGGTGGCTACGGATTTCCGATCTCCGACGAGGGCAGCGGTGCAGATCTCGGCCTGCAAGCGATTCGACGTTGCTTGTGGGCACGCGATGGACGTATCGCCCACTCGGGGATGACGCACGAACTGCTCGCCTATTTTTCGGACTCGGCCGCAGAGATCATCGCCTGGATGGACACGGCCAACGCGACGGCGTTCGCCGCCTTCGCGCCGCTGGTGATGGATCATGCAGGGCGTGGTGATGCGGTAGCTGAGCCCATCGTGCAGGAGTCCGCGCAGCGCATCGATCGACTGATCAATACGCTGTTCGAGCGGGGCGTGCCGCAGTGTTGCCTGATGGGTGGCCTCGCGCCCCGACTGCGCGAATGGTTGTCGGTGAGCGTGCGCAGTCGCTTGCGTGAACCGCTCGGCGATGCGTTGAGCGGCGCCATTCACCTTGCCCGCACCCGCGGACTACCGCCCGGTCAGCCCGTCGCGCCCGCCACCCAGACTTCGCGCACCGCTCCCTCCGACGACAGCAACACCAAATCCGCTCGATAGCCTGCGGCGATGTGCCCGCGCTCGTGCTCGAGGCCGAGCACCGACGCCGGTGTCGAGCTCGCCATACGCACGGCCACGGCACGATCCACTCGCATCAACTCACTCGCGCGCTGCACGGCAGAAGCCATATCGAGCACCGATCCAGCCAGCGTGCCGCTGTGATCGATGCAGCGGCCGTTGATCACTTGAATCTCGCTGCCCTGCAACGTAAACGCGCTTGCTGTGGTGCCTACCGGAGGCATGGCATCGGTCACCAGCACGAGCCGCTCAGGTCCCTTCGCCTTCAACATCCACCGTAGCGCCGCAGCATGCACGTGCTCCCCATCGGCGATCACGCCGGCCCAGCAATCGTCAAAGTCCGCTGCCGCACCAACTGCACCGGGCTCGCGACTGCCAAGGGGGCTCATTGCATTGAAGACGTGGGTGAACCCACGCAGTCCTTCCTGTCGCGCGAGATCGAGTTGCGCATACGAGGCAAGCGTGTGTCCGGCCGCCACGATCACGCCGCGCCGCACGAGCTCGCGAATCGCACCCGCAGGCACTTGCTCGGGCGCCAGCGTGACGAGCGTTCGGCCATGCCGTGCCGAGCTCAGAACGTCCAGCGCCCGCTCATCCAAAGTTTGGATCTTCTCGGCCACGTGGATTCCGCGCTTGGCCACGTTGATAAAGGGCCCCTCAATATGACGACCGAGCACTCCGGGCACGCCCGCCTCGATGGCAGCATCTGTGGCGCGAATAGCCTCGGCCACAACCTTCAGGTCGTCACTGATCACCGTGGGCAGCAGACCCGTCGATCCAAATCGTCGATGTGCCGCTGCGATACTACGGACACCCTCGAGATCAGGGTGATCATTGAACAAGACCCCGCCGCCACCGTTGACCTGCAGGTCGATGAATCCCGGTACGAGATCCCCCTCCAGCACACGAACCGATGCGTCGTGAGGGCGTCGTGAGTCGGGACAGACATCAACCACGATCCCATCTGCGATGAGAACATTCATTCCGGGCACGAACCCGTCAGCCAACAGGACGCGATCCGCGCGCAGCGCCACGACACTCATGCCGTCAACCATACACCCGACATCCTCTGGTTGTGGACGCAGGCTCCGGATGCATTTGCAAAACCGCAGCCCCCCGTGCATTGTGCGCCGGTCGAGGTGTTCCGTGTCTGCAGGCGCGTCCTGCGGATGGCGGAGTGAAACGGGAAGCCGGTGCGAGCCCTTGGGGTTCCATTCCGGCGCTGCCCCCGCAACGGTAAATGGGTGACATCGGTCAACCCGCCACTGCAATCCAGCGCGACGCCGGATTGCGGGAAGGCGATCGATGTCGGTGCTTGCGACGCAAGCCGAACCCATGAGCCCGGAGACCGGCCTCGACGACATCCCGGGCTGCGGTGGGCAGACAGGAACGGGTCGGCCCCTTTCAGGGTCCGCTTGTTTCCCCAAACCCTCTCTTCCCGGTGGACTACGTTATCGAGGCGCGGGAGAGCGTCCTCGGGGAGACATTGCATGACTCGTTTGCCGCCGGCTGCTGTGGCCGCTTTTTCTATCTTCGGCGTGTTGACTGCCGCAATCTCCCCCTCCATCGGGACCGCCGCTCCGTCTGTCGATTCGCTCGAAGAGGTCATCGTCACAGCCAGCCGCCGGCCGGAGCGCCTGGTCGATACCCTTGTGTCCGCCAGTCTGGTGGATCGCAACACCATCGAGACGCGCCAGTACGCCTCGTTCGCACAGTTGCTCGCTGACCTACCGGGCGTGGTCGTAGCCAACAACGGTGGCATCGGCAAGGCCAGCTCGCTCTTCATTCGCGGCGCCGAAGCGGACCACAACTTGGTGCTCGTCAACGGACTGCGATGGAGCTCGACGACCCTGGGCACGGCAGCGGTTCAGGATCTGCCCGTCGAACTGATCGAGCGTGTGGAGGTCGTGCGCGGACCACGTTCTTCGCTCTACGGTGCCGATGCAGTCGGTGGCGTGGTGCAGATCTTCACACGCCGCGCGCCCGTCTCCAGCACGACTCAATGGGATGCACTCGCCGGCTACGGCTCCGCGCAAACGCGCAATCTCGCTATCAATGCAGGGGCGAGCACCGAGGGTGGGTTCTGGCAGTTCGGTGTGTCCTCGCTCGAATCGAGCGGCACCAATTCCTGTCGCGGCTTCGGTGCGCCGATTTTTGCCGGCTGCTTCACCGATGAGCCCGATGACGACGGCTATCGCAACACCTCGGTCACGGCTCGCGGAGGTCTCGAACTCGGCGGTCGCAGCACGCTCGAGGGTTTCGCCTCGCTGACCACCGGCCGCGTCGAATTCGATGGCTCCTTCCAGAACGCTGCGAAAATCCGTCAGGGCGGTGTGGGTGCCTCCCTGAGTGTGAAACCGGCGGACAATCGCAGCGCCTCGCTGCAGATCGGCCGTACGATTGATGAGAGCCGGAACTTCTCAGAGAGTCGTTTCGTATCGCGCTTCGATACGGCGCGCGATTCGGCCTCGCTACAAGCCGAACAACCGATCACTGCCACGCTCTCGGCCATCGTCGGCGCCGACTATCTGCGCGACTCGGTGTCGAGTACGACGGCGTACACGGAAACCTCTCGTCAGAACCTGGGCCTCTTCACCGAGCTGCAGCAGCGCCTCGGCGCACACACGGCGCAGGTCGGTCTGCGCTACGACGACAACCAACGCTACGGCGGAAAGACCACGGCATCGATCGGCTGGGGTTGGAAATTCCAGCCGGGTTGGCGTCTGACAGCCACCGCTGGCAGTGGATTCAAGGCACCGAGTTTCAACGAGCTGTATTTCCCCGGGTTCAGCAATGCCGCACTGAAGCCGGAAAATTCCACCAGCATCGAGACAGCGCTACGCTGGAGCGGCAACACGGCCTCCTTCGGGATCACCGCCTATGAAAACCGCATCGACGATCTGATCGGCTTCGATGCCAATTTCTCGCCGGTCAACGTTGATGAGACCCTCATCCGCGGGGTCGAATTGGTGAGCGCCGCGACACTCGGCGCATGGCGCTTGAGCGGCTCGGCCGAATGGCTCACGCCGCGCAATGAGTCCCCGGGCGGCAACCGAGGAAAGTTGCTGCCGCGGCGGGCCAAGCAAGTGGCACGGCTCGACTTGGAACGCAGCTTTGGCGCGATCAGCCTTGGCGCGCGCACCCAGTACCAAGGTCGTCGCTACGACAACCTGGCCAACACGCGCATGCTGAACCCGTGGTTCCTGCTCGATCTGCGCGCGGAATGGGCGGTCAATCCGTCGCTGCGCGTACAAGCACGGCTCGACAACGCGCTCGATCGCCGCTACGAGTCGGCAAGTTTCTACGCGCAGCCCGGTCGTGAGTGGCACCTGGCGCTGCGGTACGCCGCGCGGTGAGCGAGACGGCCTCCTCTGCTGGTTCGTGGCGCCGTGCAGCCCTTGCGCGGCTCGACCAATTGACCAAACCGCAAGGATCGCTCGGGCGGCTCGAGACACTCGTGGCCGAGATCTGCGAGATACAGGAAACACTGCAGCCCGAGCTTGATACCGCGTGCTTGCTGCTGTTCGCGTCCGATCACGGTCTGGCCAATGACGGCGTCAGCGCCTACCCGCGGGCCGTGACAGCACAGATGGTGCTGAACTTCCTGCGCGGCGGCGCAGCGGCCAATGTGCTCTCGGCGCAAACAGGCTGCACGCTGCGCATCATCGACGTCGGCGTGGATGCCGACTTCATGCCGCATCCGCAGTTGACGCAGGCCAAAGTCGCGCGCGGCACAGCCAGCATCCTGCATGCCGACGCGATGAGCGCAGAAGAGCTGGAGCGCGCACTCGCCGCAGGGCGCGAGGCGGCGCATGAGGCGCTACGCGCGGGTCATCGAGTGATGCTGTTCGGCGAGATGGGTATCGGCAACACGGCGATCAGCTCGCTGCTGCTGTCCGAGCTCACGGGCCTGCCGCTGGCCGATTGCGTGGGTCCCGGAACGGGACTCGACTCCGCCGGGGTTGCGCGCAAACTTGCCCTGCTCGAGCGAGTGCGGGAGCGTCCCACCGAAGCGTTGCCGAAAGGCGATGCCGCAGCAGAGGCGATCACTCTGCTTCGCCGCTACGGTGGCTTCGAAATCGCTGCGCTCGCCGCCGCGATCAGCACCGTCGCTGCATCGAGAACCGTGGTACTCATCGATGGCTTCGCGGTGACGGTCGCCGCACTGCTCGCCGAACGGATGCAGCCGGGAACGCTCAGCCGCTGCATCGTCAGTCATTGCTCGGCGGAACCCGCCCATCGGCTGCTCTTGGAACAACTGCGAATCGAGCCGCTGCTGTCGCTCGGCTTACGCCTCGGTGAAGGCAGCGGCGCACTGCTGGCCTTGCCCTTGTTGCGCAACAGTGTGGCACTCTTTCGCAATATGGCCACTTTCGGCAGTGCTGGCGTCAGCACCAAAAGCCCGGGTAGCGACGGATGAACGCGCAGCTGCGCTCGTTCCTCGCTGCCGTGCAGTATTTCACCCGACTGCCCGTACCGACATCGGTGGGACACTCGCAGCAGCTGCTTGACGACGCCTCGCGCTACTTTCCTGCCGTGGGCGTACTCGTCGGGGTGATCTCGGCGACGGCGCTGCTGCTGGCCTCATTTCTTTGGCCGCCCGTGGTTGCAGCGATCATCGCCGTCGCGGCGTCCATCTGGCTGACCGGCGCATTTCACGAGGATGGCCTTGCCGATGCCACCGACGGACTGGGCGGCGGGTACGGTCAGCAACGGATCCTCGAAATCATGCGCGACTCGCGCATCGGTACCTACGGGACGCTGGCACTCGTACTCGGCATCAGCCTGAGGGTGGCCGTGCTGTCAGCCTTGCCGGTCACCACGGCCTGTGTATTGCTGGTAGCCGGCCATGCCAGCAGCCGATTCGCCGCAGTGGTCTTGATGTGGTGCCTGCCGTACGTTCGCGAGGACGAGTCGAAAGCCAAGCCGTTGTCGCGCAACCTGAGCCGCAGCGGGCTGTGGGTGGCGGCAATCACCACCGTCGTTGTCCTGACGCTCGGTGCCGTGCTCGAGCCCGCACTGCTCGGCGGCGTGGTGCCTGCGGTCCTGGTGGTCCTCTGGTGGTATCGCGTCCTGCAACGCAATCTGCAGGGATACACGGGCGACTGCCTTGGAGCCGCTCAGCAGCTGGCCGAACTCGGGCTTTTTCTCGGGATGTTGGCGGCGTGGTACATCTGATCCGCCATACGCGGCCGGACGTCGCCCCCGGCATCTGCTACGGCCGCAGCGAGTTACCGCTCGCCATCACCGCGGAGGAGGACATACGAGCCGTCCTCGATCGTCTGCCGCGGGTCGATGCCGTGTTCACGAGCCCCGCCGCCCGCTGTCAGCGCCTCGCCGAGACGATCGCCGCCGAACGCGGCGCCGCCTGCGCTGACGATGCGAGGTTGCTCGAACTCGACTTCGGTCGCTGGGAAGGACGAGCCTGGGACAACATTGCCCGTGATGAAATCGACCGCTGGGGCGCCGACCTGTGGAACGTCGCACCCGGTGACGGCGAGTCGCTGAGCCAGCTTTGGGCGCGAGTCGAAGCGTTTTGCGCGGAGCGACGCCTCGAGGACATCCACAACGAAGACACTCAAGTGGTCGTCGTGGCCCATCAAGGCCCGCTTCGGGTGTTGCACTGCCTTGGCCGGGGCGTCGCCTTTGATCGGCTGTTCGAGACCGACTTCGCGTTCGGGGTAGCGGGGCTGAAACTTTGGCCTCAGCGCGAACACGGGGCGATCGTGCCGTAGGGTGCCGCTTTCCGGGCGCAGTATGCTCGGCCCATGTACATCAATTTCTGGTATCCGCTCGCGCTCGCCACGGAAGTCACCCAGGACAAGCCTCTGCGCGTCACCGTGCTGTGCCTGCCTTTCGTCGTGTTTCGCGATACGGCAGGCCATGCCAAAGTGCTCTCCGACACCTGCGTGCATCGCGGTGGAGCACTCGGCCTCGGCAAGATCCGCGGCGATCACGTCGCCTGCCCCTATCACGGCTGGGAGTTTGGGGGTGACGGCGGGTGCAAGCGCATCCCCTCGCTCGGCGATGGCGCACAACTGCCCGCGCGCGCGAAGGTGGACAGTTACCCGGTACTCGAAAAATACGGCATCGTCTTCGCTTTCTTGGGGGATCTCCCTGAGGCTGAACGACCGCCGTTGTATGCGATCGAAGAATTTGGTTCGCCGCAGTGGCGTGCGCAGACCTTCGTCTTCGACGTCAACGCCTACTACGAACGTTCGATCGAAAACGGTCTCGATCCCATCCACAACCAATTCGTGCACGCCGCACAGGGTCAGCCTTCTCTATCGCCCGAGCAGCAGCGCACGCCGCTGCCCATGGAGCAAATCCCATGGGGCAGCAAGCACTACATCAAGTTCGGCGGCACGAAGAACGAAGATACGGCGCTGGCCAACGTCCGTCAGGGTCCGCGCATCGGCGCAGCGGGATCCTGGCATCAAGGCCCGAACCAACTCGTGACCTACATTGATCTCACGGCGACCAACTCGTTCCACCAGTACATGTTCGAAGCGCCGATCGACGAGTCACACACACGCATCTACCTCGTCAGCATGCGTAACTGGCTGCTTGAGGATGCGCACGAGGCGCGCATGGCCGAGGTGACGCGCAAGGTGGTCCAGGAAGACACCCTCATCATCGAAAATCTCAACCCGGTGCGCACTCCGGACAGCAACACTCGAGAAGTGCTGGTTCCGGGCGATACGGCCATCGCGCACTACCGCGACTGGCTCAAGAAGTGGGATGCACTCGGCTGGAGGATCGACGTCAAGGCACTACGCACCAAGATTGGTGACGTCGCCATGGCCATTCCGAGTCCCGCGCGCCGCGACAGCGGCAATTGGGTTCACGAAACCGTGCCGCTCGTCTCGGCCGAGCACAACTGACTGGCGCGAGCGCCTGCGCCTCTAAGGCGCCAACGTGTTCTTGTAGACCACTCCGCCCTTGACGATCACCCGCAGATTTTTCTCGGGGTCTTCAAGCACACCGATATCGACAAGTGGATTGCCATCGACGATGAGCAAATCCGCCCACGCGCCCGACTCGAGCACGCCCAGCGACGCTCCTGCATAGGGATTGCGCGGACCGCTGAGCGCCAGCAACTCGCCGTTGACGGCCGTCGCTTGCCGCAGGATCGTCAGCGAATCGAACCAACGCAGCCGCGCCGTGAACTCCTTCGACTGTAGCGCGTACATGCGCGAGCCACCAAAGACATCAGTGCCGAACGCAATCTTTGCACCATGTTTCTTCGCCAGCTGCATCATGCGATCAAGACCGGACGGCATCACCGCCGCCCTACCCGTCATCGGAAACGCATTGCCCGAGAACAGATAGGCCTGCGGTGACACGAACACCCCGCGCTGCACAATCAACTTCATGGTCGGTTCGTCGATGAGATGTGCATGCTCGATGCTGCGCACGCCAGCCTCTACGGAGCGGCGGATCGACTCCGGGGTGTAGGCGTGGACCGCGACGTAAGTACCCCAGTCGGCTGCCGCGCGCACGGCTGCGCGCAGCTCGGCGTCGAGATACTGCACGCTGTCGAGCGGATCGTAGTTCGACGACAAGCCACCACCGGCTGCGATCTTGATTTGCGCGGCACCCTCGCGCAGTTGCTCGCGTACCGCGAGCAACACTGCCGACTCGCCGTCAGCCAAACGGCCGTAGCCGCGCTGCTCCATGACATCAATGCCGGTATTGGATACCGACGACGCGGCGCGGCTGCGAAAGTCGCCATGACCACTCGTCTGGCTGACCATCGCGCCGGAGGGGAAGATCCGCGGACCGACCAGCACACCCTCGTCGATGGCCTGCTTCAAACCAAAGCTGGGCCCCGCCATGTCGCGAATGGTGGTGAAACCGCGCAGCAGCATGGCTCGAGCTTCCGCTGCCGACCGGTGCGCTGCGTAATCGGGCTGCAAATCGCGCATGGCTGTGAAACCCAGCGGGATACTCGGATGCACGTGCGCATCGATGAGCCCCGGGATGACCACGCGATTGCCGGCGTCGATGACCGCGCCACCGCTCGAAGTCGGCGGACCCGCGGTGATCGACACGATTCGACCCTCGCTGACACGTAGGGTGCTCGGTGCGGATAACTCCGCATCGCGCCCATTGAAAACTCGCGCGTTGACGATCAGCAGCTCGGCGTTCGCCGCCACGGCTGAGCCGAGCATAAGGGCGTGCAGGAGCGCTGCGAGAACCCCTCCTAGACGATAACTATGCGAGTGGATCGCCCGCATGGCTTCAAAGTGCCTTGCGCACCGCTTCCCGAAACTCAGCCAATGACTTCTTGCCCTGCAGACGCGCGACGGGCTTGCCCTGCCGATCGAGAATGTAGGTCGTGGGAACGACCTCATTCCAGGCCGGGTCGATAACACTCGCGAGCTCATCCATCTGCGGCCCGTTGCGCGCGAACGTCACGAAGGCAGGAAAGTACTTCTTGCGAAACTGCTCCACCACCGCTGCTCCGGGCGATGGGTCATCGACCGAGACTCCGATCAGCTTGACCCCTTTGGTCTCGAACTCCTTGGCCAGCGCGAGCAGGTCAGGCACCTCGCGTAGGCATGGAACACACCATGTCGCCCAAAGATTGACGACCAGCACCGAGCCTCGTTCGGCCTGCAACGCGGCCTTGAAGCCGGCTGCGTCCGTCACCCGTGCAGGGGTATCCGCCATGGTGGTGGCACTGCCCGTGAGGCAAACAAGGATGGTCAGCCAGCCTATGCGGCGTATTTTGTTCATGAGCCCTCTGCCGTAACACCAAACTCGCAGTAATCCTCTCGCTCGACGAGGTCGAACGCGAACAGGAACTTCGCCATACCCGTCAGTACCGCCATGGTCATGCCGAGCTCGACGATCTGCGCATCGTCGAAATGCTCACGAAGGCGGCGATAGTTGTCGTCGGTCAACGTGCCCCGAGGCGAAGTCAGCGCCATCGCTGAAGCCAACTCGAGCACCGCCCGTTCGGCGGGTGACCAGCACGCCGCCGACGGGTCGTCGATCGAGCGGATCTGAGTCTCCGTAAGTCCGGCTTCGCGGGCGTCATGCCGATTACCACGGTTGCAGAACGCACAGCCATGCAAGGTCGACAGCCGCAGTCGGAGTAATTCCTTGGTGCGTGCCGGTACACGACCACCGTAGAACACTCGCTGGTAGAACTCGCCATACCACTCGAGCAGTTCCGGGGCATGCCCCATCACCTGCACGAAGGTCGCATCACCGCGAGTCTGCTGCGCGCGATCGAAGGCTTCCTGCATGAACGGCGGCAACTCCGCGCGCGATAGCGGCGTCACGTGCGGTGCCGGCAGGGTCCCGCTCACGACTTATTCCTTCGCAGGCGCCGGCTTCTGGGTACGTGCGTAGTTCTCAAGACTCGAGAGACTGGGATCCACCCACTTCTCCGGTGCAACCTGGTACATCGGGAAGCGCTCGAGCACTCGCTTACGAACTACCGCAGGTACCGAGTCGACGCTCTTCACCGAACTGAATGAGCCCGCGTAGACGATGTGACCCGGAGTGGGCCCCATCAGCATCCACGGCAACCAAGGTGTGATGCGATTCCAAACCCCACTGTGCGGTAGGTGTGTGAGTTCGGGATTCACCAGATCCTCACGACGAATCTGATAACGGAACAGCTCCGACACACGATTCATCGGCCCCGAGGATTCACGCCTCCAGACCGTCGGGTCGAGCGCGTTACGGTAGTAGAGATGGATATCGCTACTCAGGATCACGGTGTTTTCGTTGAGGATGGCCCAATCCCGCAGGAACGGGCGACGTGGCGGCTTTACGGCGTTGAGTCCGCCGTAAGTGGGCGGATCCGGATAAAACTCGGAAATCACGTAGTTGAACGGATCATTCGCCACATCGACGACACGAACCTGTTCGTTGGTGTACGGATTGAGCCACGTATCCATCAACTCGCCGGTGCGCAAGTCGCGATAAAAGATAAGTTCGCGACACATCCGCTGGTAGTCACCGTTTGGCTGCTTGACGACTCGAAGCGCCGAAAACACCTCGAAACCGAACAGCGGCTTGACCGGCTCGCCATCGCGCACACCCATGACCGTACCGGTGACGTAGCCGTTGACGAACTTGCCCGGTGCCGTATCACCCTCGAGGCGCGCCGTGGTCTCGCGATTCCACACCGGATCCTTGAACAGGGCACGCAACTCTTCGTCGCTGACGCGCTTGCCGCTCGATTGTTTGGCTGCGGCAAGACTCGTCGCCGCGGCCGCGGCCGCGCCCAAGCCGAGTGACGTTGCAACAAACTGACGCCGACTGCGGCGGGGTTCGCTTGGATGACGGACCGACATGATCGATTCTCCTGAAGATGGGTATGCCGACGCTCTAGAGTCCAGACTATCGAACACTTCTCGCATACGAGTCGAGCGCTTTCGCGCAAACGGCCGTCTGGCGTTCAACCCATGAACGCGTCGATGGCCTCGACCCACTCCGCGGGGCACTGATCGGTGATGTCGATTCCGCCGCCCGGGATCTCGACGAACGCGAAGTCCGGTCGCATCGAATGCGCGACCTTGGCGTTCTCGTAGATCTGATCACCGGTGTTCGTGAGGATCAGTGTCGGGCGCTGGATCTTCATGAAGGCCGCGGCATGATCATAGGCAAACGCGGCGTGGTGTCCGTGCCAAAACGGGCCTAGCCCCATGAACCGCTCGACGGTGTAACGAGTGATGAGTTCCGGGTCGGGTTCCGGGGTCTTGCCGTACATGTCGTACCGCAACTTGAACGCCTCGACGAGGTGAGAGCCGTCAGTCTTGTGGCGCATGTGCTTTTCATACTCGACGATACCGTCGAAAAACTTACGCTCCGCCTCGCTCAGGATCAGCACGCCGCCGAGCACGAGCTTCTCGACGCATTGAGGGAACTGCTGCTCGACTTCCGTAACGACGAGCGCTCCGGTGTGATGGCCGTAGTGCACCGCGCTTTGCACGCCAAGATGCTCGAGCACCGTGGGCACAACACACGCCCACTGTTCGATGTACGGCACAAAAGGCGTAGGGTCCGACATGCCAAACCCCGGGCAATCGATGGCGATGGGCCGGATACCACGCGCCACCAGGCGATCAAACACGCTGTCGTACTGCCGCGCCGACATGGGCGCCTGATGGATCAGCACCAGCGGCCGACCCGCGCCTGCGTCGTGGTAATGAATCTGTCCGTACGGCCCGTCTGCGTAGCCTCGCTTCACGGCGCTATCCTCCGCCCGACCGGGCCGTTCATTGCGGACACAACACGGGCAGGGAGCCGATCAGCGACCGAGTCGCCTCGGGTGATGAGCGTTACCGCATCTTCCCACTGCTCGATGCTCTTCCTTACCGCCTGGAAGTGGCTCGCCGCAACCCCGTGCGACCGATCCGCGGGTAGCGAGCTCGCGACGCAGCTCTCCGCAATACCGAGCCGCTTGGCCACCAACCCCAGCGGCCCGGGCGCCTTTCCCTGCAGGACCGCCCGGACCAGCTCGATTTCGGCAGGGGTCGTACGGGACTTCATGCTGGAATTATAGGCATCGCGCAGTCCAAACCCACTCTTTCCGATCATGGTCAGGCGATGTGGGAGGCAGCACCCGGGCAGCTGACCGCCCTGATCGAGGACTTTCTCCGCGACGAGCGATGAGATGCCGAGTCTTCGGCGCGCTACTACGCTACCGCGTCCGGCTGCAGATCTGGTGCTGCGAGGCGAAACGCTTCGAGACTGCAACAATGCGCATCGATCGCCAGCAGAGTCGGAAACTCATCGAGCGAACACTTGAAGCGCCGTGCATTGAATACCTGCGGCACGAGACAGATATCCGCAAGTGACACCTCATCACCAAAACAAAATCGCCCGGTCGTGGAGTGCTGCCGAGCCAGCGCCTCAAGCCCTCGAAATCCCTCGCTGATCCAATGATTCACCCACTGATTGACGCGTGGCTCTTCGGCGGCAAGTTCGGCGCGGAGGTAATTGAGCACGCGCAGATTATTGAGCGGGTGGATATCGGCGCAGACGATGCCCGCCATGCCTCGCACCACCGCCCGCGCGTACGACTCTGCGGGCAACAGCGGCGGTTGCGGAAATAGCTCGTCGAGATATTCGATGATCGCTGTGGACTGCGTGATCACGCCCTGCGACGTTTGCAACGCAGGCACCAGACCCTGCGGGTTGATGGCGAGATAGGCCTCCTGCCGCTGCTCCGCCTTGGGCAAGGAGTGGAAACTCTCCTCAAGAACGAGCCCCTTGAGCCGAACGGCGATACGAACTCGATACGCCGCAGAACTACGCCAATAGCCGTGCAGACGCAGCGGCGTACTCCGATCAACCGTGCTCGCTGTCACCGATGCATACCTCGATGGTTCCGACTCCGTCGACACCACCCTGGATACGATCTGCCGGCAGGAGCGGTCCAACGCCCGCAGGCGTTCCCGTGAAAACAAGATCGCCGGGCTCCAATACCATCGACGCCGAGATGAACGCGATCACCTCGGGCACCGACCAGATCAGCTGGGAGATATCTGCATCCTGCTTGATGACGTCATTCACCGACAGCCAGATGCGACCCGACGCCGGGTGCCCGATCACATCGGCGGGCACCAGCGCGGAACACGGTGCGGACTTGTCGAAGGCCTTGCCCCATTCCCAGGGCTTTCCGCCATCTTTCGCAGCCTGCTGCAGATCACGGCGCGTCAGATCGATGCCGACACCATAACCGTACACCAGCGAGAGCGCTTCCGATTCGGGCACGTTGACGCCGCGCCGTCCGATTGCCACGACAAGTTCGATTTCATAGTGAAGGTTTCGGGTCTGTGGAGGATACGGAATCGACGTGGCACCACTGATCACCGCATCGGTCGGCTTCTGAAATATGAAGGGAGGTTCGCGCGTAGGATCTGTGCCCATCTCGCGCGCATGTGCCTCGTAGTTGCGGCCTACGCAGTACACGCGCCGCACCGGGAAACGAGCCTCGGTGCCGCGGACGGGCAGCGAATTTTGTGTTGGCAAATTAATGACGTAGTTCATCGGAGTTGCATTGTAGTGTCGGTCATACGCTTGAGCGAGCTGGCCTAACTGCGCGCATCGATTTCGACGGCATCTCCGACGCGCAGTACGCCACCAACACCACCCTCGAGTCGCGCGTTCCAACCGAAAGTCACACCGCCGATGTTCTCGTCAAAGCGGAACTCACGAAGCACCGGCAAGGGACTTAGACCCTTTTGTCCCGTCAGTTGGTCGACCCCAGTCATGACGCAGCGCGTACAGGCTTTGACTAGTTTGATGCGCAGTCCACCTACCCGTAATTGCCGAATGTGATCTTCCTGCCACGGCTTGGCGCCGCTCAGCACGATGTTCGGTCTGAAGCGACCCATCGGCAGAGGCTCTGGAAGTCTGCGATTGAGATCATCAAGCGAGGCTTGAGTGCAAATCAGCAGCGGATACCCATCAGCAAAGTGGTCAGACTCGCCGGCCACGACCCGTGCCGGTTCGCCAAGCACAGCACTCGCGAAGTCGGCCGCCGACTCGCCGGCATCGATGGCATCGATCTCCCGCTTCCAGACCATCACACGTCGAAGATCGGCAGGCGATGATGCCATCAGAGCAGGCGTCTCGATGTGGATCGATCCTGCGTGAGGATGTTCGAGAGTGATGCCGTTGTCGTTGGGTACGGCACGCAGCAGGGCGAGCGTTCGGTGGCTGCGCTGCGTCACAAAGCGGCCGCTCGCCGTGACAAGCATCCATGCGCGATCGTATTCCAGTCCGCGAGGCCCGAGACGGGATTGCTGCAGGTCGATCACACGGCCGGACTTCAGCGGGTAGACGTGAAGTGATTTAATTGCCAGTGAATCGGTATCCACGGCTACATCATAGCGAAGACACTGCGGTCATTGTCCGTCGTACCGACAGCATTTCGGGTATGCTCGCGGCCGCATGCCGCTCTTTTTCTGGCGAATTCTCGGCTTCACAAGTGTCGGCATCGGCATGATCAACGCCTTTATCCCGTTGATGCCCACCACGGTATTCCTGCTGGTCGGCGCGTGGGCACTCAGCAAAGGCTCGCCGGAATGGCGCGCCAAACTCATCGCGCACCCTCGCTTCGGTCGTGCATTGCGCGACTGGGAAGACGGCAGGCGCGTGAGCCGACGCGGGAAGCGTCTTGCTGCGCTCGGCATGGCCGTTGGCTGGGCTATCGTCGTTGTATGGCAAGGGATATCGCCCTGGACCGTGGGCGTGGGTGTACTGCTCGCGGCCATTGCCACTTGGCTGTGGCGCAGACCCGAACCTCGAACAGACGGTCAATAACCGGCCGGCAATGATCATCGCGCAGGGCATCGACGACGCCATTGGACGCACACCGTTGATTCGACTCAGCGATCCGTCACGCGCGACCGGGCTGTTTGTCTGTAGTGCGAGCGGCGTGAACGTCGCGGGAGCCATGCAAGTGGCGCGTCAACTCGGCGCGGGGCACGCCATCGTGCCGATCCTGTGTGACGGCGGACAAAAATATCAGTCGCGGTTGTATAACCCAATGTGGCTTGAGGAAAAAGGCTTGGCCACGGCAGCCGCAACGCCCGCGTGGTAAATCACCGCGTCGGGCCTCGGTCGTGACAATCCGCCTCGCCGCGACCGCCGACGCGGGCGCACTCGCGGAGCTCGCCGAACACACGTTTCGCGAAGCCTTCGGCGCAATGAACTCGCCCGAAGACATGGCCCTCCATTGTCGACAGAGTTATTCACCCGCCCAGCAGACCGAAGAAATTTTGGCGAGCGATCGGGCAACGCTACTGTATGACACCGCGGCAGGACTCGCGGGTTACGCGCAGTTGCGCTGGGGTGCAGCTGCACCTCAATGCATCACGGGCCCTGCGCCAGGTGAAGTGCTGCGCTTCTATGTCAGCAGCGAGCATCATGGACACGGCGTTGCGACTGCACTGATGGATGCGGCGCTCGAACTACTCGCGCAGCGCGGCTGCTGCACAGCCTGGCTCGGAGTCTGGGAGCGGAACCCACGGGCGATCGCGTTCTATCGCAAACGAGGATTCGTTGAGGCCGGCGAACAGATCTTTGTCCTTGGCACGGACCATCAACGCGACAAGGTGTTCGTCAAGCCTTTGTAGTCAATCTGAGACCCAAGGCACCGATCAACACGAGCGCAATGCAGGCGTACTGCACGGTGCCGAGTTTCTCGTGGAACACGAATACACCCAGAGCCGTGGCGGCAACAATGCCCAATCCTGCCCAGATGGCGTAGACCACCCCGACCGGTAAAACCTTCATGGCCGGTGCTAGGGCGAGGAAACACCCGCTGTAGCACGCGATCGACAGCACACCCCAGTGCTGCTTCTCGAAGCCGTTAGATAGCTTGAGCAAGAACGTGCCAGCGACCTCGAGCGTGATGGCGATGACCAGGGCAACCCAAGCGTTCATGACGTACCGGACTCCTCATCGCGCGTGCGCCGAGAGGCGCTACGCGTGCACGAGCATGCGCTTGGCCAACATGCCGTGCAACCGCGCAATGCCACGCACCATGTGCATCGTCAGGGTGAGCCAGACGAGCCCTGACACGGCATACAGGAGCAGCATCAGCGGATGGTTGGCGGCCTCGTCTGACAGCAATCCGCCCAGCTCGATGTGTGTGTCGCCCGGGATTTCCAATCCGAGCAGGCGCAAGCCGCCGGCCAGCGCAGCGAGCATAAGGGCGAGTCCTATTGCAAGCGCTGTCACCGTCAACGAAAAGTAGACGACGCCCAACGGCAGCATTAGCGCCTCATACGCCAGCGTCGACCACGTACGCCAGTCCTTGAGCATTGCCCCGATGCGTTGCAGCAGCGACGACTCGGGTGGCGGCGAGACGGGACGACGCGGCATGCGCTCGCCGGTCATGGC
>CAISHQ010000001.1 GCA_903885195.1 uncultured Pseudomonadota bacterium | reverse complement strand
TGTTTCTGGCGTTGGCGGCTTTTCTCGCGATCCTGCAAGGCGTGGTGGGTATCGCCATCGTCAGTGCCTTCGGCGAGCCACCACTGCTTGGTGTGCTCATCAGTTCCACGGCGCTGACCGGAGGTCCGGCAACGGCGCTGGCCTTCGCGCCACAGTTCGCCGCGGTGGGGGTGCCTTCGGCCGACAGCGTGGCGATCGCTGCGGCCATGTCGGGCATCGTCGCGGGCGGCTTGGCTGGTGGGCCCATCGCCACCCGGCTGCTCGAGCGCCATGCGCTGCGGGCGGCGCCTGGGGATGACTCGGTATTACCCGTTCCGGCTGTTTTGTCCGCGTCCGTGCAGGACCCTGAGGACGAGCAGGGCTCGCGCACCACCCTTGCGGCACTGACCTTGCTGCTCGTGGCGATGTGGCTTGGTTCGCTCGTCAGCCAAGTATTCGTCGATCTGGGCGTAACCTTGCCGGGCTACGTGGGGGCCATGCTGGTCGGCGCGCTGATGCGTAATGTGGCCGATGCCACGGGTTTTTTGGTCGTACCGGAAAGCCGTACCTCCAGCATCGGTGCCGTGTGTTTAACCTTGTTCCTGACCATCGCGTTGATGAACCTCAAGCTCTGGGAGCTCGCGGCCGTGGCCTTGCCGCTGATCATCAATCTCGTCGTGCAGGTTGCCCTCGTCGCCCTGTTTTGTTGGTGGGTGGTGTTTCGTGTCATGGGGCGGGACTACGACGCGGCGGTGATGAGCGGCGGGTTTACCGGTTTCATGCTCGGCACCACGGCCAACGCCATGGCGGTGATGCGCACCATCGTCGAGCGCTTCGGCCCGGCACCCCGTGCGTTCCTCGTTGCGCCGATCGTCGGTGCGTTCTTCATCGATTTCGCTAACGCGCTGATCATCACCACTTACCTCAACCTGTTGTCGTGAGAGTGCAGGCCATGATCCAGACTCGGTTGTATTCCGTCATGCTCGGCTGCGCTGCTTTGTTTTTTGCGCAGGGCTTGCTGCAGCAGGCAACGGCGGCGGATGCGCCGGATTACCTCGCGCCACCGGCGAAGTTTGCCGACCCGGCCCGCCTCGAGCGTCTGGCCGCGGCGTTTCCCGCCGTCGATGAGTTGATGCAGCAGTTCACGACTCGTGAGCATGTGCCGGGTGCAGCCTGGGGCATCGTCGTCGATGGGCGACTCGCACACGTCGGGGTCACGGGCGTGCGTGATGTGGCGTCCTCCGCACCCGTGCAGCCATACAGTGTGTTCCGTATCGCCTCGATGACCAAGAGCTTCACGGCGCTCGCAATTCTGCGTCTGCGCGATCAGGGCAAGTTGTCGCTCGATGATCGGGTCGATCGCTACATTCCGCAGTTGCGGAAACTTCGATACCCCACGACCGACTCTCCACGGCTCACCATCCGTCACTTGCTGACGCACTCGGCAGGCTTTCCCGAAGACAATCCCTGGGGCGACCAACAACTGGCGATTTCCGAAGCGCAGTTCGACCGCCTGCTCGAGCAGGGCATTGCGATGTCGAATGCGCCCGGTGTGGCGTACGAGTATTCCAACTACGGCTTTGCGCTGCTCGGCCGTATCGTCAGCGTAGTCTCGGGCGTGCCCTATGCCCGCTACGTCGAGCAGCAGGTGTTGCGTCCGCTCGGCATGCGCAATACGACGCTCGAACCCGAAGCGGTGCCGAAGATGCAGCTGGCGCAGGGGTATCGGTACGAGGACGGGCTATGGAAGCTCGAGCCGCAGCTCGCCGACGGTGCCTTCGGTGCAATGGGCGGCATGCTGACTTCGATCGAGGACCTTGGTCGTTACGTGGGTCTCTATCTGCAGGCATGGCCCGCCCGCGACGGCGCGGACACGATGCCGTTGTCGCGTGCGTCGCTGCGCGAGATGCAGCAAACCGGACGTGAGCGTCGGGCGACGGTGGGGCGCACGGCACAGGGTGAGCCTGAGCTCAACGCAGGGGGTTACGGTTACGGCCTGCGTGTATCGCAGAGTTGCCGCTTCGCCCATGTGGTCGCGCACAGCGGTGGCTTGCCCGGGTTCGGATCGCAGATGCGCTGGTTACCGGAGTACGGCGTAGGACTCATTGCGTTCGGCAATCGAACCTACACGGGTTGGGGCAAGCCGTTTGACGATGCACTCGAGTTGCTCGCAGCCACCGGTGCCCTGCAGCCGCGCGTCGTCGAACCGGCGCCGGCTCTCGTGCGGGCGCGACGTGGCGTGTCTGCGCTGCTCGAACGCTGGGACGATGGGCAGGCGCGCGAGCTTGCGGCAATGAATCTCTTTCTCGATCGCAGTCTTGAACGTCGTCGTGCCGAGTTCCTGCGACTTCGTGAAGAACTGGGTGCCTGTCGTGAGCAGCCGGGCTACGTGTCGATTGAGAACGCGCTTCGCGGCGAATGGCGTTATGACTGCGAACGCGGTGCGGTGCTGGCGACTGTCACGCTGGCGCCGACGCGGCCCGCCCTGATCCAGCATTTGGAGTTGCGCACACTCGCCGCAACGAGCGCGCCCGCGACGGCGGCATGTCGCTGAACTAAAGGGGAATCAACTGCCGCTCGATGACAAACGACGCGGCTTGAGCCCCGCTTCGCGCAGCGCGTCCTCGAGTTGCTGCGTGTGCTCGGCATCGCGAGTCTCCACCGTGAAGTCCATGTCGGTCGCCTTGGCGGAGATGTCGAGGAACAGGCGATGGTGCGTTACATCGAGGATGTTGCCGCCCACGGCGCCGATGATGGTGGCGATGCGAGCGAGTGCTCCAGGCTGATCCGCGCTCTCGAAACGCCAGGTGACGAGTTTGCGTTCGCGGACCAACTGGCGTTGCAGAACGAGCCCGAGCAGACGCGTGTCGATGTTGCCGCCGCAGATGACGAGCCCCACCTTGCGGCCACGGAAACGTTCCGGATGCGCGATCACAGCCGCGAGCCCAGCGGCGCCCGCGCCTTCGGCCACGGTTTTCTCGATCGCCACAAGCAGGCTGATGGCATTCTCGATGTCGGCATCGCTGACTAGCAGGATCTCGCGTACGTGCTCGAGGATGATCTGCCGAGTCAATGCGCTGATGCTGCGCACGGCGATGCCTTCGGCAATGGTCTGCGTGCCGAAGGTGGCCTGCATGCCGTGGAATTCCGCATGCATGCCCGGGAAGGCTTCAGTCTGCACGCCGATGAGCTCGATTTGCGGTCGCAGTGCCTTCGCGGCCACGGCCATGCCGGCGAGCAGTCCGCCCCCGCCGATCGGCACGCAGAGGCACTCGAGATCCGGAAAATCTTCGAGCATCTCGAGGGCCACGGTGCCTTGCCCCGTGACGATGTCCTCGTCGTCGTAGGGGTGCACGAAAACGAGACTCTCGCTTTCGGCGAGATGCTGCGCATGCTGTCCGGCTTCCGTCAGATGCTGTCCGTGCAGAATCACCCGGGCACCGAGCAGTTGCGTTTGCTGCACTTTGTTGAACGGCGTATTGACCGGCATGACGATCGTTGCCGGTATGCCGAGTCGTGTGGCGTGATGCGCGACGCCCTGCGCGTGATTCCCGGCCGACATGGCGATGACACCGCGGCGGCGCTGCTCGGCATCGAGGCGTGACAACTTGACGAACGCGCCGCGTTCCTTGAAGGAGGCCGTGAACTGCTGGTTCTCGAACTTCAAGTACACCTCGGCTCCGGTCATGGCCGACAGTGTTTCGGATTTGCGACACGGTGTTCTAACGATATGACCGGCCAGCAGCGTGGCCGCTGCGCGGATTTTTTCCAAGGTGACGCTCATGCCGGCATGATACCGTTAGAGGCCACGGCATGCGCTGCCGGCAGTTGATTCCCAATCGATGAGCGTATCTTCCACCTCCCGTTTCGAACGCTGGCGAACGACAACGTTTGCGCCGTTCCAGCATCGCGCATTTGCGCTCTTTTGGTGGGCTTCGGTCGTCTCTTCCTTTGGAAGCATGATCCAGACGGTGGGTGCCTCATGGTTGATGGCGACCATTGCGCCCTCTGCGGATCGGGTCGCCCTGGTGCAGACCGCCGGTGCCTTGCCATTCTTTTTTCTATCGATGATCGCCGGCGCTCTGGCCGATCTCTACGATCGGCGCCGACTGATGTTGTTCTCGCAATGGCTGATGCTGCTCGCCTCCGCGGCGTTGGCGTTGATCACGCTCTTTGGCGAGATCACGCCCGAGGTGCTGTTGCTGCTGACTTTCCTGATCGGTTGCGGCGCCGCCTCGTTTGCTCCGGCCTGGCAAGCCTCGATCGCCGACCAGGTACCGCGGGATCAGATTGCCCCCGCGGTGCTCGTCAATGCGGTCGGCTTCAATCTCGCGCGCAGCGTGGGTCCGGCGATCGGCGGTGTGATCGTGGCCGCGGCCGGAGCGGTCGCCGCGTTCGTGATCAATGCCGTCTCGTACATCGGCATGCTGGCC